>JBLMYT010000029.1:0-35505 GCA_050258455.1 Candidatus Omnitrophota bacterium | reverse complement strand
CTTTTTGAACCCCATTTTTGTATTCCCGTTCCGCCATCTCTTCCAACTCCAATTGCCGGTGCAATTCTTTATCCGCCGCAGCCATCCCCAGTCGCTTTAATATTTGCTTTACCAATTCATCATCGGTTGGATGATCGTAAACCTTTAAATGATGCTCCTTATCGATAAAATTCTCTTGCATAAAAAACGATAAGATATATTCCAACCGGTTTCTCAAATGCAAATGAAGTGCAGGAATCTGGATGATAAAAGAATCATGGGTTAAACATTCGATAAAATCATTCCGTTCGTTGATCGGTTTTCCGTCTAACACATCGATATAATCTCGGTTTACTTTGATGACTGCCGGAAGGGTTTTCGAGAGAACGAAACCCAGAAAATAGATGGTGACAATCGGCAGCGGTTCCCTTGACACTTTCCCATCGATGATGATGACTTCGTCTTCTTTTCGGTATTCTTCACCGAGGTATTTTCGGAACCGCATGATATCATAGGCGATATTGGTTTTTTGCAGTTCGATCAACACGGTTTTATACGAACCGTTTTTCTGTCTGATTCGAGCGATAAAGTCCAGATGGTAGGAAACCAGCAGGGGATTACCCTCATTTATTTTTTTAATGTTTTCCTGGGCTTTGAAATCCAGATATTGGATGTCTTCATCGATAATGGTCGAGATAATTCCTCTGGCGATATCCAAATTTTCCATCAAGTATTTAAATACCGTATCATAAATGGGGTTGGCAATCAGCACGGTAAACCTCCTGTCTTATACTCAGCATAATACAAGTAGGTACAATTGTCAACTATCGCGTGATGGAAATAAGGGGAATAAATCGTTGTTTGATCGATTTCCAAAATGGGCGCATGAACATGCGCCCATTCGGATTGGTTTTAATACTTATTAGTTATTTTTTTCAATCTTTGACAAACGCTCTTTCAAATCGGAAATGATCTCTTTGAGATCGGAAATCGTTTTCTGTTGCTCCTGAAGGACTTTGGTTAAAACCGCAGTCACATCCATGGCACTGAGCCCTTTTCGATCTGCGGTGGCTACAAGTTCGGGCACATCTTCGGCAATAAACCCGACGTGTTTGTCGGTTTTATCGACCTTGTAATTATACTTGACGGGATTGAGGTGTTTTAACGTATCGAGTGCTTCCATCGAGGAAAGATCCCGGATGTTTTCTTTCAAGCTTCGGCTGGAGGCATTGGTCCAGACTCCACCCGCGGAGCAGAAGGCGCCACTGGCCATGTGCAGGGGGTTAAGTGGAGTAATGCCGATCCCCAGATATCCATTAATTTTAACGATGTCAGTGTCAAATTCGCCGTATATCAGGGGCGCGCCACTCGCATTCGCGATATAGAGTTTATTGGAGCCCAACTCATTATAACCGGCCTGATAACCGAGGAATACATTGTAATTACCTTCGGTGTTGTTATAGCCGGCGTATTGACCGAGATAGGTATTTCGGCTTCCGGTGGTATTTCTTAGTCCCGCATCATGTCCGGCAAATAAATTGCCAATTCCGGTCGTGTTGAACTCCCCGCTGTATGCGCCGATAAACGTATTGTAATTTCCTGTGGTCGTGCTCGCTCCGGATTCGCCGCCAAGAAAGGTATTATAATTACCCAAACTGTCAGATCCTGCGTCATTACCGACAAAGACATTGAGATAGCCAGTGGTATTATTTCTTCCTGCCCATTGGCCGACAAACGTATTGTAATATCCCGTCGTATTGGAATATCCGGCATTATATCCGAGAAAGGAGTTGTAGTATCCCGTCGTGTTGGAAAACCCGGCTTTGGCACCAAAAAAACTATTGGAGTTAAAGGTTCCGTTATTAACAATACCGGCCTGATAACCATAAAATGTATTCCAGGTATCTTCTAAGCCTTGCAAATCGCTAAGTCCCGTTGTCGTGTGAGGGTTGGCCAGAGCATGGTGAATATTGTCCGGCTCCTCATTTTTGGGTTCATCGGCCATTACCCAAAAGGTGGTAAACAACAATAAAAAACCAAACAAAACTGACAAACATCTTTTTTGAGTCATCTTTTTTATTCCTCCTGAAATTATTTAAGATCCTTATTTATTTCCAATTTTCGACAATTGTTCTTTCAGATCGGATATCATCGTTTTGAGATCGGATATACTCTTCTGTTGAGCCTGGATCATGTTCTGCTGCTCCTGAACGACTTTGGTTAAAACCGCAGTGACATCCATGGCACTGAGTCCTTTCCGATCTGCGGTGGCTACGAGTTCGGGTACGTCTTCGGCGATAAAACCCACGTGTTTGTCGGTTTTATCGACCTTATAATTATACTTGACGGGATTGAGGTGTTTTAATGTGTCGAGTGCTTCCATTGAGGAAAGATCCCGGATATTTTCCTTCAGGCTTCGACTGGAGGCATTGGTCCAGGTTCCACCCACGGAGCAATACGCACCGCTGGACATGTGAATAGGGTATGAAGGCGTTCTCCCAATTCCTAATTTGCCGGTTATTTTAAGAATAGAATTGTCAAATTCACCGTATATCAGAGGCGTATCCGTATTGGAATTGGAGATATAGAGTTTATTGGAGCCGGTTTCATAGTACCCTGCGTCGGCACCCAGGAATACATTCCGAATGCCATTCTGATTTCTATTTCCGGCATTATACCCGATAAACGTATTTCCATTTCCCCCATCTTGAAGGTATCCCGAATTTTTTCCCAGGAACGTATTTTGATATCCGGCGGAATTGTAACTCCCCGAGTAATAACCGACAAAGGTATTGTCGTATCCTGAATCATTATCCGTTCCGGCATAACTCCCGACAAAAGTATTATAGTTTCCGCTCGAAATGGAATATCCGGCAAGGCTTCCGATTAAGGTATTGTCGTGACTTGAGCCTATACTATTGCCGGCATAATTTCCGAGCACCACATTATAGACTCCGCCGGTGCCTATTTGTCCGGTATGAGAGCCGATATAAATGTTATTATGCCCCGTGGTGTTTCCATATCCGGAATAACATCCGAGGAAATTATTATCATGCCCGTTTGTATTTGCCTCACCGGCACTCGTACCAATAAAAGTATTATAACCTCCTGTGTTATTAGCACCTGCTAAAATTCCATAAAACGTAATCGTTGGGGCTTCGGTCCCTTGTAAATCACTCATGCCTGGCGCGGTCTTAGCGGTAAGTTCACTTCGCCGGGCTTCCGGATCTTCATTTTTCGGATCATCAGCCATCGCCCCAAGCGTTACAAACAACATTAAAATAACAAATAAAACTGAGAAACATTTTTTTTTAGTCATCTTTTTGATTCCTCCTGAAATTTTAGGTTTAAAAGTCGATCTTATCAGAAGGCCATAGGGAAGTAAATAGCGAAAAAAGTGACAGTCTTGATGATTCGGTTGGATTGATTGGTTATTTGGGTTTGGGATTGAAAAAGAAGAAAGGGGCAGACGCCAGTCTGCCCCTTGTTTATGAATGAGAAAAGAATTTAGAACGTGAGTTGAATCCCGGCAAAGACTTCTCTTTCGGGACCGGGCTGATACGAATTTCCATCCGGATCAGGCTCGGTAAACGCAATGTATTTTTTATTGGTTAAATTTCGTCCGGTGGCGAAAATTTCACCCTGAAATTTTCCGATCTGAAACATATACGCCAGCCGCGCACTCAATAATCCAAAACCATCGATACTCGCCTTGTTGGTAGGATCGATATAAGCCTTGGATTGAAAGTCTTCTCCGATACCGAAATACCAATTCCGGCCCAACCGGTAACTGATATCCACAGTCGCCATGTGAACGGGACAATTGGGTAAACGGTTTCCTACCAGATTACCGGAATAGACTTTGCTTTCGTATTTGGTATACTTGAAATCCGAATACGTATACGCGACGGAGATGGAAAGGGGATCCACGGGCATCCAGTTGACCATGGTTTCCAATCCCCAGCGTCGACTGTTTCCGGCATTGCCGTAAAAGGTTTCCAGCGGTCTGGCAGTGATCCGGTATCGTTCAAAATCATTGTGGGTGATCAAATTAAACACGGTCACATCATAAACGAATCGTTTCTCCACAGTGCCGCGAACCCCAAATTCGAATCCATGAGAGGTGGCGGGTCTTAATTGTAAATTAAAACCGCCCAGGGCATTGGGATTGGCATACAGTTCTTCGGTTGCGGGCGGTAAAAATCCCTGACCCCAACTGGCATAAAATCCCAATTCGGCACTGGGATTAAAGGTGATGCCCACGCGTCCGGTGGTTTTGTTGAAGTTCATTTCTCCGGAGAGATCCAGGCCATTGGCTTTCAGGAAATCGTCGAGTTTATTGGTGATTCGGTCATGACGGGCATTGAAAAAAAGCGACCAATGGGTTCCGAATTCAATGCGATCGATCACATAAATACCGAGGCGATGTTGTTTGATCAGTTGATCGGAGAGTAATCCCGGACCTTCGACGGCAAGTCCCAGGTTGGGATGGCGGTAATCGTCGATTTTCTGCCAATCGGAATCGATCCCGACACTGATGAGGTTTCGCATGCATCCTTCACCGAGACGGAGTTGGTATTGAAGCGATGATCCGGGGGTTTGATACGTGCGGTGCTGCACGGAGGATGGCACGGATTCATCATACAGCGTACGCCGGAAATAAACGGTAAAATTCAGGGACTGGTTTTTATTCAATTCCCATTGCCCGTTGACACCGCCGGTCATTCGCCGCGTTTTTTGATACTCATTAAACGTAATGGCGTCCGGGTTCGCCATGCGGCGATCCTGACTCAACCAGGTGAGGTTTAGGCCTTCGGCGTTTTCATTGAAAAAACCGGTTCCGATTACAATCGTGTGTAAGTGGAAGTTGGAAGAAGGTTGCCAGTTCAGTTTACCGGTGACGTTATTGGCCCAAAATTTGGTATGGACGCGGTATCCGTCGCCCATGGTTCGGGAAGCGGTCACGCGATAATCGATGTTATCTGTTTTTCCGGAAGCTTCGCCGAGGGTTTTCCAGAACCCATTGGATCCGATAAACCCTTGCAAGATACTATTCAACGGATTCGGACCGCCGTTTCGGGTGCCGATATTGATGACGCCGCCGGCGGAACCGCCGCCGTATAAGGAAGCGGAAGGTCCGCGAAGCACTTCGATTTTATTGACCGTGGCCCAATCGACATCAAAGAGATCGGGTGCAAAGCCGGTCGGATCATTTAGCGGAATACCATCGAGAAGCACCTGGATCCCGCGGATCCCGCGTTCGGATAAGATGCCCTGGCCGCGAATGGAGATATGCACGCGTTCGCCATTGGCCTGGTTATCGACTTTAACGCCCGGAACACCCCGTAATGCTTCTTCGGCACCGACCGAGCGAGGAATCGTTTCCAGTTCGCTTTCTCCGATCAAAGAAACCGCAGATGGGGTATTGACCAATTCGCCCTGAATGCGTTCCGCATTCACGGTAACGGTTTCTTTAAAGGCTTGCGTGGGAGATAAAATAACAACGAGGGGTTTTTGTTCCTGCTTCAGGTTTAAATCCCGCTTCTCGGAAAAGAATCCATCCTTTTCGAAAGTAATTGTGGCTTTTTCCATTCCTTCACGAAAATCGAGATTAAACCTTCCATTCTCATCGGTAAACACGGTACTTTCCCCCATGTTTAAAATGGTAATTTTTACTTTATCGAGGGGATGCCGGTTCGTATCAATGACCTGGCCGTCGATGGTTTTAGCCAGGGAAATAATTTGGAGAAATAAAAAGAGGAAGATAAAAACCATAAAACGTTTTGAATTCATGAATCGCTCCTTACTTTTGAGTTTTAGGGAAGGAGGAAAATTTCCCTAGATATTTCAGGAGAAATTATATCAAACGTATCGGTTTCGTTCAACTCCTTTCTTTATTTTGTTTATTTTGATTTTTGATTATTTTATCGGAGTTAAAATGATTTCCAGTTTTTCCGGTAATTGGTTCAGATCCAGATCTTTATTTTCAGGAGAGAAACCATCCTTTTCAAACAACAGGGTGGCTTTTTCTGTGCCTTCACGAAAATTGATACTAAACTTTCCATTGGCATCCGAATAAGTGACACTTTCGCCTCGACTCAGGATCGTAATCGTGACGTGATCGATGGGCTGATGGTTTGTATCCATGACCACGCCGTTGAGAGTACTGGCCAGGGATATCATTTGGAAAGTCAATAACACAGCGATAAAAAGTAAAAAACGTTTCCGTTTCATGAGTGGCTCCTTTTCAAATTTAAGATTAAATTGTATCAGATGTATGGATTCAATTCAATGGTGTATATTCTTACTCTTCGTAGGGGCAGACCCGCGTGTCTGCCCGAACCGGAGGCTAATTAAAACCCATCATGTTCGGTGCGTTGGATGATTTCGTCCTGGAGGTCGCGGGTCAGGTCCACGAAGTAATCCGAGTATCCGGCCACGCGAACGATCAGTCCGCGGTATTCGTCAGGGGAATCCTGGGCTTTTCGAAGCGTATCCGCGTCAATGACGTTGAACTGCACATGGTGACCGTCCATTTTAAAATACGACCGGATCAAATGCAGAAGATTGGTCAATCCCGTGTCGTCTTTGAGAAGTTGAGGCGTGAATTTCTGATTGAGTAACGTGCCGCCGGTTCGCAGGTGATCCATTTTGGAAGCCGATTTAATGACTGAGGTCGGACCGTTGCGGTCTGCACCCTGAACAGGGGAGATCCCTTCGGAAAGCGGTTTACCGGTTTTTCGACCGTCGGGCATGGCGCCGGTGACACTGCCAAAGTATACATGGCAGGTGGTGGGAAGCATCATGATATGATGCATGCCCCCGCATCCGGCGGGTTTTCCTTCAACGGCATTGTAAAACATTTCAAAAACCTCTTTCATGAGATCATCGGCGTCGTCCTCGTCATTCCCGTATTTGGGCGTATGGTTGACCAGTTCCTGGCGGAGTTGGTCGTATCCGTCAAAATCCGCAGCCAACGCGTGCATCATATCGGCGAATGGGATATTCTTTTTGTCAAAGACATGAAATTTGAGCGCAGCCAGCGAATCGGTCACACTGGCGATACCCACACCCTGGATGTAACGGGAATTGTACCGAGCGCCACCGTTATTGTAATCTTTGCCTTTGGTGATGCAATCATCGATCAGCAGGGACAGCAAAGGCACCGGCAGGTATTTGGCATAAATCCGCGAAATGAGGTTATTACCCTTTATTTTAATATGAATAAAATGCTCCAGTTGCTTTTGATATGCAGCCATCACCTCGTCGAACGAGTGAAAACTTTCGACGGAACCGGTTTCGATTCCGATTTTTTTTCCGGTGCGGGGATCGGTTCCATTGTGAAGCGTGATTTCCAGAATCTTGGTCAGGTTGAAGTATCCGGAGAGGATATAACATTCGGTACCGAATGCACCGCTTTCCACGCAACCGGACGCACCGCCTTTTCGGGCATCGGTAATGGATTTCCCCTGTCGGGTCAATTCCTGGATAATGGCATCGGTATTAAAAATAGACGGTTGACCGAACCCGGTTTTCACGATTTTTAATGCGCGTTTGAGAAACCGGTCCGGGTTCTTCTTGCTGATCTGAACCATGGAACTGGGTTGAAGCAACCGCATGTCTTCGATCACATCAAGGATGAGGTAGGAGAGGTCATTGACCGCATCCGAGCCGTCAGGCTTGACACCGCCGACATTGATTAAACAAAAATCCGTGTACGTATTACTTTCTTTGGCAGTGACACCGACTTTGGGTGGAGACGGGTGGTTGTTGAACTTCACCCAGAACGCTTCCAGGAGTTCCCGGGCTCGGTCTTCGGTCAGGGTTCCCTGTTCCGTTTCCCGTTTATAGAACGGATACAAATGCTGGTCGAGTCGCCCCGGATTGAACGAATCCCAGGGATTGGTTTCGGTGACCACGCCCAGATGCACGAACCAGTAGTACTGGAGGGCTTCATGAAACGTTCGCGGTGCATGCGCCGGCACATGAGAACAAATCGCGGCCATGTGTTCCAGTTCGTGTTTACGCTTGGAATCGGTTTCCCTCTCGGCCAGTTCCCGAAGCTTTTCGGCATGGCGTTCGGCCAATCGGATCAGGCCATCCGCAGCCATGCGCATGGCTTCCAATTCTTCTTTTTTGTCGAGAGCTTCCGGATCATTGGTGAAATCCAGAGAATCGATCTGTCGATCGATCTCTTCTTTTAAATCCAGAAACCCTTTCCGATATATCTTATCGCCCAACACCGTATGACCCGGCGGTCGCTGTTCCAGAAATTCGGTAAAGATTCCCGCTTCATAAGCCTGGATCCATTCATCGGGAAGCGCATGAAAAATGCGTTCCCGCAGACTCTTGTTGGTCCAGAAAGGGATAAAGTGTTCCTGGAATAAGCGGCGGGTGTCCTCATCCACGGCAAACGGAATCTTTTCTCTTCCGTTTAAAATATCCAGATCTTCCAGCGAATGAATGCAGATTTCCGGATACGTCGGCGTGGCTTTGGGCTCGGAACCGCGTTCACCCACGATGAGTTCATCCGGGTTAATGCAGATGGTTTTGTGTTCCATCAGGTAGGAAAAGGCCCGCGCGCGTTTGATGGGTTCGGAAACGTTCATGGCTTCGGGACATTGATAAAACTCGGTGATCAGTTTTGCCCGTTCGGGACAGATTCGGTTAACCGCATTTAAACTTTGTTCTCGTAGTCGTCGAATTCGTTCGTTCATGCGTCAATGATACTCCTAAATCCATTTAATGTCGATATTTTTCGTAAACGTTCGGAACAGATTTTCGATATCGTTCTTTCGTTCCTCGGAAGGCGGTAACACATGCACCATGTTGTATGTCATATTCAGGCGTTTGTATTTCGCTTCTCCGGTTCGATGATAAGGGATCAGATTGATTTCGTGAATATTTCGAATATTCTGAAGCGAAGAGACATAGTCGCCAATGGCTTGAATATTATCATCCCCATCGGTAAAACCGGGGATCACAGGAAACCGGATGATGGTCGGTTTGTTCTTTTGGGAAAGCGTCTGAAGGTTTTTGAGAATGTGTGTATTGGAAACACCCGTGCACGCGATATGCAGGTGTTCATCCATTATTTTCAGATCATAGAGAAAGAGATCGGTGCGATCGATGAATGGGTTAAACACATCAGGGGAGATGTTTCCGGATGTATCGATGGCCGTATGAATATCGCGTGTCCGACACGCGTCCAGAAGCGCGCCGAGAAAACGCGGTTGTTCCAGCGGTTCACCGCCGGAAAACGTCACCCCGCCACCCGATTGGTCATAAAAAACGATTTCTTTTTCAATTTCGAACATCACCTCATCGACCCGTTTTTCGTCGCCGATGAGTTTTTTGTCGCCTGCTTTTTGCGGAAGATGCGACTGACTTTCCGGATTGTGGCACCAGGCACATCTTAGCGAACAGCCTTTGAAGAAAACCGTTGTCCGGATGCCCGGACCATCGTTGATTGAAAATCGTTTAATGTCGAAAATGATACCTTGAATCATTTTTCAAGTATATCATAATCGAGTCCAAAAAAAAATCGTCTATGCGATGTTTCAGTTATGCTTGTTCGTTGTTTTGCGAATGTGAAAGGCCACCGGACTGACCAGGTAAATCATGATGACCGGGTAAATCCCGTACCGGAGATCGGACCAAAAGAAACATGAAAGCGCGATATAACAAAAAATGAAAGAATAGCAAAAGATTAAGAATGTCCTGGTTTTACTGTCACAATCCAACCGTTTACTTATAAATAAATACAAACCGATTAGCATTGAAATAAAGGCCAAAATGTTCAATACCATTAATAGGGTGCGGGGTAACGACTGTTCACGGGTTTTATGTGGAAATCCGAATATCAGCCGGGTAACATTTTTGCACATGATCGATAGCACTGTCAATGGTTTTTTTTTGAAATTTTCCAGTCCTTTATTAAATAAATAATCATCGATTTGTTTAACCTTATCTGCTGACGTATCGCCTAAGTCCATTTTTTCATAATCTTTTAAATTAAGATCTTTTACGATTACCGGAAATTCCGTGTATTCCCCATCATGCGCAGGATTGGTCCCGATAAGAAAAGCGATGCCCCCACTCAGACTCAGCCGGTAAAATCCGAATTCTTTATGATTTCTCAATAATACCGGTCCAAACACTATAATAGACGCCAAAAAGAAGATGATAATATGTTTAAATAACTTGAATTTTCGTTTGAAGAGGGATAAAGCCGCAACGATTAACATCAGAAACGGGAAGGCTTCAAATTGAGGTCTTACCAATGCCAGATAACCCACGAGAAGCCCCAATAGAATGATCATCCAAACCCGAGGAGATTGGATGATTTGATATAATAGAAAAAAAGAAATAATCACCAGGATCAAGGCTAAGCATTCCGTTAACAGCATACACGTATAAAACAAGATTAAATAATTCCCCATGAAAAACAAAAGAGGTACGAAGAATAATTTTTTATTCAGCTTTAAAGACAATCTGGAAAATATAATGAATCCGATCCATATCATTATCAATTGGAGGATAATAACAATCTTGAAATTATGACCCAGAATTTTATAAAGAAAACCGACAAATAATGGATAACCCATTTGGTAAGTACAAATGGGTTTTCCATTAATGGTATACCCTTTGCCCTTTGCGATCGTATCTCCCACTTTATCGTAAAAGCCCTGGTCCCCCGGTAATGAACTCTTGGTATCGGTTATGGTGCAGTTGATGGAGTCACTGTAATAAAAGGGAGCGGTAACGGTTAACACCAAATAAATCACCCAGAAGATACACAAGAGTCCAGCCCCATATCTTGGGCTCCCGTCAACTCCGGTTAGCATTTTTTTTAAACGTAGAATTAGATTCATGGTAATCTCTCCTATTAATTTATTCTTGTACTTTTTTCCCTTTTTCCTCTCCTGCCCGGATTATGTTTTTCGAGCCCTGAAATTATAACGGAAGTAAAATTTTTAGTCAAGGAAAAATGGGAAAAATGGGGACGGTTCTTGACCGTATGACAGTTTACCTGAATCCCTTTTTCCGCCTCAAATTCACGGAGGACATCCTCCGGTGATCGAAAATGGTTTCACCATGGATGCCTCTATTCATCAGATGATGAAACGCGCCAGTATAAGTAAATCGTGCTCTTCTCATTGCTTTATAATTCCATCTTACCTGTCACACTGTCAAACACCGTCCCCATCTTGGGGTTTAAAATAGTACAGGTTGACCGTCAGCGGATAAACATCCGGATCACGGATGACAATGGGACTAAACCCCTTGCGGTGCCGAATGCCCTGCGGATTGAGATGAATAAAATGAATCCGATGCTGCTTCAAACTCTCTTTGAATAACGGGGTCAATACCAACTCACTCTGCTCATTTCCCAAATCAACCAGATGAAAACCATCCAATGACCGGATATGAACGATCCTGCGCTTCATTTGATTATCGAAATAGGGCGAAATCCATGAATCGTAATACCCGATGTATCCGATGGGCTCCTCTACGGGGATATATTTGTCGATAAATTTCCAATCATCATCTTGAAAAAGAGTGGAATATTTGATGGTAGTACGCTCCAAGCGATTATCCAGGGTAAACATGTTTTTCCATCGTTGCGTTTCCAGATTCCCTTCGATTGACGTGAGAGCAACATTAAAGAGAATCATCACAATAATCAACACATCCAGGTATTTCAAAACATAGTTGTGAACGTGCCATCTTTCAATCAGAAACGCCCATAATATAATCCCAAAAACAGGGAAAAACATAAACATCCGGTAATTGGCAATACTGTAATAATAAAGGAAATAAGTCCCTAATAACAGAACGGAAAAGATAAACATAAACCCCGGGATACTGTCCCGGTACTTCCTCCGAAACATCAGACCGAACATCACCGCATAAGCGATGAGTCCGAAACCGAAAAACTGAGGACCGAAACCGGATTGCTCGAGAAAATCCGGCGTGTACGGAATATAGAACCCGATATCTTTGATTCGGAAAGGAAAAACCAGAACGTTTTTCATAAAGTCACTTTTCAACGCCCGAAGAATCGGATGCTGATCATAAAAACTCTTCTCCGATAGAAAATGCGTGGGCGTGTGATGCCCCATCACAAACGTTTTGATCAACCCGACATTTATGACGATTCCAGCTATCGCCACAACCGAGATAACAATTATTAACGCGATGATCACTTTTTTATTTGGTTTATTTTTAAACAGATGAAGCCGCGAAATCGATCGAAGTTTCGGATAGATCAGTACCCATAAAAGAACAACCACAACCAGCCCCAATGCGGCAGCCGCCAGTTTCACCGGCGGCACCCGCTCAATGGTACTTAAATAAGAACCCAATATGGCTTTGTCTTTCACATACCAATACGCACCCAATGTCAATAAGGCAACGCACCCCAATAAAATCTGTAAATGATTTCCGGTTATGAATTCCTTCACCCGCGACCAATTAAACCCCTTGCTTAAGAAAATCGCGAGGAAAAAAACAGCAAGAATATGAGCGCCGCTGATTTTGGTACCCAGGAGCAAGCCCAGCGACAAACCGAGAAACACGAGTTGCGAATTATTTTTTTCAAGTCTTTCAACTTTTTCGAAAACAACGTTCACCAAATAAAGCGTTGCAATCAACAGTAGGGTCATTAATGTCAGGTGATCCTGACACGTCCTGGATTCGATCAATACCAGCGGAATAAAATAAATCAGAACCGCATATTTTATGGCTGCATTTTTCGCAACCTGTACTTTCCGCATCAATGCATACGACGTCAGTGCAAGAAGGATCCCATAAAAAAATTGCGGCAATTCCACCCAGGTCAAATCGCCGGTGAATTTGACCAGCCAGAAATGAAACAACTTCGGTCCGGCAGGATTCCGATTCAACCGAACCACCGGCGTATCGATGGTACCCGGAATCATATTTTTCTGAAACCATTCGACCACCGGATGAAGATGATACGCAAACACATCCCATACATCCGGCGGTAAATAGTAAATCTTAATCACCAACCAAAGCATCTGAAGCGAAAACAACAACAGAATGATATATAAAAAGACATCCCCGGATTTAATCACAAACCAAACCGATGACCGACAATGATCGAGAAAATGCAAACTCGCTTTACCCGCTTGTTTTCGACAGACCCCAAGTATCAAACCGGAAATAATTATATTTAACGCGATAATAAACGTGAAATCCAGGTTTCGAACCACCACGCCCAGAAAAAGCACCGTAAACGTAACCTGCGAAATATAAACAACAAACGTGGCGATCAAACATTCGGAAAACGACTTTTTATCCGAATGTTTATCCTGAAAACGATAAGAATGATTGAGACGATAAACCAATACATAAGACGCCCAAAACATGAAGACATTAAGTAAAATAAACGCAGCGATCATTTTAATTCCTAATTCGAACTATCTTAATAAGACCTATAATAATAAAAACCAATAGTCATGTCAATCCTTAGTCAATGCTTAATCAAAAAGTTTTGCGGGGTCCAGGGGCGGTTTTTCAAAAGAGCCCCTGGTAATTGAAAAATATATTGACACAACAAGGGTTATCCATTAAAATCCTAGCGGTAAAAAACCATGAAAATCGAAAATGTTAAGCAATATTTATTAACCGGGGTATCGTATGCGATTCCGTTTGTGGCTTGTGGCGGCATCTTGATTGCGTTTGCCATTGCGCTGGTGCCCATGACTTCCAAAGGACCCGATTTTTCCGGATCCCCGTCGTTGAAATTGGTTTTGGATATCGGAACCACGGCGTTTTCGTTACTGGTTCCGGTTCTGGCCGGGTACATTGCCTTTGGAATCGCGGACCGTCCGGGCCTGGTACCGGGTTTTGTCGGCGGGTATATTGCCAATCAGATCGGTGCCGGTTTCCTCGGAGGAATGATGGCCGGTTTCATCGCCGGTTTCGTGGTGTACTGGATAAAAAAAATAAAACTCCCGAGATATTTGAAACCCATTATGCCCATTCTGATTATTCCGGTTCTTTCATCCCTGGTGGTGGGTTTAATTATGTTTAATATCATCGGGATTCCCATCAAAGAATTCATGGCCACGCTTTCGGGCTGGCTCCGGTCCATGAATTCCGGCAATCATATCCTGTTGGGCGTCATTCTCGGCTCGATGATTGCGTTTGACATGGGAGGACCGATCAACAAAGTGGCCTTCTTTTTCGGTGCGGCCTTAATCAAAGACGGGAATTTTCATATCATGGGAGCTTGTGCGGCAGCGATTTGCATCCCGCCGCTGGGTCTTGGACTGGCCACTCTCCTGAGGCGAAGCACCTGGAGCGAGCAGGAGCGGGAAGCCGGCCTGGCTGCGCTGGGCATGGGAATGATCGGCATCACCGAAGGGGCGATTCCGTTTGCGGCTGCCGATCCGTTTCGGGTCATTCCGACGATCATGGTCGGTTCGTCGGTCGGAGCCTCGATCGCGATGTTGGGAAATGTCGGGGACCATGCGCCCCATGGCGGCCTCGTGGTCTTACCGGTCATCGATAACCGCCTGATTTACATGACCGCGATCCTTGCCGGAACCCTTACCGTGGCTCTTTTAATCAATCTATTAAGGAAATGGTCAAAACAAACCGATGTACAAGGAGAAGAACAATGAAGATCGTTGCCGTTACCGCCTGTCCGACCGGTATTGCTCATACCTATATGGCAGCCGAACGCCTGGAAAAAGAAGCAAAACGTCTGGGAATCGAGATCAAGGTCGAAACCCAGGGCGCAATGGGAATTGAGAACGCGCTCAGCAGCAAGGATATTGCACAAGCCGAAGCCGTGATTTTTGCCGTTGGCATTCCTGTCCAAAAGAAAGAACGGTTCAATGGGTTGAAAGTGATTGAAGTCCCGGTTCAGGAAGCAATCAAAAATCCGGGAACGATTTTTGAAACAATCACCGGATAGGGGATACCATGACCCGGCACATCCATTTCCAATTTCCCCTGATCGATGGGCTTCATCTCAGACCCGCCATGCAGATTCAGGAAACAGCCGAGCGCTTTACCTCATCGATTACCTGGGAAAATCAACGCACCTCACGGGTTGCCGATTGCAAAAGTTCGCTTTCGTTAATCTCTTCGGAAATCTTAAGGGATGATCCCTGTCAAATCACGATTGACGGGGAAGACGAAGCGCAGGCCGAAGAGGCTTTGCGGCGGTTGGTGCAACTGAAATTTTTCGGGTGCGAAAAAGAGCAAGCAGACGCCATTGTGGCGCAGATGAGCGGATTGCAATCCATCCGGCTGCCGCAAATCATCAAAAAAGAAAATCCCCTGTATTTTAGCGGCGTGGGATCCGGACACGGCGCGGTTTATGGCAATGCCTTTATCTTCGAACCGTATGAAATGCGGTTGTCCTATGATAAAAGGGAATCGATCGATACCGAGGAACAGAGACGAGCCGTTCGAAACGCCATTGACGTGGTGGCCCATGAATTGAGTTCGGCGGCTTCCATTTCCCGAAACCCGACCGAACGGGATATTATCAATGTTCATCTGGCCATCCTTCGCGATAAATCATACTTACAAAAAATCGACACCTACATTACAGAGGAGAATTACTCGGCACCCGGAGCCGTCTTTCAAACCGAACGCCATTTTGCCGACGTTTTACAAAACAGTAAAAGTCATTATATCCGTCAACGGTTGGCGGATATTCGAGATATCTCCTACCGGATCATTTCCATTATCGAGGGCATACCCACCAAAAACGTCGATGTGCATTTCACCGGTCCCACCATCCTGGTAGCGGAAAACCTCTTACCGTCTCAATTCATTTCATTGGACAAAAAAAATCTAAAGGGCATCGTTCAGGCCGAGGCCAGCACCAACTCCCATACGGTCATCCTGGCGCGGGCCTTCGATATTCCGATGGTCACCGGAATCGAAGGGATTCACCACAAAATCGATCGGGGCGAAACCCTCCTGGTGGATTCGATCCGGGGCCTGGTCATTCCGTCGCCCGGACCGGCGATTCTTCGTTTCTACGATCTGGAATCGGAAAAAAATCGACGAATGCGGGAGAAAGAAACGCCTTTTATTCTGGAACCGGGCGTTACCGCCGATGGAAAACGACTGGAAGTGGCTGCCAATATCGGAAGCCTGGATGAACTGGAATCGGCTTTCCTAAACGGTGCGGAAGCCATCGGTTTGTTTCGGACCGAAATGGTATTCATGAACCGAACCCAGCCTCCCACCGAGGAGGAACAATTCGACATTTATTCGCGAGCCGCACGCATCTCCGGAAGTCGATCCTTAATCATTCGCACCCTGGATATTGGCGGAGATAAACCCGTTCCTTACCTGGAAATCCCCAGGGAAACCAACCCGTTTTTAGGGTCTCGGGGCATTCGGGTTTATGCGGATTTCCATGACATTATTACCGTTCAATTGCGGGCAATCCTCCGGGCGTCGGCTTTTGGAAATGTGAAGATGATGTTTCCCATGGTCAGTTGTCTGGAAGAAGTACTGGCCATGAAAGAGACCCTTCATCATCTCATGATGGAACTGGAAAGCGAAGGCCTGGTCTTCAATCCCAGTGTACCCATCGGGGTCATGATCGAAGTGCCTTCGGCCGCCGCATCGCTGAATGACATCAGCCAGGAAGTGGATTTTTTCAGTATCGGAAGCAATGATCTGGCGCAATACTTTTTTGCCGCGGATCGCTCGAATCCGCGGGTAACCAATATTTATAAGCCCCTTTTTCCTTCCTTTTTAAACCTTTTGAAAACGATTTCCGAAGACGCACATTTACGGGGAAAGTGGGTGAGTATCTGCGGTGAAATTGCCGGAAATCTTCATTACCTGCCTCTGTGGGTGGGCGTGGGTTTTAATGAAATCAGTCTGGCGTCCTATCTGATTCCGTCTATTAAATCCTCGCTGCTGAAATTAAGAGCCGATGAATGCAACGCCCTGGTTTCCGAATTGGTGACCCTGAAAACCGCGGCCCAAATCCAGGAACGCCTCCTCGATTTTTCACGGGCGCAAATCGGAATCGATTTGATAACCGAGGATTTAATTGTGCTGGATTCCGGTGCCGAAACCAGGGATGAAGCGATTCGCGAATCGGTGAACATGCTCGAAGTTGCCGGACGCATCGAGAACAGCGATGACGTCGAAGACGCCATCGTGCAGCGCGAGGCCATTCATTCCACTCATATCGGTTTTGGAATCGCCATTCCCCACTGTCAATCGTCCCGAATCCACATCAATTCCATTGTCTTTTTAAGAACCCGATCTCCCATTTCATGGGACGGGCCCGACAGCGATCCGGTCGATATGGTTTTTTTATTGGCGGTTCGTTGCCCATCGCCGGATAATGACCACTTAAAGATCCTCTCCCGCCTTTCCCGAAAGTTAATGGATGACGATTACCGGGCTCAACTTCGAAACGCCCGCACACCGGGGGATGTGATGGGATGCATTAACGAATGTATTTGATGAGATAAATATTTGAGATAAATAAAAAAAGGGCGGTTCGCGAAGCGAACCGCCCCAGAAGGTCGCGTTATTTAAAATTAATTTTTTATTTTGTTACTTTTTATTTTCTTTTTCGAATTTTTCCATGAACTGGACCAACGCCTTGATCCCTTCGATGGGCATCGCATTGTAGATCGATGCGCGGCATCCGCCCACACTGCGGTGTCCGGGTAAACCGATAAACCCATTGGCTTCTGCTTCTTTGACGAACTTCTTTTCCAGTTCTTCGGGGAGGATCCGGAACGTGACGTTCATGCGGGAGCGGTCCTTGGTTTCGGCAGCGCCTTTGTACATGGTGCTGTGATCGATGGCGTCATAAAGCAGGGCGGCCTTTTCTTCATTCATTTTTTCGATGGCTTCCAGTCCGCCCTTTTCTTCCAACCAATCCATGACCAATTTCACAATATAAATGCCGAAACTGGGTGGGGTATTGTATAAGGATTTGTGTTCCCGGTATGTTTTATAATTCAACATGGTGATTAAATTATCCGGGCATTTATCGATAAGATCGTTTCGCATAATGACCAGTGTGACACCGGAAGGTCCGATATTCTTCTGAGCGCCTGCATAAATCAATCCGAATTTGCTGACATCGATTTTCCGGCTGAAAATATCCGAAGACATGTCGGCAATGAGAGGGATATTGCCGGTTTCGGGGAAGGAGTGAATCTGGATACCGCCGATCGTTTCATTGGACGTGACATGCAGATACACCGCATCCGGCGATAATTGGACCGGGGGAACATAGCTGAAATTTTTATCTTTGGAATTGCCGGCGATATTAACCGTTCCGAACAATTTGGCTTCGCTGATGGCTTTGGATGCCCAGGAACCGGTGTGCAGATAATCCGCTTTGGCGCCCTGGAGTAAGTTCATCGGAATCATGCCGAATTGCAGACTGGCACCGCCCTGGATGAACATAACCGAATAATTATCCGGCACACCCAGCAGCTTCCGAATCTTTTGCTCTGCCGTCTCAATGACGTTTTCAAAATCTTTTGAACGATGGCTGATCTCCATGACGGAAAGACCAATACCGTTAAAGTCCAAAAATTCTTCCTGCGCCCGTTTCATGACTTCGTGGGGAAGAATTGCTGGTCCGGCGTAGAAATTATAAACCTTATTCATGATCTCATAACCTCCATTAATTTAGTTAAATCACATTATACATATATTCCCGAAATATTCAATATTCCCTGATAGAAAAAATAAAAGATTCGGGGATGATATCCACGATAATACCCACTGGGGAATGTTAATGAAACGTGGGCCCGGGATGATAACCGCCGACCTGTACCGGCACGGACATCCGGTTGGATCGAGACGCCTGGCGTTGCGCCATGGCCGATTGGGGCGTAAATGCAAGACACCCGGTGAACGCGTCATACATGCCCCAGGTCTGCATCCGGGCATCGTAACCGAACCAGTAAGCGGTTAAGTTCCAGGCCGGGCAAGCGGCAAGCCCGTAATACTGTTCGGCGTCTTCAACGGTTTTAAATCGGCTTTCCTCAACGACCGACCCCTGATAGAGGAAAATGAAATCCACCCCGTTTTTTTTCAACAGTCGGTCCATCTCCTCATGGGTGTGGGCGGGGGTGCGTTCGCAGGTGCCAGTGAACACGGACGGAAACATCTTCATAAATTCAATGGTTCCGCTTCGGCGAACCACATGCCGCTCCCTTCCGAATCCTTCCGCATATTCCCATCGGGTCCATGACCAGGTGTGACGGCAACCGTCAAACTCGATCAGAACCCCATGCATATTAAATTGATTCGGTTTGTTTTTGGCACGCTTACCCAAATGCTCCTTCATGTTTAACCTCCTAAAAAACCAATCCATTGGTTTCGAAAAAAGAAAAAGCAATAATCATGCCAAAATAAAACAACAGATAACGACAGATAGTAAAGGATCTCGGGATTCGGATCCGTAAATAGAGATAAAAAAGAGATAAAATAGAGATAGAACAAAGGAAAATTTTTCTCTCGTTGAGTCAATTCGTTGAATTCGTTGAATTCGTTGATTTTTCGGGTTGACATTCGGGCGAGCTCCGTTTAAAATAAAATTTTAAAATTTCCCGGAGTATTCAATGCTTAAAACATATAACCTAATCAACCAAAGTCTATCGGAAAATTCTGAAGCCACGGGCGATGCCCCTGTCATGGTGGTGTTCAACCCCGATGAAAACGAAAAAAAATATTTAATCGATCATTATCAACTGGATGAGCATACCCTGAAATCGACCCTGGACCCCAATGAACAGGGCCGCCTGGAGTTTGAGCCCGAACACATTGCCGTGATTCTTAAAAACCCTAAGAATTATTCTTATCGGGACCGTCTGCACTTTAAAGTCTCGTCCGTGGGCATGTTTCTTTTCCCGAACCGGTTGATTATCGTCAGCGAATCGGAGATCCCGTTATTCAATGGCAAGCCGTTTGCGAAGATCAATGACATCCGGGATGTGTTTCTTAAGATTATCGAAAACTTTATTTCCCATTTCCTGGGCCATTTGAATGTCATTTACCAATTATCCGAAGAACTGGAACAGCGCATCAATGCGTCGATGGAAAACAAATCGCTCTTAAATTTATTTACCCTGAATAAAAGCCTGGTCTACTATTTGAATGCCATCCATTCCAATGCGCTGGTAATCGAAAAACTCAAGATACACGCCGAAAAGATCGCGATTACCGGGAGCGACCAGGAACTGCTCGATGACCTCCTCATTGAAAACAACCAATGTTTACGGCAAGCGGAGATTTACTCGAATGTGCTGTCGGGTTTGATGGATGCACGGGCGTCCATCGTGGGCAACAACCTCAATACCCTCATGAAGACACTCAATATCATTACGATCGGGATCATGGTCCCCACCTTTATCGTCAGCCTGTTTTCAATGAACGTGACTCCCATCGCGCTCCAGGGGCATCCGTACGCGTTCTGGCTGGTCATCGCCATCTCGATTGTCAGCGTTATCGGATTTATGCTCTTTTGGAAATTTAAGAAATGGAAATAAAAATAATTTGAATCAACGTCCTTGACTTTGATTTAAATATTCTTTAATATATAAAAGATTATTTTTATTTGTTTTATTTGTTTTATTGTTTTTAGTTTTATTGTTTTTTATAAGTGATTGTGCTTTAAAAAGCAAGAGGGGAATAACGATGGACCAAAAGATGGAAGGAGAGAGAAAAGACTCGCTTATTATTTCAAAATATCTTCACGTCATCCGGAGAGATAAGGGTAAAAAGAACATTGCCTATCACCGATTATTCGGCAATTTCTCGTTTCTCAACGATAAGGCGATGCGGGTGTTGGATATGTTTTCCCGGCCCATGGGAAAAAGCGAAACCTCGTTATTTTCTGCGCGTCATCACCAGGAAATTCGATGGTTTTACAACCGATATTATTTGGTGGATACCGGTTGGGATGAGCGGGAGGAAATTAAATATTCGCTGGACGAACGGGAACGCTTGTTGATGCAGGGGCAACTCCTCGGCGGTGTTCAATTAAGCGTGTCGGATATGTGCATTTCCAATTGTAGCGTTTGTTTTTGCGCCATGGTGGACCGGAGAGGCGGAAAACGAAAAGAGTTGAGGGAAGAAAAGAGCAATAAAGAAATGTCCTTTGAAACCGCGGTCAATGTCATCGATACATTGATTCGAAAGGTGAAGGAAAATGGAAGAAATACCCTGGCTGTGAAATTTTTTGGAAAGGAACCGTTGATCAACTGGCCCCTGATCTCTCGCTTGATGGCGCATTATGAGGGGCGGCGCAATGAGGGCATCCGGATTCAGTATATGCTTGTCACCAATGCCATCCCGGTAACCGAAGCAATGGCCCGGCTCCTTTCCCGGCACAACGTCCGAACCACGGTATGCATCAAAGAATTGGCTCATCCCCTAATCCCGGCTCAGGCGAACGGCATGCGCCTGTTGGCCGACCAGCAGGCGCTTCACGTGATTTCGGCGTCATTAACGGGGAAAAATTTTGAAACCTTTGATCGCGTCGTGATCGATCTGGGTAAATCGTATGGCGCTCAGGAGGTTCGGGTCTCCATCGGGATCCAGGAGAACGCCGGCGTCGATTGGACCGATTCCGAACGAATTGCCAAAAAATTACTGGATACCTATCTCTACGGCAAGAGTCAGGGAATCGCCGTTACCGGCTACTGGCACAATTCCATTATCGAGATCTTATCCACCCGCAAAACCCGGACCGATAAACGAATCGAACATGGCGTGGTGGACAGTTGCGCGGCGACCGGATATCAAATTAACGTGGAACCTTCCGGCGATATTTTTCCCTGCCGGCTCATGGCCATGCACCTGGGACACATCTCGGACCTGGACCGGATTCTGCAATCGAGTGCGTACAAACACCTGGGCATGCGGACGTACACGAACGTTGCCGAATGCCGGGATTGTGTCATTGAAGGGTTCTGCCAGGGAGAATGCCTCGGACGTCTCGAAGATAAATACAAGGATATCTACCGGGTAGATAAAACCTGCTGCGACATTTATAAAAATATTAATAATAAAATACTTTCTCTCATGTAACGGCGTTAATCCGCGAACATGAAGAGGGAATAACCCCCGGTCTTGGACCGTGCATAGGGGATGAGAAAGGAGGAGGATCAGAGATGAATATTTATCTCTCCATGGTGCGTACCAATGAAATGGACGATAAAATTCCGCCATATTCGTTGTTGGTACTGGCGGCAGTCGTCGAAAACATGGGGCACCGAGTAAAAATTATTTTTCCCTTTGAATTGGCCGAGTTTTTAAAACAACCGGAAAATCTGGCAGACTGCGACATCTTCGGTTTGTCGGCCAATTCCTTCAATTGGTATGAAACGCGTCAAGTAATTACTCAAATACATCGTTGGAAACCTCAAATCCGGATTGTGTTGGGCGGCGCCCATCCCACATTCTTCCATGATCATTGCTTAAAGACCACATCCGCTCAGGCGGTGGTCCGTAATGAAGGCGAAGTGACGTTTCCGGAGTTCATTCGGGCGGTGGCAACTCACGCGCCCCTTTCCGAAATTCAGGGAATTACCTATAAAACCGAAACCGGTGAGATCATGGTCAACGCGTCCCGGCCGTTGTTAACCTCCCGGGAACTGGGGGATATGCCGGACCCGGCCTATCATTTAATCCCACCGGACCATTATCCGTTTATCCCGGTGGAAACCTCCCGGGGGTGTATCCATAGCTGCATCTTTTGCGGTATTCCCTACCATAAAGGGCTGCGGTTGATCCCGGTTGAAAAAGTCGTCCGAATATTGACCGGTTTAAACTGCCTCAGCGACCGGTTCACGAAAAATTCGATATTCTTTACCGATGATTGCTTCACGGCCAATAAACACCATACGATCGACGTCCTGGAAGCTGTCCGGCAAGTCGTCCCGAGCGTTTCCATTGCGTGTGAGTCGCGAATTACCGATTTTATCGATCATGACCTGGTTCCTTATTTTGAGAAGATGAATATCGCCTTAATCCAGGTCGGGGTTGAATGCGGGTATGACGAAGGGTTAAAAATGACCCGCAAGCACATGACCATCGGTCAAATTTTATCCTTTGCCCGACGGTGCGTGTCGACCTCATTCCATTACAATTTGTATTGGTCTTTCCTGATCGGTTTACCCTGGGAAAAGGAGTCGCATGTGATTCGAACCATCAATTTTGCGTATAGCTGTGCGGCGCATTGCCGTTCCAGGCAGCCCCGGATCAACAACTTCGTGTTGTTTCCGGGATCGGATTTATTCAATAATGGCGAACGATACGGGATACCGAATATTTCGGCTGATTTTTACGATAACCCGGAATGGCACGAGGAATTCCTGATCCATACCCTGATTCCCCCTGCAAACCGGGAATTTATTCATCAATACCTGCAGCAGCGACACCAATCGCACCCCAACTTTTCTTGGGTTCCTTTCCTGCAATTGCCGAATGGGAAAATTCTCGATAACCGACCCCTGAGTAAACCCGCTCCGCTTTAAGGTTGATAATGATTTAGCCACAGAGGACATAGAAAGCACAGAGAATATTTGATTCAAGGGAAATTGAGGGGCGATTCGCGAATCGCCCCCTTACCATGTTGAAACTATTATTGGATTATTGTCCGATTTGGGATTGTTTGCACGATGGGAAACAGTGCAACCGAAGGAGATCCGTTAAAACCGAAAACCCGGTTTCCTTTCGTCCGGCTCCGGCGCCAACAATGGTGATATCTCCCATGAGGTCGGTGGTCAAGGTCAGAGCATTGACCGCACCCATCACACCGGCCAACGGGTGGGTGAGGGGCAGCATTTCCGGCGCAACCGAGGCCGTGACTCGGTTGCCTTCTTTTTTGATCGTACCGATCAATTTCCAACGGTATCCTTCTTTTTTTGCTGTCTCGATATCCGACGAGGTCATTTGGGTGATTCCTTGACAGGATACCTCATGGATCGTCAGGGGAATACCCATGACCGCATTGGCAAGGATGGTGACTTTGGCCCGGGCATCGTCACCTTGGACGTCGGCCGTGGGATCCGCTTCGGCGTATCCCAATTTTTGGGCATCTTTCAGGGCTGCTTCGTAACTCATCCCGCGTTCCATCTGAGTCAGGATGTAATTGGTCGTCCCATTCAAGATGCCGCGCGCGGCGGTGATCTCACACCCGGCCAGAGGACCCTCGGCTAAATTTAACAGCGGCGTCCCACTCATCACCGTTCCTTCGATGAGAAACTCCAATCCTCGGGTTTTCGCGTCGTGTTTCAATTCCCGATACGCGAGGGCGGCAGGTCCCTTGTTACTGGTGACCACATGCTTTCCGGTTTCAAACGCGGCCTTGCAGTGAGAAATGGCCGGCTCTCCGGTTTGAAGATCGGTGAACGTCAGCTCGCAAACCACCGTGGCATTGGATTCCCGGATCAGGGTTAAGGCATCCCAGTTTCTGACATTCGTTGAAGAAAACTTTCGGTGGGATTGGGCGCATTCGAGCATCTCCGACAGATTCAACCCATTGGGATGGTATACCGTTCCATAGGCAATATCGGAAATACCGACCACATCGAACGTAACCCCATAGCGGTTTTGAAGATACTCGGTTTTGGCCAGGAGAATTTCAGCCAATCCCTGGCCAACCGTACCGAATCCCACCAATGCCAACCGATGGTTCATGTGTTATAGAGGGGCATCGGTTTTGTAGAGACGTAGCGCGCTACGTCTCTACGATATTTCAATTGACACAAAATTCTTGAAACTCTCAATTTTAATCTTTATGGGAAATCCTGGCAAAATTGGCCTGATGTCCCATTTTCATGATGTCTTTGGCGTCGCTGCTGCAGCGGGCGCACTTGTAATAGATGACGTCACCGATTTCCGTGGCTTTGGCCAGCCGATCTTCTTTGGGTAAGAAGTAAGCGGCCATGGTATCCAGGTCGCGAGACGTGCCATCGCTTTCGTATTTAATGGTAATATTGGTTCCGGATTTCAATACCTTGTGCGCATTGGCGGTCCAGTCGAAATCCTTCAGGCCCAGGTCGGGATTGATTCGGAGATGCGCGGCCAGCGAAATACCGGGAATACCGCATTCATTTAATTCATTCGCACACTGGATAAACATCTCGGGTGACATGCCGTTGCCCAGGTTAATTTCATAAATCGGGGTGGTCCCATCGTCTCGGAGATATTCCTTGAAAATATTGAGCAGGGTCCGGAACTGCATCGGGCTCTGGGTCGATAAGAGCATGGAAATTTTAAAGGTGAGGTTTTTAATATCTCGGGCATAATAGCAGGCAGCCGCAATGGAGGGCCAACTCGGATTGAGGTAAAAGTCGCCGCCGGTATTCACGGCACAACGGGTCACGCCGTCCAGGTACACCAGGTGATTGTTATTGGCAACTTCAACGCCCCCGAGGTTCCCGAACGCGGTACCCATGTTCTTGAGAACCAGGGCGCGCATTCCGTTCTGGGGAACCCAGGTTTCAAATTTTTCGCCGGTGATCTTTTCCAGGCGGCTGTAGGTTTCATCGCTCAGCGGGGTTCCCACCAGGTTGGTGTTGCAAAACTTTTTGGCGCCCATGATGTTTTCGGACATGGCCAGAGTGGTGATGAGTTCGCCGTTTAACACGTAATCTTCGGTCAGAGCCATGACGGAAATAAATTCCGCGGGCATTAAGGTTTTTCGATCCTCGGCCACGCGTTCCATGCACCGCAGGGTGATGGGAGCGCCCTGAAATCCGGAGACCTGAGTCGTGGCAACGCCCGCTTTATCCAGCGTAATATGTTCGTCTTTGATGTAATCCTCGGCTTTCGGAAAGGATGGAGCATAGCTCTCGGCTTTTTCAAGCATGGCGCCAAACCCTTTGTCCTGAATGATCTTTTTACGCGTTTCATAATTGCGCAGCTTAACGATCGTATCGTTAATTGCAGCCGGACCCCCGTAAGCTTCCTTCAGGCTGTCCATCTGTTTTAATTCCTTATCACTGAAAAGTTTAAAATGCAAACCCATTTTTCCTCCTGTTTCACTTATATTTCAATTTTAAAAGTTTTTTTTGCAGTCTTCAATAAAACAATAGCAATAACAACCATCCATAACGAGCATCACACGGTTAACGCCGTTAACGCCTTTCTCATTTTTTCCAGGGCGCATTCGATGGCTTCAATCGAATTGGCGTAACAGAGTCGTAAATACCCTTCGCCCATATCGCCGAACGAGGACCCGGGAAGCAGGCAAACACCGGCTTCGTTCAATAGATAATCGGCCAGTTCCCTGGACGAACGGTTAAAGGATTTGATGTTGGGAAACACGTAAAAAGCGCCCTGAGGGGTTTTACAGGTGATTCCCGGAATGGCATTGAGACCCCGGACAATCACATCGCGGCGTTTGAGAAAAACCTGTCGAATCTCTTCCACCGGTTCCTGAGGTCCCTTGAGGGCTTCGATTCCCGCGGTTTGGGTAAACGCAGCCGTGCACCCGACCGAATGGGTCAATAACAAATCCACGGTATCGGCAAGAAATTTCGGCATCACCCCGTATCCCAGCCGCCAGCCGGTCATGGCATAGGTTTTGGAAAATCCATCCATGATAATGGTGCGGTCCGCCATTCCCGGAAGGGTCATGATACTGAGAATCGGTTCATCCGTGTAGGACAACCGGGTATATATTTCATCGCTCAGCACCCAGCAATCGTTCGCGACTGCGGCGGCGGCAATCGTGCGCAGATCCGCAACCGGAATAATACCGCCCGTGGGATTGGAAGGGGAGTTGATGATGATGAGTCGGGTTTTGGGATTGATCTTATCCAGGAAAACATTCATATCGAATGAAAAGTCGTTTTCTTCCTTTAACGGGATCGGGACCGGGGTAGCGCCCATGGTTTCGATAATCGCGCGGTAACTGGGAAAGCCCGGATCAGGATAGATGACTTCATCGCCGGGTTCCAGAAGGGCCATCATGGGAAAGAAGAGCAGGGGTTTGGCACCGGGGCCCACCACCACTTGATCAGGAGAAAGGGGCATGCCGATGCGTTGACCGGTGTAATCGGCAATCGCCTGCCGAAGTGCGGGGATACCCGCCGGGGGCGTATACCGCGTCTGCCCGTTGGCAATGGCTCGAATCCCGGCCATCCCGATGTTCGTAAAGGTTTGAAAATCCGGCTGACCGATTTCCAGGTGGATAATCGTTCTACCCTGCGCTTCCAGTTGGCCGGCTTTGGCCAAAAACGCGTAAGCCCCTTCCGGGGCCAGGTGTGTCGTGCGATCAGCCAAACGATGGGTCGTTTTGGTCATAGAGGTCTCCATTATTTAATTGGTTGTAATGATTGGAATATGATTGATTTTATGTTTGTCAAGGGAATGATAAATGTGCCAAATGTGAATGTTCGGTTTTTATGTTCCAATGGTTTAGGAAGGTAATTTAAATAACCGGTCCAGCTTGATGATTTTAAACAGGGCCGTAATTTCTTTATTTAAATTTATGAGGTTAAATTTGACATTTCTTGCCGTGTATTCTTTATGGGCTAATAACAGGGCGCCGATTCCCGAACTGCCGATGGAATCAACCTGAGCAAAATTGACCACTACCTCTTTCAATTCCTCTTTCAAAAGGTCGATAAGGGAAGATTTTAAAATTTCTGCATTGGGTATATCAATAGTCCCGGAAAGAGATACCGTTGCTTTATCCCCATCCATAGTCACCTTTGTATTCATAAAATTCCTCCTGCTAAGACGTATCGTATTTAGGTTAAATCATATTTAGGTTAATTTATATCATACTGAAAAAAAAAAATCCACACACGTCATGTTTTTTGTCAAGAAAAAAACTTCTTGGCTTTTTTTGAAACACCGATTAGAAGCTGTCGTCTTTGATTTCTTTTCTCGTTACTTCACCATATTTTCGGACCGAATCGGCGATTTGGGATGCCTTACCGATGAGGACGAATTGCAGTTTGTCTTTGGGAAAATACCTGGCAATGATTTCGTTGGTTTTTTCGAGGGTAATGCTGTCCACGTTTTTTTCAAAGTCGTTGATATACGAATCGGTTAAACCATAATAGAACATATGGGTTAAGAGTTGGGCGAGTTGGCCGGCTGTTTCCACGGTGGGAGGAAATTGACCCTTGAGGTAATTTTTTGCGGAGGCGAGGAGTTCGGGGTCCAATTTCTTTTGATGGAGACGGTTCAGCACCTCGACCGTGAGATCGAGCGCCCGGATCGTGTTTTCGGTTCGGGTAAAACTGCCCACCACAAAGGTTCCGGCGGTTTTGAGACAGTTAAACATACTCTTGGCCCCATAGGTCAGTCCGTTTTTAACCCGGAGTTCATCGTTTAACCATGAGGTAAACCGTCCGCCCAGAATAGTATTGACCAGTTGAATACCGGTGTAGTCGGGATTTCCCTGATTGACTCCGATCGAACCGATCATAAAGCGGGTCTCGGTGGCATCTTCTTTATTGATGAGGAGGACTCGGCTCCTGGTGCATACGGGAAGCGGCCGTTCCCCGATGGGTTGAGGCGCGCCGTCAACCTGCCAATCCTTAAACAGGTCCTGGATCTTACCTTTCATTTCCGCGGTGTTGAAATCTCCCACCACAGCGATGGCGGAGCCTTGCGGCTTATAATAGGTCTGATAAAAGGATTTCAAATCCTCGCAGGTAAGGGACGCTGCCGTGGATCGGGTGCCCGATATCGGGTTTCCGTAGGCATCGTTACCGAAAATGAATTTATTGAAGTACGATTGAATGACTTGAGCGGGTCGTTCCTTTTGCTGTTCCAGTTCCAGGAGCAGCCGTTTCTTTTCTTTCTCAACTTCGGTTCGATCAAACACCGGGCACACGATCATTTCTCTCATGATCGGCAGAACGCTGTCCATGTCGGAATGGAGAAAGGAAAGGGACAGACGAGCCACTTCCGGTCCGGCCGTACAGTACAGGCGGGCATTGAGGAAGTCCAGTTTCTCTTCGATCTGTTGTTTGGTGTAGGATTTGGTTCCGAAAGGCAGGCATTCGGCCGTAAATGAGGCCAGGCCGTTTTTCGTTCTGTCGTTGATGGCACCTGCGGGAAAGATGGCGGATACGTAAATCAGGGGAACCTTATGTTGTTCCATCAGGTAAACCGTTAACCCATTGGCCAGAACCACTTTTTCGTAGGCCGGCATTTTAAAGGTCGAACCGGTTTTCTCCGGGGGCGCGCCGTAACCATACCCGGCGCTCACCAGAACGGCAAGCATGAGCAGGGCACACAGGATCAGGCGGTTTGCCGCTATCCTTTTGGTCCATACCATATTATATATATGTTTCTTCATCTTATTTCTCCTCGCTTTTTTTCATAATTCCGACCGTTCGGTTGGACTTCTTCAAATAGGTGGCTGCCACGGTTTTGATTTCGTCTTTGGTTACTTTTTTATAATCTTCGGGGATGTCGAACATCGTCTTGAAGTTGCCGAAAAATACCTCGTAGAAGCCCAGGTTATTGGCTTTCCCCTTGATGGTTTCCTGTTCGCGGTAGAAGTCGACCAGCATGCTGTTTTTGGCTTTTTGAAGTTCCTGGTCGGTCACGCCGTCTCGGATTACCCGATCGATTTCCTCGATAATCGCTTTTTCGAGAACCGCGGCATCGATGCCTTTGGCACAGACCGCAGCGATCGAAAACAGCGTGGGATCCAGGGCAGTGGGGACAAACGTATTGATTTCGGACGCCAGTTGCTTGTCGCTGACCAGGGAGCGGTGGAGGCGAGAGGAGGTTCCGTCGGAGAGAATGGCGCTGAGCAGCTCCAGTGCCACCGAATCTTTGGCCCGGGATTCGGGAACATGATAGGCGATGAGGATATGGGGAGAGGCCACGTCCTTTTCCACCATCAGACGTTTTTCACCGCGTTGGGGCGGTTCCTTGGTATAAACCGGTCGGGGCGGTTCGCGGGAAGGAATCGGCTCGAAGTATTTCTCGGCCAGAGCCTTCACGTGTTCAACCGTCACATCGCCGACAAAAACAGCAACCGCATTGTTCGGCGCGTAATAAGTGTCGAAATAGTTCTTCAAATCGCTGCGTTTCCAGTTGAGGATATCCGACTCGTATCCGATGACCGACCACCGGTAGGAATGGGCATAAAAAGCCGTGGCCAGGAGTTGATCGTACAGCAGTTCGAAGGGATTGTTTTCGTATCCCTGCGTATATTCGGAGTAGATCACCCCGCGTTCGCTTTCCACCATTTTTTCATCCAGGGAAAGGGTCGCGATGCGGTCGGCTTCCAGATCAAAGATCGTCTCCAGCGCGTAAGCGGGGAAAAAGTTGGTGTAAACCGTCACGTTTTCGTTGGTATACGCGTTATTGGATCCGCCCTTGGCTTCCATAACCGTATCAAACATTTTAGGACCGTATTTTTTGGCCCCGTTAAACATCATGTGTTCCAGAAAATGAGACAGACCGGTGATTCCCGGATGTTCGTTCCTGGAACCGACCCGGAAAAAAATGTATGACGCCACATTGGGAATCGCGTGATCTTCCAGAACAATGCATTTCATTCCATTTTTCAGGGTAAAGGTCTTCACATCGTTGACTTTGGTCTGGGCAGACACAAACGTGGTGAAGAGAAGTATCCAGATAAGAGATATGATTTTATTGGATACGATTTTATTCGTCGTTTTATTCATTGAGCCTCCGATTGGCATTGGTTGGCATTGATACCTTAATTTTATATTTTGAACGCATGTTTTAAATTTCTCAAGTCAAATTTTATCATATTACGATTGAAATGTAAAAACCATACGGAGGTATCAACTTTCCCTGCGCATTGTTGGGGGGTTTTGATGAAAAGTTGGAGGGTATGGACCAAAAGTTGAAGGGTACGCCCCAAAAGTTGAAGGGTACGCCCCAAAAGTTGGAGGGTACGCCCCAAAAGTTGGAGGGTACGGGTGAAAAGTTGGAGGGTACGGGCCAAAAGTTGAAGGGTACGGGTGAAAAGTTGGAGGGTACGCCCCAAAAGTTGAAGGGTACGCCCCAAAAGTTGGAGGGTACGGATGAAAAGTTGAAGGGTACGATCCAAAAGTTGGAGGGTACGGATGAAAAGTTGAAGGGTACGATCCAAAAGTTGGAGGGTACGATCCAAAAGTTGAAGGGTACGACCCAAAAGTTGAAGGGTACGACCCAAAAGTTGGAGGGTACGATCCAAAAGTTGGAGGGTACGACCCACAAAATGACAGAATCCGGCGAGTCGAATTGAGGGATAAATCCGAATCAGGCTTGACATCTGTTAAACTCCATTGTATAGTTGAAAATTAAGACTGCATTATGGAGTAAATCATGGACAAAATGGAAAAAATGAACTTCTATAGTACCAATGCTCAATCCCCGAAGGTGTTTCTGGATGAGGCCCTCATTGCAGGGCAAGCGCCGGACAAAGGACTTTACATGCCGGAATCCATTCCTGCGATCACTCGGGCGGAAATCGAGCGATTAAGCGGTGAATCGTATCCCATTGTGGCAAACCATATCTTGAGTAAGTATGGCAAGGGCGTCTTTTCGGAAGAACTCATTGCCGAACTGTGCGACGACGCGTATAATTATTCCGTTCCATTGGAGAAGGTAACGGCCAACCGGTATGTGATGCGATTGGATCAGGGACCCACGGCTTCCTTTAAAGATTTTGCCGCCCGGATGATGGCCCGTTTATTTGGTGCGCTTCGGCGCAACGCCACCGAGGAGTTGGTCATCCTGACCGCGACCTCCGGCGATACAGGCAGTGCCGTTGCCAACGCATTTTATAAAATTCCCAACATTCAGGTCATGGTCCTGTTTCCCACGGCCGAAGTCAGCGACCGTCAGCGCAAACAGATGACGACCCTGGGTCATAATATCACCACCGTCGGAGTGGACGGGAAGTTCGACGACTGCCAGGCGCTGGTCAAGCGGGCGTTTGCCGATCCTTCCCTTCGTCACATGTCGCTGACCTCTGCCAATTCCATCAACATCGGACGCCTTCTCCCGCAGAGTGTCTATTACATCTACGCGTACACCCAATTGATTAAAAATTTCGAGCCGGTTATCTTTTGTGTGCCTTCCGGGAATTTCGGAAACATGATGGGCGCGCTTCTGGCCATGCGAATGGGGTTACCCATTCGTAAACTGATTGTGGCCACCAATGAAAACGATGAAGTGCCGGTTTACTTTAAAACGCATTTTTATAAAAAAATCGAACCTTCCCGCTGCTGTATCTCCAATGCCATGAATGTCGGGCATCCCAGTAATTTCGCCCGGGTCATCGATCTGTACGGCGGGCACATGGACGAGACGGGTGCGATTCATCGGTCACCGGATTTGGAACGGATGAAACAGGATATCTGGGCCGTCAGTATCTCGGATGAGGAAACGCGCGACACCATTCGAACCGCCTGGCAGTCTCACCGCCTGTTACTCGAACCGCATGGGGCCGTCGGGTGGGCGGGGTTGGAACATTTCTGTCGGGAGTTTCCAATGGCCGATGAAACCATGATTTCCGTTGAAACCGCTCATCCGGCCAAATTTCCCGATGAGATTCAACGTCTCCTCTCGTTTACCCCGGATGTTCCCCGAAGTCTGGCAGATCTGGATCAAAAGGAAGAATCCTATTTGACCTTAACCAAAGATTACGAGGCGTTTCATGACCTGGTGTCAAGGCGGTACGGACGATGACGACGATGACGACCATGAAATCCATGAAAACCATTATTATATTAGGCGATGGGATGGCCGATTATCCGATCGAGGCGTTGGAAGGAAAAACGCCGTTAATGGTGGCGCGAAAACCGGGAATGGATTGGATTGCCCGGCAAGGCCGGACCGGTTTGTTTCGAACCGTTGAGGCGGATCTGCCTCCGGGTTCTGAGGTGGCGAATATGACCGTTCTGGGTTATAACCCGCGAACGGACTTAAATGGACGGGGGGTATTGGAAGCCGCGTCCATGGGCGTTCATCTGGAACCCGACGAGTTGGCGTCCCGCGTGAATTTGGTTTCTGTGGTTGATGGGAAAATGAAAAGTCATTCGTGTGGTCACATCTCCAATGAGGAAGCGCATGAACTGATCGCTTACTTGCAGGAGAAATTCAGCGGATGGGGATTTCGTCTGATTCCCGGCTTGTCTTACCGTCATTTGCTCGTGCTTCCGGGTGGGGATGCGCGGATTGCGTGTTCCCCGCCTCATGATCATCTCGATACCCCGATTACCGAACTCATGGTCAAAGCCGTAGCCGAGGAAGCTCGGCCGGTGGCTGAATTACTGAACCGGATGATTTTGGAGTCCAATGTGTTTTTGGAAAATCACCCGATCAATATCGCCCGGCGGCAGAATGGGCATTTGCCCGCCAATTATCTTTGGCCCTGGTCTCCGGGGAAAAAACCCCTGATGAAAACCTTTCAGGAGAAGTATGGCGTTCGCGGGGCGGTGATTTCAGCCGTGGATTTAATCAAAGGGATCGGCACCTATGCCGGTATGACCGTCTTATCCGTGGATGGAGCGACCGGGCTTTACGATACCAATTATGAAGGAAAAGCCGATGCGGCTTTAAAGGCACTTGAGGATCATGATTTGGTTTACGTTCATGTGGAAGCGCCGGATGAAGCCGGGCACGAACGAAATCTCTCCCTTAAGATCAAATGCATCGAAGATTTGGACGTGCGGTTGGTTCAGCGAATATTAAAGGGAATTGCCGGTAAAGAGCAGGAGACCGTTATTGCGTTGCTTCCCGATCATGCCACACCCGTGTGTCATGGGGCGCATACCCGGGATCCCATACCCGTGGCGATTCTGGATCCTCGCCAAACGCCGGACTCGGTTCAGTGTTTTGATGAAGTGAGTGTTCAGCAGGGAAGTTTGGGATTATTCAGTGGTCCTCAATTTATTGAAACCGTTCTGGGAATCGCTGGAGCGCATACTTGATTCAACATCAAATCATTCAGATTCTTTCTTTGCTTCGGATTTAATAACGGGCGGTTGGCGAACCGCCCCGACAAAATTTTCCCGATGATCGGAGCTGGTTATTGCTCATTCGGTAGGGGCGATTCGCGAATCGCCCTCTCTTTTCCATAAGTTATTACCTAATTCATTACCTCATCAATTAGGTATTACCTAATTCATTCTGATTTTTCTCCCATCTGGCACCCTGACCTCTCCCAATAGGAGTGCCGTCCTGAGCCCTCCCAAAATTTTTTATATCGCTAAACTTCTATATCCGAAACCAACCGATTTCCGGAAAAAACCAAAACCATTTTCTTCAATGTCGTTTGACCGATCGTTTTCAAAAAACGCTCATCTTTCTCATAGGTGTTAAGTTGTGCTGCGGCTTTTTCTTTGAGGCTATCGATTACCTTCTGAGGCACCCCTTTCTTTTTCTCCGAAGGTTTGACGTATTTGATCTCCCAAAGATAGGCGTATTTGATATTCGCATGTTGATTCAACAGCGGCACCATCACGATATCGGCAAATCCCTGATTCATTTCTTTTTCGATATAAACGGTATAATAGGTACTCAATCCCAGGTACACATTCCAGAACACCTGCATGGCTTTCTCACCGGTCATCAAATCCCGCAAACCCAATGAGGCTTCCATCCGTTGGGCAATATATTTAACCAGCGGCTGCCATTTTCCCCGAAACGCCATATCTTTCATCGCGCTCAAATACTCGTCCGTATCAACCGCTAAGGCACCCGTTTCTTCATAGGCGGCTTTAATAAAATCGTAATACAGATGTTTAACCGATTCGTTCGGGATGGCTAAAATGGTACTGTCTTCCTCATCGATTCCCCGGATGGTCAGGAGACCGAAATAATACAAAAGTGAAACAAAATTACCTGGGAGATGAAGCTCGGAAACCGGGAAGCTTTTTTTGATCGTGGTTTTAATTTCTTGATTCTCAAGGATCTGTTGAAGCTTGGAAAAATTGCCGTTGGTTTTCCGCACACCTTTTTTATCGATGACAACCAGATGGCGAAGTTTCTCATAGTCGACCCGGGCGTTGGTGTCAATAAAGTCGGTTGGAATTTTTGATCGGAACATGTATTGTTGAATGAAATACAGTATGTGGACCGTATTAAATACTTCAATATCAGATTCGATGGAAAACCGGTAGTGGTTGTACCATGTTTCCATAATGTCCAGGATCTCAGCGTTCGGATGGTGAATGATTCCCGCATCCCGGTAATAGTCGACCAGTTGAATGACCTCTTCTCTGGTAAATCCCAGCATACTGTTTAAATCGGGCTCAAGAGAAATATTAGTGGCAATATTGAACCCGGAAGTGACATCATCCAGGGTTATGGGGGAAACGCCGGTCATAAATAAGCGGGAAACCGGGGCGTCCGTATCCGATGTTCCGGCTTTAAGTACATTAAAAAAGGCACGCAGAAACCCTGTGCCGTGCGTGATATCCTCGAATGCTTTTTCTCCGACCGTTGATAGAATGGAATTGGCAAAATTATCATACTCATCGATGATCACATAAAGCTTTTGTTCTTTTCCTGAGCAATAATTGAATAGGG
>JBLMYT010000028.1:0-38656 GCA_050258455.1 Candidatus Omnitrophota bacterium | reverse complement strand
CTTCCTTATTGAAAAATTTTTTTTTTGTTTACTGTTGACTGCTCGGAGGAGGCGAAATAAAATTCGCAGGCCCCAATTGGTGGAATTTCTAAAAATTACCCACTGATTTTTTTATAGACCCTTATTTTGAATATAGATAATCAACGCTCTTAACAATGTCTCCGAACTCGACTTTGGCAATCTTTTTCAAGTCATTGATTTGAGGCATCAAAGATTCTCAACAGCCTGCTTTAATTTTCGCCTTTCGACTTCAAGATGATCCAAATGGAAATAATCGTCATATGCTTCGTTTTCGTTAACTATTCCCTCTTCAATCCTTTTATCCATCTCAAATACGTCTTTAACCCCGTATTTTTTGGCAATTAAAAAAATGTCCGCTTCAATTGCCGATATTTTTTGCTCAATGTAAAACTCAAGACTCTCCTTTAAAAGCACATCCGGGTTCATGTGCAACGTCTTCGCGGTTGACTCAATTACCGTCATTGGAAATACTCCTTTATGACTCATTACTATTTCTCACTAATAATATAGAATAAAAAGCAGTATTTTTCAATCTGTAAAGAGAAAGAATTGAAAGAATTAACAAAATCGCGAACTTTCAAGCGAGCGCGAATGACAGCCCCCCGTTGAAGAAAGACCTCAAGTGGGGTGACCGTAAAGCCGTTTTTTATTCAAACCGGGCAGGTGTAGATTTAATGGCCATTTAATGATAAAATAATTAGTAAGAAAATATTAAGGGGTTAAATACGATATGGAGGATAAAATGATTAAAAACAAACATTTACTTATAAGTATTTTAGTATTATTATTTGTATTCTATCCATTTCCACGTCTTTCAGCAAAAGATACAGCGGTTCAGGCGGACCGTCACACCAAATGCCAATTAAAAGTGGTGGATCCCCAAAGCGGCCGCGAATGGAAAATTAAAAATATCCTGTTGAAATCGCAAGTGGAAATAAACGTTAATGGGAAAAAAATAATCATACCTGTTAATCGGGATGGATCATTTAAATTAACAAAAGAGATACCATCAGGCGTTTATGATGTGATATGCAGGCTCAACTATTACGATTATATCCTCTACAGCAACACTGCACTTAACGCCGGTACTCAAGCACCCAAAGGAGGTAAATTAATTCGGCAATCAATTCGCAAAATATCCAGAGTAAAGATTGAAAAGAAAAACCCTGTTTTCGATATCCAATTTCCTCCCCCCATTATTCTGGTCCACGGCATCCTATCGGGGTGGACCCGCTGGGATTCCTGGGTCTCCAACCTCTTAAACCAGGGGTATATTGTCTTTACCCCCAATCATGACTTTTTTATGAAAGGCAAAGAAGATGAAGCCGCCCAATTGGATCGTCAGTCTTCCCTGGATTTAGGTCATATGTTTCAGGATAATACCCCGAATGTGTTTTTCATCTGTCACAGTGAAGGCGGCATCGTGATGCGAGTACTTGTCAATCGCTACCCGACCTGGAATAAAAAACGAATCAAAGGCATTTTTACTCTTGGCACCCCGCACAGCGGAACCGATTGTTTCGGCGCCCGCTTATTCGGATTGGATACGTGTAGCATGATATACGATTTCAATCCGGCTTATCCCAACTTTAACGGTATCCCTGTTTATGCAATTGCCGGTCATGGGCTATCATCGACTGACGCCATGGATTCACCGAACGACGGACTCGTTTTTTGGAACGATCAGCAGTGGAGCAATAAAAGCCCTTTTGCCATCTATCAGAGCCTCGCGGATATCACCGGTTCGAATCTCTGCTCGGAACACTTTTCCGGTTATTCCGATACGTATACCGCAAATGGCCATCATTTCCCCTACTCCCATTCCAATCTGGTCGCCAAAGGAGTGGACACCATTTTAAATCATACCATTCTCCCCATCATGGAAGGCACTGTTCCCGCTAATACGCAGGGAGAAAATCTTGATTCTCCCGGAATCCATTCCAAACCATTCCTCAGAAAAATTTTGGACCGTACCTTTACCCTTTCTCGCCGGTCCCCGAGAAAGATCCCCTTCAATGTATCTTCGCCTGCTGCATTATTTGTAAATGCAGCAGGGATAAAGAGTAATATCAACCTAATCCTCATGGATCCGGATGGGAAAAGGATTTCACCGGATAATTACGCCGCTTATCCGTCGGCATCCTACTCCTCCGATATGAACGGTTACCAGATCTCAAAGCCTAAACCTGGTATTTGGATGGTTGAAATGACGGCAGGAGATTCCGATGATATGATCGCCCTTGAAGTTTCGGAAAAAGCCGATTGGACACTCACCGGATACACGGATAAGCGATCTTATCCGTTCGATGCGCAAGTGGTATTGAATGCGAAACTATTTGGGGAAACCGAAGGGGTAACCGTTTCTTTCATTGGCGCCAATATCTCTAGTCCCGAAGGTACAAGACTTTCCTCGTTTGAACTTTTTGATGACGGGAATCACAACGACAAAGGAAAAGGAGACGGAATTTATGGAAATCACATGACATTACCGAATATAAATGGGAAATATCTAGGCGAGTTTCATGTCGAAGCGGTCTCGAACGGCCACCCGGTTCAAAGCGAATTCAATTGGAATTTTTATGTTCGCATTCAATAGTCATTCTACCCAACGCCAAAAATCGCATCGATAAACGCTTGGACGTTTGTATTTCGCGAAATATTCCGAAATAATCTATCCTTTACGCGCGCCGATTTGAGATAACAGGGCCTCCGGGGTTTGTGTCATCCGCTCCAAAATAATCACGAAATCCTGTTTCATTCGTTCAATGGTTTCCCGTTTGAAAATATCCGTATTGTAAAGGAAAAGAATATTGACCGTATCGCCAAGCTCCGTTGCCTGAAAAAGTATATCGTAAAGGGTGCTGGTCGCTTCCTGATGCACATAAGTAAAACTGATTTTTTCAGTGCGAATGTTCGATACCTCCATGTTGTTGTTATTAAACACAAACACGGTCGAGAACAACGGATTCCGCCCGGAATCTTCCGGATAATTGAACCGCTCGATCAGTAACTCATAGGGAAATTCCTGGTGATTAAACGCTGCAATCGTTCGCTCCTTGACTTCGTGAAGGTATGTTTTAAAGGGTTTCTCCGGTTGAGGCTGACTGCGAAAGGCCAGATCATTGGAAAATTTCCCCAATATTCCTTCCAACCCGGGATAGGTCCGATTTGCGGTGCGAATGCCCATAACGATATCGCCATTCCCGGTATAGGTATGAAGCAGGATATTGTAGGCGGCCAGCCAGATCATAAACAGGGTGGCACCGGTATCGGCGGAGAGGCTTCTTAATCGGAGCATCAGGTCCCGCTCGATGGTTGTAAACGAATCTCTCCCGTTAAAACTTCGAACGTTCGGACGCGGAAAATCCGCAGGAAAAACCAGGGGTTGCGCCGGAACAGGCGTGTTTAATTGATCGAGCCAATAGGCCCCGGATTCCTCCATTTTCCCGGACCGGATCCGGTCATATTGCCACTGACAATAATCTTTATACCCGATTCCAATAGGCGGCAACTCTTTGCCCGAATATATATCCACAAAATCCCGAAACAACATTCGAGCAGAAGTTCCATCCGTCACAATGTGATGCGTATAATACACCAGGACGTGCTTCCCTTCTCCCAAACGAATCAAATGAATTCGAAAAAGCGGCGCCTGACTGAGATCAAAAGGGATGTTAAGCGAATGGATCAACTGGGTTAACTGGCCTTCCGATGCGTCGCGATAATCGACCTGAAAATCGACCTGCGAATGAACCTTGATCATCACCCGTCCATCGATCAGGTGAAAAGACGTTCGATAGATATCATGCCGCTCAATGATTTTCTTAAATGCGATATCCAGTTTCTCCTTTTCCAGATGAAACGGCAACATCACGGGCGTGGTGATATTGAGAAACGTTTGCCCGGGTTCCGAATCATGGAGATGGTAAATGCGCGCCTGCCCCAACGAACACGGATAAAAATCCTTAGGCTCAGCCCGGGGAATCACGGTTTGAACATCCTTCCGTTCATTTTCACCGATATACACGGCCAGATCTTCGATGGTGGGTCCGGCAAAAAACACGGCTATCGGAACTTTTACTCCCATTTCCTTGTAAATTTTAGAACTCACGGTCATGGCTTTCAACGAGTCGCCACCCAACTCGAAGAAATCATCCTTAACCCCGATGGTCTCAAGCCCAAAAATATCCTGCCAGACACGGGCAATGCGTTCTTCGGTTCGATTTCTCGGAGCGAGGTAATCGGTTCTCAATTGGGGGCGCTTGAGAATCACTTTGGGGGTTTCCAGTTTATTGGCGAGAGATTCCTGAAATCCCATGGAGGTTTGATGGGTATTCAAATGCTCCAGAACAAAGGATAAATCTTCGGTACTCACCAACGCCTGAGAAACGGTTGTATTCATAATGCGAAGGAAGGCTTCGATTCCCTCTTGCGGTTGCATGGTATTCTTCATGAGCGACTCCATGTCAATATCCGTTTGAGAGGTGAGTCGCTTGAGCGAATCCACAAGACCGCCGGTCCCGCTCCATGAACACCAATCAATGGAAACCGTCCGCTGCCCGGTTCGGGTTTGTCGGGACTGCGCAAACGCATCCTGAAACGCACTGGCAGCCGCATAAGCCACCTGGCCAATCGGACCGAAAATCCCGGCCAACGACGAACAGAGGACAAAACAGTCGAGGGGTTCTCGGTCTTGAAAGAGGCGATCCAACACAACCGCCCCCTGAATTTTGGGACGCCAGGCCGCTTCACTAATTTCTCGGGTTCGCCGCTCAATCAGCGTCCCATCCGGAGTGTAAGCGGAATGAATGACGCCATGAATGGGACCGAAATGCGCTTCTGCCTTTTCAATGGACGCCCTCATGGCGGCTTCATCCGCCACATCCACGACTTCGATCATAAATGCCACGCCTCGACGCTGAAACGCCCTGATCGACCGAATGCGGTGCGCCGTGATATCATAGGGGTCGGTCGTTTCCCGAAGATAGGTTTCCCATTGATCCTCAGGCATTAACCCGAATCGGGAGGTGAGGACCAGTTTGGCATTGTATTCGCGAGCCAAATAATCGGCCATAATGAGTCCCACACCACCCAGACCGCCGGTGATCAGATAAACCCCATTTTTTCTGAAAGCAGCAATCGGTTTTTTGGGGGTTTCCAACATCGCAGGCTCAAAATACTGAACCAACCGTTGATCGCCCCGGTAAGCCACCACCTGATCTCGGGTCTGGGGCGTCAAAAATTCCTCGTTTAATTGGCGGACCAACCGTGCTTCGGCATGAGGACCCGGTTCGGGCAGTTGCACATCCACGGCCCGGCATTTGATGTTGGGATACTCCTGAGGGATAATTTTAACCGGTCCCAAAATAGTGGCTTTTTCAGGGTATTGCAGGGTTTCCCCGGCCACACCCTGCATGCCATTGGTGACAACTTCCAGTTGAATCGGGGACGACATGCCCTGCCGACCAATCGCCTGAGCGATATGAAGGAGACTGTGATACCCATGATCCTGAACGGTTTCATACCACTCGGCGTCGGTTTCAGTAGAATGTTTGACGGATAAATTACCCAGATGAATAATCGTTTCCGGCGTCTGGTCATGATCTTTCAACGCCTTGAACAACGCCTGATAGTGAGCGCCGTCGCAAAAATCGATGGGATATCTGTCATTACCAGTCTTCCGGCATCCCTTATTATGATGAACGACAATCACCGGTCTCCCCGCTTTTCGGAGTTCATCCACGAGTATTTCGCCCCGATTGTCCCGGTCCATAAACACCATCCATGGTTTTTGAAGACTTTCGGCATCCGGCTCGTTTCGGGAAAGCAGGGTATTTTTCCATGAAGGAATGTACAGCCACTCCGTGATATTGGATCGTTTGCCCCGCTTTTTTCCGGTCAAAAGCTGAGCCATCATTTTGGAGCGATCGGTTTCGTTCCAATAATACTGGGGTTCAAAGGGGTAACCGGGTAGCGATACCCGCCGTCGTTTTTCATTACCGTAAAATTCGTCCCATCGAACCGATCGACCGTAGGTCCATAATTGCGCCACGCGGTTCAGCAGGAAATAATCGTCCGCAGCAGGGTCTTTATGATGACGCACCATGGTATGAACCAGAATATCGGGTTGTTTCCCGGATGTTTTATAATAATTGGCAAAATTGGCGAGCATGGTTCCCGGTCCGACTTCGAGGTAAATACCATAAGGAGTTTCAAAAAGGGTTTTAAGCGCCTGCGAGAACCGGATAGGTTCACGCAATTGCCGGTTGAAAAAGGACGGATCAAGCGCATCGCGAACTGTCATCCAGGTTCCGGTCAGTCCGGAAACAAAGGGAATGGACGGTTTATGATAGGTAATCTTTTCCAGTTCCTTTCCCAATTCGGGAAGAATGGGGTCCATGAGCGGAGAATGCGCGGCGCAGGTAACCCGGTATCGCACGCAATTGATGTTTTTTTCTTTGAATTCATTTTCGATGGCATCGATGGCGTCCGCAGTACCGGACAACAGACAGAGTTCGTCGGTATTGACCCCGCCGATATAAAGTCCGGGTTTTAGTGAGGGAATCAATTCCGCTTCGGAGATTGATACACTGAGCATATTGCCGAACGGGGCTTTCTCCAGGATCTCACCGCGTTTCATGAGCACCTTCAACGCATCTTCTATGGAAAATACGCCGGCCAGACAGGAGACGATATACTCGCCAAAACTGAACCCGATCATGGCGTGTGGGGTGAAGCCCCACCGCATCAACAAATGGGAATAGGCATACTCGAAAATAAATTTTACCGGCTGGGTGTAATAAAACCGGTGAATTTTTTCTTCCGCTTCTTTCATTTGACGCTCATGTTGCGGGTAGAGGATATATTTGATATCTTCGCCGATAAGCGATGTTAAATAGTCAAAACATCGATCGATATCCCGGCGAAAGGTTTCTTCGGTTTCATAGAGATCGCGGCCCATGTTGATGTACTCGGATCCCTGTCCGGAAAACATGAAGACAATGGGTCTTTCTTTTTCACGGGCCAGGTGAGGTTGAATGGGCGCGGTTTCGGGTGCAGAGAGAAGGTTGATCGCTTCCTCGATCGTGGAACAAACAAAGGCTCTCCGGCACAGGAAAGCGGTTCGTCCTTCCTGCAACGTATAAGCCACATCGGCCAGATTCGCATCAGGGTTTTTCCGGAAATAGTGAAGAAGATTCGTTACCATTTGATCCAGGGCCGTGGGGGTTTTGGCCGACAGAGGCAGGATGTAATAATTCCGCCCGGGAGCGGAAACCTCCGCTTCGTCCGGTGACGGCGCTTCCTGGAGGATGACATGGGCATTGGTGCCGCCGAGTCCGAGGGAGTTGACTGCCGCGCGCAGAGGGTAAGTTTCATTTTTCCACTCGCGAAGCTCTGTGACCACATAAAACGGGCTGTTTTCAAAATCGATTTTCGGATTCGGGGTTTTAAAGTTAATGTTGGGTGGCAAGGATCGGTGTTCCAGAGCCAGGACAGTCTTGATAAAACCGGCAACGCCTGAGGCGCAGTCGCAGTGACCGATATTGGATTTAATCGAGCCGATACCGCAGAGGTTTCCTTTTTTGCCGTGAAATGAACGCCGCAAGGCTTCCACTTCAACAGGATCACCCAGGGGTGTGGCCGATCCATGGCATTCAACGAACATGATACTTTCCGAATCCACTTCAGCGGTTCGGTACAACTCCTTGATCAATGTTTCCTGGGCTTTGATGCTGGACGCCGTATATCCGATTTTGCGGTTCCCGTCATTATTGATGGCACTGCCTTTGATGACGGCATAAATATGGTCTCGGTCGCGAATGGCGTCTTCCAGGGGTTTCAGAACAACGACCCCTATGCCGTTGGCACTGATGAGACCTTTGGCTTCGGCATCGAATGATCGGGTATGACCATCGGGTGAAAGGACCATGCCTTCGCTGTAAAGGTACCCCCGTTTTTGAGGAAGCATGATGGTGACCCCGCCGGCTAAAGCCATATCGCATTCGCCGCTCAACACCGCCTGGCATCCGAGGTGAATGGCCACCAGCGAGGTGGAACAAGCGGTATACATCGTATAACTGGGGCCCCGGAGGTTAAACATATAAGAGATTCGCGTGGCCAGGTGATCTTTGGTTCCCAGAGTTCCGGCGGTCATGCTGTCGACGTTACCGGCTTCGCCGGCCAATACAACATTGAGTTCCCAACCGATATCGGTTCTTGCCCCGGCATAAACTCCGATTAATCCTTCGTAATTGGAGGTCGAATACCCGGCGTCTTCCAGGGCCAGCCAGGCGCATTCATGAAAGAACCGCATCTGGGGATGCATGACATTGGCTTCCGACGGGGTATATCCGAAAAAAGAAGCATCGAAATACTCGACATCGCTCAGCGCGCCAAATACTTTGACGTAATTGGGATTTGCCAACAATTGGGGATCGATGCCTTCTTTTAATAATTCGTCATCGGTAAAAACCGTGGCGCACTCTTTCCGGTTGGCTATGTTTTCCCAGAATTCGTTGAGATTCCGGGCACCGGGGAATCTCCCTGCCATTCCGATTACCGCGACTTCGAGTCCGGTTTGGATATCATTTTTACCGTTTTTATCGTTTTTATTCTGATCGTTGAACTGAGTCATCTTATCCTCTCTTTTCGTTATCTATTCTTTATTTCCAGGCGCCGTGCGACTTTCCCTGACTTTATTTCGACGTTCCTGCATCTTATTCTTTCCTCTGTTTTTTACTTCCATTCGTTCGTCTTCACCGATAACCTCCGGTTGACCGGACGCCTGTGCAGACGAGGTTGCTGACGTTGTGGACGTTGTGGACATCGTCTTTTCCAAATACTGGGCCAGGGCGGAAACCGTGGAGTGTTCAAACATCACGAGCGCCGGTATATCCTGCTTGAAGACGTCTTTTAATTTCAGGTTAACCTGGATGATTCCCAATGAATTTCCCCCTAAATCGAAAAAATTGTCATTGATTCCGACTTTATCCTTATTGAGAATGTCTTTCCATATTTCGGCAACCTGGGTTTCGATATCGGTTCGCGGCGCCATATATTCGATTTCCTGCCCGGCCTCCAGTTCGATTAAGGCCAAAACTTTCCGGTCAACTTTCCCGGAAGGTGTCAGCGGGAGTTTCTCCAACCGGACAAACCGCGCCGGTATCATATAATGAGGAAGCTCGCGAACCAGCGTTTCTCTAAAATCCGATTGGCCAAGATCATGCTCGGCCACTAAAAACGCACAAAGGTATAACTCGCCTTTCTCATCGGTCCTGGGTATGACAACAGCGTCGCTGATGTCGTGATGCTTCAATAAAGCGCTTTCAACCTCCCCGACTTCAATGCGAATTCCATTGATCTTAACCTGCTGATCCATACGCCCCAAAAACTCAATATTCCCATCATCCAACCACCGCGCCAAGTCGCCGGTGGTGTAGAGGGGGGCTCTTTTCGTGACCCACCTTTTTGAAAAAAGGTGGGGCCAAAAACTTTTGTTTTTTAATCTGTTAATTGATATTATATCTGATAAATTATCTGATAAAAAGTTTTTGCAGGGTCCAGGGGCGGTTTTTTCAAAAAGAGCCCCTGGCCGCCGGAGGCAAAATCGTTCAGATGTGAGCTCCGGCTGATTTAAATACCCTCTGGCTAATGCAATGCCGCTAATACATAATTGTCCGACTACGCCGATGGGAACCGGCTGGAAATATCGATCCACGATATGCAGGCCGACATTCGCGATGGGTTTACCAATGGGAACGATTTCCACCGGTTCATGGGTCGGACAATCGAAGAAAGAGACCTCGATCGAAGCTTCGGTGGGTCCATACAGGTTGTGCAATCGTGTACCATTGGCGGTAAAAAGCAGGCGGTTGAACTTTTCCACGAGTGAAGGCGTCAGGACTTCACCGCTGGCAAATACATGTTTCAATGTTGCCACATCTTTCGCCTGATCCGTGGTTTCGATCCGATTCAGGAAAGACGCCAATGGCGTGGGAATAAAATGGATCATGGTCACCCGCCCCGCTTTCACGCTATCCACAATATCCTGAGGATTGTCGCCCTGTCCCGGAGGTAAAAAATAAAGCGATGCGCCGCTAAACATCCACCCGAATATTTCCCACATGGACACATCAAATATGACGGATGTTTTCTGAAGAATGACATCATGCTCATCCATTGGATAGGACCGCTGCATCCATGATAATCTGTTGACTAACCCCACATGGTCCAGAACAACGCCCTTGGGTTTGCCCGTGCTTCCCGATGTATAAAAAACAGCGGCTGCCGAAGAAATCATTTCTACTTGTCGATTCTTGTTTCGATTCTCGCCTTCTCCGAGATAACAGCCCGCATCGGTAAGATCGATCGCTATCGGATTGCTTCCGGTTCCCGGAAGTTCTCGCGTACGATCGGTTAACACGGCCCGCATGTCACTATCCTTGCAAATAAAGTCGATCCGTTTGTCCGGGTACGTGACCGATAAAGCCAGGTAAGCACAGCCGGCTTTCAAAACGGCAAAAATGCCGATGATCATTTCAATCGATGGCGTGGTCATCACACCGACGATATCTCCGGGTTGGACTCCTTTTGTCCCTAAATAAAAAGCCAGACGATTGGATTTTTCATTCAATTGGCGATAGGTCAGATTGAACCGCGAATCTGCTCCGGCAAGGGCAATATGGTCCGGTGTTCGTGATACTTGTTCTTCGAATAATTGGTGAAGGGTTTTCTCTGCGGGAAACGCTGCTGTCGTGTCATTGAATTCATAAAGAATCCGGCGGCGTTCCTCGTCGGTTATCCGTGACTCATGCAGTTTCTCAGGAAGGTTTTCCGCCTTTTCAGCGGAACTATTCGTTTTCATTTCCAATTGAAGACGCGTTAACATCTCGTCTGTAATATAAGGAATATCCCGGGCTGCGGCTGTGGTCGTGGGTTCGGGTAACGCTTTTCGATCAATTTTTCCATTGGCAGTCAACGGTAATGTATCCATGGGTACAAAATATGACGGAATCATGTAATCCGGCAGTACTCCGGATAACTGCTTTTTTAATTCCACGGTACCGGGGATACCGATTTTCCCCTCTTTGCCGGTAACATAAGCGCAAAGATATTTTTTGCCTTCACGGTCTTCCCTGTCCATCACCACCGCTTCCTTTATCCCAGCTACCCGCGTCAAGCGGTTCTCGATTTCTCCCAATTCAATACGATATCCCAGTATTTTGACCTGATGGTCAATACGACCTAAAAATTCAATATTCCCGTCCTCTAACCAACGACACAAATCTCCGGTTTTGTAAATACTGCCTCCGGCGGCCCACCTTTTTGAAAAAAGGTGGGTCCAAAAACTTTTATTATTTAATATATTTTTATTATTTAACATTTTGTCTAATAAAAAGTTTTTGCGGGGTCCTGGGGCGTTTTTTTCAAAAAGAGCCCCGGGGAAACAAAATCTTTCCGCTGTGAGCTCCGGGCGGTTTAAATAACCTCTGCCCACACCGATTCCCCATACGCAGAGTTCACCGTTGACGCCTACAGGACATATATTCATATGCTCATCGACAATGGATATCACAAAGTTTTGAACGGGTTTTCCCAGGGGAATACGCGCCACATCCGGTGCACGGTCCATCACAAAATGGGTGATATCATCGGATGCTTCGGTGGGTCCATAAGCATTGACCATTTTTATTCCCGGAAACATGTCAAACCAACGCGCCACCAGGGAGGGTTTTATTTCTTCACCGGTAACCAAAAGATAAGTCAACGGTAAATCCTGACGCGGTTTAACCGCATCCAACATCACGGAGAGATACGAGGGAACCACTTCCAATATGGTGACCCGGTCTTCTCTTACCCGGTCCATGAGTTTCGCCGGATCCAATATCAAAGAATCAGGGAAAATAAGAGTCATTCCCCCACATGCCAGAGCCGCCAAAAACTGCCATATTGAGATATCGAACGTGTGAGAGGCGTTCTGAGCAATAATGCTCTGGTCCGTGATATGCAGGGTGTTAATTTTGGAATGGATGTGATTCATCATGCCGATATGCTCGACCATGGCGCCTTTGGGTTTGCCGGTTGTCCCGGACGTATAAATGACATAAGCATTTTTAGCCACAGAGGTCACAGAGGACACAGAGAATGAAGGGGGATGGTTATGTGTATCAATCAATTCTGGTAATTCAATCAATTCTATTTTTACTCTTAATTTAGTTGTTTCCGCAGCTAAATTGTTATCTGCTTTTTCGCTATCATCTGCTCTTCCTGCAACTAATGTTTTTTCTTTAACTGATTCATTTTCTACAATCAACGCTTTTTTTATAACCAATAATTTTTCATTTATGCCTTTCCCCTCTGTGACCTCTGTGTCCTCTGTGGCTAACACCAATTTAGCACCACTGTCTTTTAGCATATAATCGATCCGGTCCTGCGGGTAATCGGGATCAATGGGTAAATATGCGCCTCCGGCTTTCCATATCCCCAACATCGCAACAGCCATTTCAATGGACCGATCCATCATCACGCCAATAATATCTCCGGGTTGGATACCGCATTCATGGAGCCTTTGAGCCAATTGATCGGATTGGTCATTTAATTCGATATAGGTGAGATGCCGGGATGTTTCATCTGCCTCTTTTATCGCCATATGACCCGGCGTACGGCGCGCATCATCCTCAACATACTGATAAATGAATTTATCCTGCGGAAAATCCACCCAATTGTTATTAAAATCCGCCAATATCTGTTTCTTCTCCCCTTCCGATAATATTTCAACCTGTGAAATCGGATGATTGACATCCGAAAGCGCACGATGCAGCGCTTCCGAATAATGAGAAATGAGCCTCCGGATGGTGGACTCCCTGTAAAATTGCGAGTTGTATTCTATTGTTCCTTCAATGGACTCTCCGATTTTTCGAAACGAAACAATCATGTTCTGCCGAATGCAGTCCAAATATCTCCTGTCGTGAATGCTCTCCAACAGAATCGATAAATCGAATAATGGAAATTCCTCGGCACTCCCTGGCAGATTTAATTGATGAATAAGGGTTTCAATCGGATAATTCTGATTCTGGTTGGCTTCCAATACGGTTTGCCCGACCTGAAGCAGTAATTCTTTAACGGTCATTGGTCCGGTGACCGAATTTCGTAACGCCAGCACCGTGTTAATTAATTCCCCTTCCACGTCCTGTTTATATGTAGGAACCCCAACGATAATATCGGTATTGCCGGTATAGCGATTCAAGAGAATCAACCAGCCTGCTGTTAATAGGATGTGCAAACGAATATCGGATTTATTGCTAATCTTCACCAGGCTGGCAGAAACAGCGTCGCTTAATTGAAAGGAGAAGATGCCCGGCGAATCGCTGTTGCCGTTCATGGAATCGTTCACGGCATCATACGGGAAAGCAGTTTTTACCAGCTCGCCGGAAAGCCGGGAAAGCCAATAATCCCTTTCCTTTGTATTTTGCCCGGCAGCAATGGAGCGAATGGTTTGCAGTCTCGACTCAACGGTTTTCTTAACTCGTTTGTTCTCGTCGATCGGCAGGCTGTTGTTGTTTTTAACCCCTAAAAATTCGAGCAGGGAAGGCACGGCTTCTTTATGAAGCCTTTTCCACCGTTCATCGGCGCTGTGAATATCACGTAAGGAATAAGGATTGGGAATTCCCAATTTTTTACAGTGCTCAACAAAACGATTCAAGCGGCGATAGGTTTCTTCTCGGGAAGGCGGAACATCCAGTATCCAGGTTTGAAGCATCAGCATTTGATCGGTTTCCGGCGCATACAATCGTCGGGCCCGGTTTTCCTCGGCCCAGGTATCCGATTGAACCTGGCCGGTTAAATGATAATAAAAGGGATTGCAATCGGCTTCGTAAAGCTCATCTTTTATTTCCTCGATCAAGTCCAGCGTTTGTTGAAAATCCGCTTCGGTTTCTCCGGGGTGACCGATAACCCAATAAGTCGTGGTTTTAATTCCGGCACGCGCCAATGCGGTGACGGCTTTTTTCATTTGTTGGGGCGTGATCTTCTTCCCCATGGCTTCCAGAATCCGGGGCGAGCCGCTTTCCAATCCCAGTCGCGCCCGGTAAAATCCACCCTGTCTCCACTGAAAGGTGATATCCGGATCACACGCGTGATCATCCACCCGAAGATACCCGTCCCAATACAGGGATAAGCCGCGATCGATGATGGCCCGGGATAATTCATTGACTACCGGATTCAACAGAGAATCGCTCATCAGAAACAGTTGGGTTCGATGTTTCTCATACAGAGATATTAACTCTTTGACGATTTGATCGGTTTTCTTTTTTCGGTACGATCCCCACAACACTTTCTCGGAACAGAAACTGCAATTAAAGGGACAACTGCGGGACGTGTAGGACGCCATCATTGTATAATAGCGCGTATCCAGGTCGGAGAAATCAGGGATCGGCGCAAGGGATAAATCCAAAACCTGATTTCCCAGGTCTTTCAGCGTATAGACCCGTTGAGTTTCGGGGAGTTCTCCGTTCAGGTACTTTAAAAAGAGTTGTTCCCCTTCCCCGACAATGATTTTATCGATGTAAGGCGTTCGCTCGAGAAAGTTCGCAAAATTGGGGGAATGAATATCCAGGTCTCCGGCAAAAATACCGCCGCCCATGACGGTTTTAATACAGGGATCGGTTTCTTTTGCCAGTTTAAAGGCATAAAGGGACGCCGGAAGCGTGACATTATAGGTCGATAATCCCAGCACCGTGGGCTTTTCTCTGTGGAGTAATTCCCGCACGTAATTATCCAGCAAGGAATAAAATTGATCCATTAATTGATTTAATACGGCGATTCGGTCATTGGTCAAATCGGTAAAAAAGGTTTTGGACACCAATTGTTTGACCAACTGCATATAAGCGTTTTCATCGGTGTAATGATTATAATGAAACCGCGCCATCATGTGGCGACTCAAGACCTGGGTTCCGATATTAAAGAGATTTCCCTGGTTTTTTAACGGGATCATTTCTTTTAAATGCCCGAAATACCGATCCTCGATTTCCTGAAAGCGGGGCTCCACATTGGCATCAACGGTTTTGACCCGATAACCGGAACCTTCCAGGTAACGTTTCAACGATCCGATTCCCATGGGAGGAATGAGCGTTGACCAATAAGGCATCATCGCCAATATTATTTTTTTATTCATCATTTACCTCATCTACCTCATTTACTCATGATCTGCCCGGGGTGAGTTTTTAAAAGTCAAAATCACTGACTTCCTCGTGACTGATATCGATTTTACCCTGAGCCAGGTCAAACGAAATCCCGATTTCGTTTATTTTGATTTCTTTATTTCGTATACACGTTTCCAGAATTTCGACAAAATGGTTGCCGATGTTTTCGACTGTGGTCTTCTTAAAAAGGGCGGTTAAATAGTCCAGGGTAAACGAAATCGTGTCATTCGTTTCAATAGCGGCAAGTCCCAGTTCCCAGTGCAAGGAAACGGCACGGTATCGATATTGACTCAACACAAAACCGAGGTTTCGTTCGGTTTTCTTTTTCCCCGCCACATCTGCTGCATTTTGAAAGGTGAAATGGACATCGAATAACGGACTCTTTCCATACCTGGCCTTGATTCCCAGCAGATTGACCAGCTCATCGTACTGGAAATCCTGGTTTTCATATGCCCGAAGCGCTTTTATCTTGACCTGTTCCAGAAACTCTCCGAAGGAAATGTCCTCATCGATTTGATTTCGGATGGGCAGCATATTCACAAATACGCCGATGATCCGATCGAGGTCGGAATGCCTTCGCCCTGCGGTCACACTTCCGACCACAATGTCCCGCTGTCCGCTGTACCGGTACAGCAGCAGGTAAAGCACGGCCAGCAGCACCATGTAGGGGGTTGTTTCCGTTTCCACATTTAATTGTTTTATTTTCAGGGTTAATTCGTTTTCGATTTGAAAATAAACGGTGTCCCCGCTTGTGCTGTTCGATGGGGACCTGGGATAATCCACGGGTAAATCCAGCGCCGGTACGTCCTCGCTGAATTCCTTGAGCCAGTAATCTTTTTGTTTTTGAATCTCCGTTCCTGCGAAGAGACGGTTCTGCCATTCGGAGAAATCTTTATATTGGATTTTAAGAGGTGGACGTTCTTCTCCGGCATAAAGGGCAGTGAATTCGTCTTCGATCATACCGATCGAGACCCCATCCGAAATGATATGATGCATATCCAGTATCAGCAGGTATTTATGGAGATCGATGGTTGCGGCCCCGATTCGGATTAACGGGGGGTGGGAAAGATCAAAGGGCCGGGTAAATTTCTCGGCAATCGCCTGAGGTGAGGCATCGGCGCTGCACGTTTCGATTTTAAATTCCACTTGAGGATGAATGACCTGGACGGGTTGATTGTCTCTCATTTCAAACCCGGTTCGCAATGTTTCGTGTCGCCGGATCATTCGGATAAATGCCTGCTCGATTGCAGACATATCCGGTTCGCCTTCCAGGATGAAGACATGCGGCATATTGAATTGGGTTCCGCTCGGGTTCATCCAGTGGGTGATGAAAATGCGTTTCTGTGCGGCAGACATGGCATAATACGGTTTGGGCGCTGCCGGGGTGATGGAAAAGAACTGCTCCTTTTTTTTCCCTTCGATGCACTGGGCCAACTGGCGAATAGTGGGGTTCCGGAATATTTCCGCAAGCGTGATTTTAACCTGCAATTGTCGATGAATCCTGGCTGTAAGCGCTGCGGCTTTGATCGAATGCCCACCCAGGCGAAAGAAATTGTCATCGATTCCGATCGCTGACAAACCTAAAATATCATTCCATATGACTGTCAATTCGTCTTCGGCTTGCGTTCGGGGAGCGATGAACATCCCCTCCCCTATTTTATTTTTATCCGGAACCGGAAGCGCGGTCCGGTCGAGTTTTCCATTGATTGTCAACGGAATTGCGTCGATTGGAACAAAATAGGCTGGAATCATGTATTCGGGTAATAATCGGGATAAATAGTCCCTGATTTCGTCTATATCCGGCGTCGCCCCCTGATGTTGCACCGGAACGATGTACGCGCAACAATTGGTTTCGCCATTTTGATCTGCCTGAGCCAGGACGATCGCGTCTTTGATTCCATCGTACCGCCGGAGAATAGTTTCAATTTCTCCCAATTCGATGCGAAATCCACGGATCTTGACCTGATGATCGATTCGTCCCAAAAATTCAATATTCCCATCGTCCAACCATCTTCCCAAGTCCCCTGTTTTGTATAACCGACAACCGATAAACTTTTCCGCTGTTAATTCCGGCCGATTTAAATAACCTCTGGCGAGCCCCACGCCGGCAATACCCAACTCGCCGGTGACTCCCACAGGCTGTAAATTTCCCCCTTGATCGAGAATGTATAAGCGAATGTTATCGATGGGTTTTCCAATGGGTACAGATGCAAGGGATCGATTTTCATTTGAATCAAAATTATCACAATTAAAGAAAGACACGTCGACTGTGGCTTCGGTAGGTCCGTAAAGATTGATTAATCGTGTTCGATTCCCTGCACGCAACAGCCGGTTAAATTGCTCGACATGGTGAACGCTTAATGCTTCACCGCTGGAAAATAGATATCGAATACTGGTTAACTCGCTGACGCTATTACCGGCTTCACTATATTCGATAAAATTAAGAAAGGCTGTGAGCATAGAGGGAACAAAATGGAGTGTGGTGACAGATTCGCGGCAGATTGCGCGGGTGATTATTTCGGGATCTTTTTCACCTCCGGGTTCGAGCAGGCACAGCGACGCCCCTTGAAACGACCACCAGAATAATTCCCATACCGACACATCAAACACAATCGGGGTTTTATGTAAAATTCTATCTTTTTCGTCAATCGGATAAGCACGCTGCATCCAGTTTAATCGGTTCATCACCGAATGATGGTCGACCGCCACCCCTTTGGGTTTCCCGGTAGAACCGGACGTGTAGATGATATAAGCGAGGGAAGTGGCCGGTTGCCGGTTGCCGGTTGCCGACAGAAAAGAAGTACACGGGCAGACACATGGGTCTGCCCCTACAAAGGTCTCATCGATCACCAATCGAGCACTACTATCTTTTAAGATATAATCAATTCGATCTTTCGGATATCCAGAATCAATAGGCAAATACGCGCCACCGGATTTTAAAATACCAAAAATTCCGATAATCATTTCTATCGACCGCTCGATCTTAATTCCTACAATTGTATCAGGTTGAACGCCTTTTTGTATTAATTCATCGGCCATTCGTTCGGATTGAATACTCAATTCTTTATAAGATAATTGAGGGCAGACACGCGGGTCTGCCCCTACAAAAGCTGGTCCTATAAGAGCAAGATGATCCGGTGTTCGTTTGACTTGTTCGTCAAATAATGCATGAAGGGTTTTATCTTTCGGATAATCGACTGCCGTATCATTAAATTCAAATATTATTCGCCTTTTTTCTTCTTCCGTAATTATCTCAAAATCGGAGATGCGCCGATTCTTGTTTTCAATTGCATCAGTGATGACGTTCTTAAAATAAGCGATAAACCGTTCAATGGTTTCTTCTCGAAACAATTGGGTACTGTATTCAAACGTGAATACCAGTTGATCGTTTTCTTCAACCCCAGTTAACGTTAAATCAAATTTGGAGGTGCGGTTTTCATATTCATGAGGATATAACCTTAAATCGGGAAGTTCCAATGACGGGAAACCGGTGTTTTGCAAAACAAACATCGTATCGAATAACGGATTTCGTCCGGTATCCCGGTTCAAAACAACTTGCTCCACCAATGTTTCATAGGGATAATCCTGGTTCTCAAACGCTTTTAATGCGTTCTCTTTGACTTCTTCCAGAAAATCGAGGAATCGTTTTTCTTGGGATGGGTAATTTCGAAGCGCCAATGTGTTGACAAACATGCCGATGATCTTTTCCAAATCCACATGCCTTCGACCGACTACCGGCGAACCGATCACAATATCTTCCTGAGTACTGAGTTTGGATAAAAATATATTGTATATCGCCAATAAGGTCATATACAATGTGGCTCCATTCTCCAACGCGACGTCTTTTAATCGTTCGGTGTTTGGTTTATCCAATTCAAAACGGATGCTTCTACCTTCGAAACGCTGAATCGAAGGCCTTGAAAAATCAATCGGAAGATCCAATACCGGTATGTCACCCTGAAATTCATTTACCCAATAATCCTCCTGCCACGTCATTGACTCATTACCCGTTTCCCGATTCTGCCATTCTGAAAAATCTTTGTATTGGATCTTCAAGTCAGGCAACGCCTCCCCCTGATAAACCCCCTTGAAGTCCCGGATCAGAACCTTCATCGAAGCCCCATCCGAAATGATGTGATGCATGTCTAATGACAGCAGAGTTTTCTCTTCTTCAATTCGCATTAACCCAACATGAATCAATGGCGCTCTTGTTAAATCAAAGGGGTTGATCATTGCCTCCGGCGGCCAGAAACCTTTTTGAAAAAAGGTTTCTGGACTTCCAAAAACTTTTGTTTTGGGTTCTTTCTTGGTTATATTATTATTTTTCTCTGTGAGCTCTGTGTCCTCTGTGGCTAAACAACTTATTTTAAATTCAACGTCATCCTGAATCCGCTGAACCGGCTGATCTTCAACCAAATGAAACGACGTTCGAAAACTCTCATGACGAGCAATTAACCGTTTAAATGTTTGCTCCAATTTAATCGGATCGACTTTCCCTTCCACTACAAAAAAGGCAGGAATATTGTAACTGACTCCTGTTTCATCCATTTGTTGTAATAAATATAACCGTTTCTGTGCCGATGATAACGGATAATACTCTTTCTTTTCTACCGGATTTATTGAAATAAACGTTTCTCTTTTCGCCTCCCGAATGAAATCGGATATTCCCCGAATCGTTGAATTTTTAAATATCTCTTCCAATGGAACTCGCACATTAAACGCGTGGTGAACTTTTGATGAAAGTACCATGGCTTTTAATGAATGCCCCCCCAATTGAAAAAAATTATCATCGATGCCGATGGTATCCGAAGACTGAACCAAAACGTCACCCCATAATTCGACCAATCGCTTCTCCAATTCATTCCGGGGCGCTGTGTAATGGTTATTATCGCTTAACTCCGGTTCAGGCAAGGCATGACGGTTCAGCTTTCCATTCGGGGCTAACGGAATACTCTCCAATGAAATAAAATAAGGAGGAATCATATACTCGGGTAAACGGTTTGATAGATATTCTCTTAATATGGATTCCGGGAACCGAATATCCGACACCACATACGCGGAAAGGTACTTATCGCCACCCCGATTTTCTCGAGCAATAACCACGGCCTCTTTGATAGCGGCATGCGTTAATAACTGAGCTTCAATTTCTCCCAGCTCGATGCGAAATCCTCTGATTTTGACCTGGTCATCGAGGCGACCCAAAAATTCAATGGTGCCATCGCTCAACCAACGGCATAAATCCCCGGTTTTGTATAATTTGTTAGCCACAGAGGTCACAGAGGACACGGAGGTGAATTTTTCCGATGTTAGCTCGGGGTTGTTCAAATAACCGGGCGAAACGCCATCTCCCCCAACAAACAATTCGCCGGACACGTTCAAGGGACACAGGTTGAGATGTTTATCCAATATAAATAAGGCATTATTTCCAAGGGGCTTGCCAATCGGTACACTGGATAATTGACGATAACTTTGTAAATTCGATCGATCGATTTCCAGCACGGCGACCATAATCGTGGCTTCGGTCGGCCCATACATGTTATAAATCCGACATTGACGATCGACCATCTCCATACTTCGCTCCACCAGATCAAGGGTGAGTTTTTCTGCGCCAATACACAAATGACGAAGCGTCGGCAACTGTTTCCCGGAATGAGCCAGCGCTTGAAAATGCGTGGGTGTAATAAGCAAAGCGGTTATGCCATACCGATTCATATAATCGGCATAACGCGCACCATCGACGATGAGCGCATTGGATACGGTATAAAGACTGGCACCCGAGGTTAGCGCCATAAATATCTCCCATATTGACCCATCAAAATAATAAGGTAAATTTTGAACCAAACGGTCATCGGCGTTCAAACCAAGATGCGCATTTCCCCAGTGCAGCAACGGACAGATATTCGAATGACGAACCAATACGCCTTTGGGTTTTCCTGTGGTACCGGAAGTATAAATAACATAAGCAAAATCAGACTTTCTATTTAAATTATCATAAAGCTTTTCATCCGCAGATGCGCCCTGGGCTTTATTTGCCTTCACTTCCATATATTCAAGACAATAAATTTCACCGTTCCAATATTTCGCTTTCTCACTGTCTTCATTTCGGGTGGTGACCAAAAATGAAGCCCCGCTATCCGTTAACACATACGCAATTCGTTCCTGCGGGTAATCCGGATCGATCGGTAAGTAAGCGCCACCGGATTTCAATATTCCCAGGATACCAATGATCATTTCAAGCGACCGACCGAACATGATCCCTACAATGGTTCCTGTTCGAATACCCCGCTGGATGAATTCATCGGCCAATTGATCGGACCGGTGATTTAATTCTCGATATGATATTTGTAGGGGCGATTCGTGAATCGCCCGGTCCGAATTTTTTAAGGGCGCTTCTCGAAGCGCCCCCACGGAAGTGCCGACAAAAGCAAGATGATCCGGTACACGCCATACTTGCTCGTCAAATAATTGATGAATGGTTTTGTCTCTTGGATAATCTGACGCCGTGTCATTAAATTCAAATAATATTCGTCTTTTTTCTTCTTTGGGGATGATTTCAAAACCGGAAATTTGCCGGTTCTTGTTTTCAATTGCCTCATCGATGATATTCTTGAAATAAGCGATGAATCGTTCGATAGTTTGTTCCTTAAATAACTTTGTACTGTATTCAACTGTGAATAACAATTGATCTTTTGTTTCTACTCCAATTAATGTCAAATCGAATTTGGAGGTGTGATTTTCATAGTCATAACGATGGAATGTTAAACCGGGGAGATCGAATGAGGACATAGCGGTATGTTGCAAGGCAAACATGGTATCGAATAACGGATTTCGACCGGTATCCCGGTTCGAAATAACCTCCTCGACTAAGGCTTCATACGGATAATCCTGGTTCTCAAATGCGTTCAATGTGTTTTCTTTCACTTCTCTCAGGAAACCGAGAAATGTTTTTTCTGCCGATGGGTAATTCCGAAGCACCAATGTATTGACAAACATACCGATGATTTTTTCCAAATCCGCGTGTTTGCGCCCGGCAACCGGAGAACCGACGGCAATATCTTCCTGGCCGGTTATTTTCGATAGCCAAACGGTATATAAAGTCAGCAGAACCATATAGATGGTGGTTCCTGTTTCCAGCGCCAATGCGTTCAGTGCACGGGTCTTCTCCCTGCTGATTTCAAATTTTATATGGCTTCCTTTGAAACATTGTATCGAAGGTCTTGGGTAATCCGTGGGAAGTTCCGGTACGGGTATTTCTTCCTCGAATTGTTTTTTCCAATATGTGCCTTGCTTTCGAAGGTTCTCTCCATCGCGTTCCCGATTCTGCCATTCGGCATAATCTTTGTAATGAATGTTTAATTCCGGTAATTGTTGACCCGAGTAAAACGCGGTTAAATCCCTGGCGATGATTTCGGTGGATACCCCATCGGAGATGATGTGGTGTATGGCCATTGCCAAAAGGTGCCTGTTATTTTCAATTTTTATTAATTCCACGCGCATTAACGGCGCTTTTGTTAAATCAAACCTACTTTTTCCCCCCGTGTTCTCCGTGAACTCCGTGAGAACATTGACCTCAAAATCGACCCTCTCATGAATACGTTGAACAGGTTCATGATCGATCACGTCAAACGATGTTCTTAAACTTTCGTGCCGGTTGATGAGCGCTGTGATCGATTGTTCGAATTGTTGTTCATCGATATTTCCTTCCAATATCCATGCGGCATCCATATGATACGCGGTTCCGGACTGATCCATCTGGTGTAACAGATACAGTCGCTTTTGAGCTGATGATAAGGGGTAGTATTCCTTTTCTTCCGCAGTTTCGATCCTGGTATATGTCGATTTTGTCGCATTGCCGATGTATTCGTAAAGTTCTCCGATGGTGGGGCGTTTAAAAATTTCTTCCAGGGAAATTTTTATGTTGAAAAATTTGTGTATTCGTGATGCCAATGAAACAGCTTTTAACGAGTGACCTCCCAGTTGTAAGAAGTTATCATAGATACCGATTTTATCTTTCCCGACTCCAAGAACATCCGACCAGATTTTCGCCAGTTTTTCTTCCATTCGGTTACGAGGGGCGGCGTAACCGTCACTGATTTTAATTTCAGGATCAGGAAGCGCTTTTCGATCGATTTTTCCGGTATGGGTAAGCGGCATTTTTTCTATTGATACAACAGAAGAAGGAATCATATAATCGGGAAGATATCTCTCTAAGTATTCTTTTAATCCTGATTCCGGGATATCATGATTCGAAACGACATACGCGCATAAATATAAATCCTTATCTCCATTCATCTCTGCTTTTTCCTTGGCAAGAACGACGGTTTCATGGATGCCCGGATATTTCAATATTACATTCTCTATTTCGCCCACTTCGATTCGATACCCGCGAATTTTAACCTGGTCATCGATACGTCCCAAAAATTCGATGTTCCCCTCTGACGTCCATCGCACCCAATCCCCAGTCTTATATACCCTATCATAACCCTTCCCAAACCAAAAGTTTTTGCGGGGTCCAGGGGCGGTTTTTTCAAAAAGAGCCCCTGGCCGCCGGAGGCAAAATCTTTCCCATGTGAGTTCCGGGCGGTTCAAATAACCGCGCGACACGCCGTCTCCGCCGACATACAATTCGCCGATGATTCCAACAGGCAAAACATTTTCATATTTATCCAGTATATAAATCCGGGCATTGGCAATTGGTTTCCCGAGGTTCACGGGCTCCGATGAACATTCTCTTGCCAATGCATCGATGGTGGTTTCCGTGGGACCGTATTGATTGACCAATCGATACCCTTTCCCGATCAAGATGTTTTTGGTTGCATCGTCCAACTTTTCGGCACCGGAGATTACGGTGTGTAAACTTTCGAGTTTATCCGAATGGCAAAGCAATTCTTTCAGGTAGGTGGGAACAAAATTGATAACATGAATCGCGTGTAAGGCGATATAATTCCTCATTTTTTCGATATCCGAACGAACTTCTCTCGATACGATATAGAGACTGGCTCCGGAAATCAATGTTCCGAAAATCTGGTTTACACTCGCGTCAAAGGTGTAGTCGGAGAGTTGGAGCATTCGGGTTCCCGGTCCTATCTGATGAAAATCGATGAACCAGTTCACGACGTTCACGGCATTTCGATGCTCGACGAGGACGCCTTTGGGTTTTCCGGTTGTGCCGGAGGTATAGATAATATAAGCGATATTTGAAGGGTTTCTCACGGAGCGCACGGAGGTCACGGGGGGATGGGGTAAGGTATGAGGGTGAGAGGGAACGTGGGAGAAGTTAAGAAGTTCAGAAGGTGAGAGGATGAGAAGTTCTACAAAGAACACTTTCTTAACTTCCCAACTTCTTAACCTCTCTACTTCCATCACTCCTTTCTCTGCGTCCTCCGTGCGCTCCGTGAGACACACCAATTTAGCGCCGCTGTCTTTTAGTATATAATCGATTCGCTCCTGCGGATAATCGACAGCAATGGGAAGATAGGCGCCACCGGATTTTAAAATACCCAGAATACCGATGATCATTTCAATAGATCGCTCGATTTTTATACCCACAATCGTATCGGGTCCTACTCCTTTCTCAATCAACGCAGCCGCCAATCGATTGGTTCGGTCATTCAATTGTTTGTACGTCATTTGTAAGGGCGCTTCGCGAAGCGCCCCTACGGAAGTTCCAATAAGAGCAAGATAATCCGGTGTTTTCTCTACCTGATCTTCGAATAATTCATGGAGGTTTTTATCTTTTGGGTAATTCGCAACGGTGTTATTAAAGTCGTATAATATCCGATTCTTCTCTTCTTGCGACAGGATTTCAAATTGACAGACTTTCTGCGATTCATTTTCGATAAGGCTGTAAAAGATACGCTTAAAATGTCCGCATAAATGATTGATGGATTCCGGATCAAACACCGACTTCTTATAACTCAGTTGAACGTCGATCGTATCGAATAACTTGACGCTTACCGTTAAATCGTAATGCGTCATTTCAACCATGGAATACGAATCAATGGATAATTTACTGCTCGATGGGAGTAAATGGTTATCCAGCGGGTAATTTTCGATGACGACAATCGTGTCAAACAGCGAGACACCGTTTCCCAATCCGCTGAACCGTTGAATATCCGCTAACGCGGTATGCTCAACATCCGCTCTTATCTTCAATGCATGATCGATTCCGAAAACCACATCCATAAGTGTTTCCTGCGGATGGGTTTGTATGCGTAACGGAAGGGTGTTGATGAATAACCCCACCATCGCTTCGATCCCTTTTATTACCGAAGGCCTTCCGGATACGGTCGTACCGAAAATCACATCCTCATTTCCGCAATAGCGTTGAAGTAATAGCCCCCAGGCGGCATAGAAAACCGATGCCAATGTTATCCGCTTATTTCGGATGACATTCTCGAGTTTATGTTTGATATCTCCTTCGAGAATAAACGAATTTTTTCTTATGTCACGACTTAATTGATCACTCTTTCTTTTTTTAATGGGCAACTCGGTCGAACCGTCAACACCGTCCAAATAATCTGTCCAAAATTGTTGCTGTTTATGACTATCCCGGTTGTTGATCCATGAGATAAATTCCTGAAATGACGGTTTTACTTCAGGAATTACCGTTCTCCCTTCATTCAATCCATGATACGCATTAAAAAATTCCGTTAAAAGAATTCCATTACTCCAACCATCATATAAAATATGATGGTTACTGACCACCATATCATATTGACACGCGTCAATTTTGACCAACGCGACTCGGAACGGAACGTCGATCAAGTCGAAAGGTATATTCCGATCATCTTCTTTTAATTCCCGGAGAAAATTTTCTTTTTCCTCCGGCTCGATTTCCGAAATATCGTTGTATCGCAGAATTAGTTGATGCTCTTTTAAAATAATCTGGGTGGGTTGATCCAATTTTTCCCAGCGAAAAACGGTTCGCAGCATTTCATTGGCCTCGATCACCCGATTCCAGGCTTTTTCGACAAGGTCTGCTTTAATTTCCCCTGATATCCGAAGACTCAATTGTTCAAAATAAATTTTATCCTTTTGATTTTTCAAATAATGAAAAAGCATCCCCTCCTGCATCGGAGTCAATGATAGAATTTTTGCGATATTCGTTTTGTTTAACTTTCCCATTAGAAATCTCGAACAAAAAATAAAATGTTAAGTTCGTTATACTGAACTTTGGAATATGATGTTATTTGAAGGATATAATAAAACGGTAGATCATAACAGGATTAGGCGTTGTTGTCAATCAATAAAAATGTTGCTATATTTTCCGGGCGGGCATTCCGAAGTATTCGCGTTATATTACAGAGCCAGGGCGTATCCAATTTTAAAAAAGACGGCCCAATTAATTCTGGGAAAGCCTATATTCTCAAATCCATAATAATTATCAGAGTATCCCAGAAATAAAACAGTCTGGGGATTGATTTTATACGAAAACAAAATCTGCGTAAACAAATTCCTGGTTTCCGGGTTCACCGGGGAAGCATACATGTCGGTATTATACCGATAGTCCATATACTGCAAAATGGCCCTCAAAAAGGTTCGTCGATCGAATTGGTAGGCCAATCTGAATTCCCCCTGGTTGGCAGTATAAAGGTGCTGAGAACGTATTTGCATCCACTCAAAGTTATAGAAAAGGGATAAACGGATATGAGCCCCCATATCATAGAGAAATGTCGAAGTCAAGCGGACCCGCTTTCCCAATCGGGCCTCGGTATAATCGATTCGATCACCCAGGACAAAATTCAATTCCATCATTAGATTCCTTGCGGGGTACATCAGATGGTAAAGCGTTAAGGCTTTTTGATTAAATAACTTCCCCCGGTACGCTTCCCGTTTATAACTGAAATCCAGAAATGAATTCATTTGTAAAGGTCCCATATAGGTCAGCCGGATAGAGGCAATTCGGTTGAGTAACCGGTCATCGTAATCATTGAGTTGTTTGTATCGGCCTTGCAAGCCGAATCGAGTCCACCATTGTCCCGGTTTTTTTGCGTACCACAGGTAATTGACGCCGGTATAAAGGGAACGGTAGCCGACCTGGGGAATAAATCCAAGGTCTGAGCGAAAATCTTTACCCATATCCAGGTACTCCAAATACCAGTCGATGTTTCGGGTATCATGATAATAGAACACATCCAGCGCCTTATCGCTAAATTTTCCCTGGTTTTGACAAAACTCGGCGGCAATCGGATCGGGGTAACGGGTATTGGAACCCAGAAGTTGCATAATGACCCGGTCCTTGGCTGTAAAACGAAGGTTCGCGTCTACCCCGAATACCGTATTGAAGTAATCCGCGCCTTCGCGGTGGGTCACGAGTCCCCCCAATGTATACTGATTCCCTAAATCGCGGCGGTAACGAAGTGCATACGCGGTAGAGTCCATGGTCAAAGACGTCACCTTAGACCCCTGCGGGCCTGGAAATATCAAATTGGTCAGGGTATCTCGAACTGTGTAAGCGCCAATGGTATTGCCCCTTTCTTTCCCCGTTAGTTTAAGACCCCAAGACGGACTTCGAAAGGTTCGGGTATAGACCGCCGTTAACCGGGTGGCAAAGAAATCTGCACCTTCGGTAAAAAAGGGTCGCTTTTCCGGATAGGAAAGAGCAAAGGGCTCGTTAATGTCCAATTGGAGCGCATCGGCTTCAACCTGAGAGAAATCCGGGTTAACGGTCCCACTCAAAACCAGGTTGGGGGTAAATCCCCAACGGCCGGTAAGTCCGGCTTCGATATGTTTATCGGAAATAAAAGGGCCCGAGAATCCGTTTTCACGCTCTGCATTGAGATTCGCCGTGAGGGTGGGATCGAATTCCAGGTTTTTGCCTGGCTTTACGCCCTCAAAACCCTTTAATTTAATCGACTGACACAAGTAACAATTGTTATTCCTATCCCGAGGAAAAAGTCCAATTTGATGGGCAACCTCACGGGGATAACTGCGAACCGCATCAAATCCCCATACCTGCTCTCCATTTTTAAGCTGGAACCGGAGAGAACTAAAAGGAATGGCCATCTCCACCACATACCCTTGTTCATTGATCTGCCCGCCGGAATCCCAAATGGTGTCCCAGTCGGTGGAACTTCCCTCCGGAGTCTCTATAAAATCGGTCTGCACGCCCAGTGGATTGCACAGGAAATCGTAGGACCGCCGTTCATCATTGAAGGTATCCAGTATTACCGCCACCCAATCCTGGTTAGTGGGATCATCCCGGTCGCTGAATCGGGCGCGAATTTTGGATGGATCCGGATCATAGGCGCGAAAGGCAATGTATAAACAGGTTTTACCAGTGGCCAATAAGACCTCTGTTTTGACCGGCGGTTTGATATTTTCCCCGGGGTCCACCTCGTAATTCAATTCAAGAACCAGGGCTTCCCGCCATACCTCTTCATTAAGAATTCCGTCGGTCTTAATCGTTGACGTTACCTGTGGAACTTGATAATACTTATTTTCAGATGCCCCAGAATGAGAAAATAATCCCAAAAAGATAAACAATGCAATACCCCATAAAATCTTCATAAATAAATCGTGCCGCCTCATTCGCACCTCACAATTTTTATTATTTATTATCAGCTATTCATTATACATTTTTTATTTAAAATGTCAAAAATAATCCATTCACCTAATCTTTACTGTTCGAAATTAGACGACTTGTATTCGTGGAATTCAACGCCAAAAGCTCGAACAAGCTCTGGATAAATTCGCGATCAAGATGATAAATCTTTCCACGCTATTTACCGATGAGTTATGTTTTCAAATTCTGAGGCCAGATCAGATACGCGTGGCATTCGGAATATCGAAAAATGATCTCCTTCGATTTCATGATAAATTATCGTGCCAGAAATATAGTTCTCCCAATGTTCTTTTTGAAAACCCTTCGATTCGGTGGCCGCAAAATAGTGAACCGGCGTGCCAATGGATACGGCTGGTTTATACCACGCGCGGGCATTCCGAAGCGTCCGCGTCATATTCATATAATAAACCGATTCCCTTATACTCAATTCATTGAAATTGGGTAGTGCTTGGGCCCCTAATTCCGCAATTACCTGTTTAATCATTCCCATATCATAATGACCGGCTTCCAAATAGTCCAAGATGAAGGACCAAAATAGCTTTAATCCTGTTGACGCCTTTAATCCTTTTTCTATTTCAGGTTCATTGATATAGGTTTTGATAAAATTGAACTCGGTTTCGAGGTTGAATTCGATTGCATCTTTCCATAGGCTTTCATGAGGCGGAGGCGAATCAAATAAAGCCAGGAAATTTATTGTCTCGTTCATTCGTTCTAATTGGGTGACAATTTCAAAAGCGATCGTTCCACCAAGGGACCATCCGGCAATATAATACGGACCTTCAGCTTGAACCTTCTTCATGCGCTCAATATACGCAGACGCCAATTCCGGAATGGTGATGAGACGCGGGGCCAAACCATCCAACCGGTCGGCCCGAATACCCCAAATTTCAAAATCAATCGTGATATGCTTACAAAATTCGATATACCCTTCCACTTCACCGGTTCCATCATGAATCAAGAAAAGATTGTTTGTTTTTTCATCGTATCGCTTGAGCAGCACCGGATGTTCATCGGTTGTCATATCGGTCTCCATACCGAAGGTTTCTATAAATTTTGCGAGACTTTGTACCGTGGAACCTCTAAAAAGCTCAATTAAAGGTATTTTTACCTTTATTTCTCTCTGTATCTTCGATACCAGCATCGTTGCTTTTAACGAATGACCTCCCAACTCGAAAAAACTTCGATCCGTGCTTATAAATTCCCTCTTTAAATGTAAAACATTTTCAAACAATACAACCAGTTTCTCTTCAAGTTCATTTTGAGGTGCAAGGTAATGGTCTTCACTCGTTAATCCCGGTTTGGGTAATGCTTTTCGATCCACTTTTCCATTGGGTGTGAATGGAATTTGATCAAGGGTGACAAAATGAGAGGGAATCATGTAATCCGGTAGTTCTTCTGCCAAATATTCTCTTATTCCTGAACCCCCATATTTTTTTTCAAAAACCATATACGCACATAAAAATTTATCCCCATCTTTATCTTCATGAGCCAAAACTACGGCATCCCTTATCCCGTCTTTATTCAATAACCGGTTCTCGATTTCTCCCAATTCGATCCGAAATCCCCGTATCTTGACCTGGTGGTCGATTCGACCTAAAAACTGAAGATTTCCGTCCGGTAACCAGCGTCCCAAATCTCCGGTTCGATACAATCGTTCATAGCTAACGTTTGAGTGAACAAATTTCTCAGATGCCATTTCAGGGTTATTGAGATACCCCCATGCGACGCCATCCCCGTCAATATGTAACTGCCCGGTTACTCCGATAGGGCATAAATCCAAATAATTATCCAGTACATATATACGCAGGTTGCCTGTGGGTTTTCCGATGGGCATGCTGGCAAGTTCCGCGTACGTCTCAACCTGATCTCGTTTAATCTCCAATACCGCCGAGATAATGGTGGCCTCTGTCGGGCCGTACATGTTAAATACCCGGCAATCGTCATTCACATATTGCATGGTACGGCCGACCAGATCGGCCGATAATGTTTCCGCACCGATAAATAAATAATTTAAACATTCAAGTTTTTTTCCAATATTCAACAAGTATCCGAACTGTGTAGGGGTAACGTGGAGAACGGTTATGGCTTTCTCAATCATAAAATCCACTTCCTTACCCGGATTCAACTGAATGTCTTCCGCTATCATATATAAGGAAGCGCCTGTGGTAAGGGTGATAAATATCTCCCATACGGACCAGTCGAAATAATAGGATAAATTTTGAATAACTTTATCCTTGGAATTTAATCCTAAATGTTTGTATCCCCAATGCAAAAGGGGTGATATATTAGAGTGACCAATGAGTACGCCTTTGGGTCTACCGGTCGAACCGGACGTATAAATGACATAAGCGAGGGAAGTGGCCGGTTGAAGAGAGCAATTAAGAGGTTGAGAAGATGAGGGGTTTAGAGGATCTAAAAAGAGCACTGTCTCACCTTCCGAACGTCTTAACTTCTCAACTTCTTCATTGTTGGTGGTAACCAACAATGAGGCCCCACTGTCCATTAGGATATAATCTGTTTGCGCCCGGGATTGTCTCGGATTTAGTGGCAAATAAGCACCTCCGGATTTCAATATTCCCAATAGGACGACAATCAACTCAATCGAGCGTACCATCTTTACCGCCACAATGGTGTTGGCCTTGACGCCTTTTTCTTTTAACATATAAGCCAATTGGTCGGATCGTTCATTCAATTCCCGATATGTGATTTGTAGAGACGTGGCATGAGAGGTTTCTGCCGAAAATGCCGGTGAACCGACAACAGCCAGATGATCGGGAGTTTTCTTTACCTGTTCTTCAAATAATTGATAAATGGTAGTATCCGACGGATAGTGAGCCTCCGGGCCATTACACGCATCCAATATCCGGTTGGTGTCCTCCTCCGTTAGCAAATCATTTTTTGAGACGAAGTCCTCGGGTTCTGAAACAAATTTATTCAAGATATTTTTAAAATAGTAAAATAACCGGGAAGCAGCTTCTTCGTTGAACAGGCAACTGGAATAAGTAAAAGAGACATGGAGTCCCCCCAAGGTGGCGTTGACATTAAAATCAAACAATGTATTGGTACTAACCTGGCCGGATACCGGAAGCGGTTCACTATTGGTGTTCGCCCCTTTCCTCTCCTCAGCCTCAATGTCCTGACCGATGGCGTCTTTATAGACATGGAAATCAACGTAATTGAATAACGTATCGAACACCGGGTTTTGGCCGAATCCCCCTTCGCCGATTAATTCCACGATTTCAAACAATGACAACCGGTCATAATCAAATAATTCCGTGATCTTCTCCTCTACCAGGCGGATATACTCCGACCATCTCATCTTAACGGGAAATTTCATCCGCACCGGCACGGTATTCAGGAAGCATCCCAATATTTTATCTCCGTCTTCACACAGCGGTCGGTTATGCGTCACCAGGCCTACCGTGATATCATTTTCATAGGAGAGCATATTCAACATGTACAGGTAAGCCCCAAAGCACAGATGCTTTAATCGCGTATGGTAATGGGCAGCCACTCGATTTAATTGACTCATCAGTTCATTTCCTAAATCAGCCCCATAGAGCTTCATTAACCCGACGCCCTTCCCTTTTCCGATCTCAAAATTCAAGCGTTTGTAATCCGATAGTTCACTGATCCAATAATCCCTTATGAACGCTTTTTTCTTATACGCCCTCTGTTCAATCATAAAATCCTTATAACTGCTTTTTAATTTTTCAGGGATAAAATCCGGGGTTGTTTCTAACGTTAAATAAATATTATTTAATTCCGTTTTAAATGAGGCGTCGCTCCATCCATCGATGATCGAGTGATGGCATACCCACAATACCACAAGTCGGTCTTTATCCAATGTGAAAATCCTTAATCTCCATAACGGAGGCACGGAAAAATTAAATGGCATGCCCCGATCTTCTGCCAGATAGTCTTTGATATACTGTTCCTGTTCGGATCGCTCCATTGTCGTCAGATCGTGAAAAAGGATATCCAATCGACAACGTTTATGAACCACCTGGACGGGTTCCTCAAAATCGGCGATGTGAAAAGAGGTTCGCAATATCGGGTGCTTATCCGCCATCAACAGAACCGCTTTCTCGAAGCGAATGGGGTCAAAGTCTTTATAAATGACCTGTTCGACTATCTGGTCGTGGTATATGGCCCGGTCGGGTTCTTGCAGCGAGTGATACACCATCCCTTTCTCAATATCGCTCATCGGGTAAAGGTCTTCAATATCGTCAATACCCTCAGTCCAATACTCAGACATACCCAATATTTTTGTCTTTAGAGCCTCAATCTCAAGCGCGGCCGCTTCCAGCTCCGGATCGCGATAAACCGGCCGTTCTTCTCTCAAGCGGACAGCCAGTGCTTCTATGGTTTCATTGGTGAATAAATCCACGATCTTTAAATCCGAATCAAATGCATTGTTAATCATGGCCAGCATCTTGATCGCCTTCATGGAATCGCCACCCATAGTAAAGTAGTTATCCCGGATACCGACTGTCTCTAACCTTAAAGTTTCTGCCCAGACCATGGCCAGTTTTTCTTCAACGTCATCCCGGGGCCCCATATAGACTTCTTCGCGTTCCGTGACGGGAGTCTGTAATGCCCGGCGGTCCACTTTTCCGTTGGACGTCAAAGGGATGTTTTCCATTATTACAAAATACGACGGGATCATATACCCGGGCAACCCCTTTGCCAGATGTTCCCGTATTTCAGAGATAGCTAATTCCCGGTCCAATACCAGATATGCACATAAATAGTTATCCCCAAGCTCATCCCTGCGCGTCAGTACTACGGCATCCTTTATCCCAGGCTTACTCAACAGCCGGTTCTCGATTTCTCCCAGCTCAATTCGAAATCCTCGAACCTTGACCTGTTGATCGATCCGGCCCAAATATTCAATGTCTCCATTCGATAAATACCTTCCCAAATCCCCTGATTTGTAAAAAATGGGTCGCTTTTTGAAAAAAGCTCCGCAAAAACTTTTGGTTAAGAAATTATTGGGGCAACCGGCAACCGGCAACCGGCAACCGACGAACTTTTCCGCGGTTAATTCCGGGCGATTCAGATAACCCCGGGCCACGCCTTCCCCACCGACCACCAATTCTCCGTTCACGCCAATAGGAACCGGTTTCCCCCACCGATCCATCATATAGACCCTCAAAGTGGGGATGGGTTTTCCCACATTGCTGATGCCATTGTTAATCTCACTTGCCCCAATCTCTTTAAAGGTGACGTGCACCGTTGTCTCGGTAATCCCAAACATGTTGATCAATGTGGTTTCCGGATACTTTTGCTTCCAGTCTTTCAATTTCGCGGGGTTTAGCGCTTCCCCGCCAAAAACCACGTATCGAATGCTCAATTCTCTTTCAATACTCTCGACTTCTTTCTCTGCCAAATTATAAAACGCTGCCGGCGTCTGGTTCAATACCGTGACTTGCTGCCGTTTTAATACCTTCAAGTACTCGGCGGGATCCTTTGCGATCAAGGACGGGATGAGGACCAGTTTTCCCCCATACAGCAATGCCCCGTACATTTCCCAGACCGAAAAATCAAAACAATAGGAATGAAACATCGTCCATACGTCCCACGAATTAAAATCAAACTGGAATTTCTCATTGGTCATCAAACGCACGACATTGCGATGCTCGACCAATACGCCTTTGGGATTCCCGGTAGAACCGGAGGTGTAAATAATGTAGGCAAGACTTGAATGATTTCTCACGGAGGACACGGAGGTCGCAGAGGAAGAGAAGTTAAGAGGGTGAGAAGGTAAGAGGTTGATAAGATCTAAAGAGAACACTTTCTCACCTTCCAAACGTCTCAACTTCTCAACTTCTATAACTCCCGTCTCCGTGTGCGCCGTGAGAAACAAAAATTGAGCGCTACTATCGTTTAACATGTAATCGACGCGTTGCGGGGGATAATCCGGGTCGATCGGCAGATAAGCGCCTCCTGCCTTCAATATACCTAAAATACCCATGATCATTTCAATAGAACGCTCGATTTTTATCGCCACAATGGTGTCGGGTTTTACTCCTTTCCGGATTAATTCATACGCCAATCGGTTGGACCGTTCATTCAATTCCCGATAGGATAATTGAGGGTAGACATACGGGTCTTCGTCTCCAATAGTCGACCCGATGAGGGCAAGATGATCCGGTCCTTTAATCACCTGATCCTCAAATAATTCGTGAATGGTCTTCTCCGTCGGATATATCGCATCCGTCTCATTAAATTCGTAGACCAAGTGGTTCTTTTCTTCATCCGATAAGATTTCGATATCGGCTAATTGAGCACCGGGAAACTGAATTAAATAAGAAATGAGCTGTTTAAAATACCCGGCAAACCGTTCGATGGTTTCTGCTTTAAAGAGACGGGTACTGTATTCCACTGCAAAAAATAACGTAGGACGGTCTTCACAATGCAGGACCATATCAAACTTTGCTGTTTTGCTTTCGTAGGATATCCCCTTTTTTTCTCTTACTGTTTCCTGTTTCCGCGTTTTGTCTTCGCCCTGATTCTGCTGCAATTCAAGCATCACATCAAATAATGGGTTGCGGCTGGGATCTCTTATGATCGAGATTTTTTCCACCAGGTCTTCAAACTGGTAGTCCTGGTTTTCAAATGCTTTTAATGTTTTTTGTCTCAGCTCTTTCAAAAAGTCCCGGAAACCGGTTTCCCCTATCGGATAGTTTCTTAAGGCCAACGTATTGAGAAAAATACCTATTATCTTTTCCAAATCCGGATGCCTGCGCCCCGCAATCGGGGTCCCGATAATGATGTCCTGCTGCCCGGAAAGTTTCGAAAGCAAGATATTGGAAACGGCCAACAACACCATAAAGAGAGTGGCATTTTCCATCTTCCCGATCGATCGAAGTCCATCGGATAATTCCGGATCCAAATCGAAATTAAAGAACCGCCCTTCAAAACTCCTCAATGCCGGTCGGGGGTAATCGGTTGGTAAATTCAATACGGGTATCTCTTCATCGAATTCCGAAAGCCAGTACAATTCTTGTGCATCGCGCGTCTCTTTCTCGATCCGACAGTTTAGCCATTCGGTAAAATCTTTGTACTGCACGCGTAATGGCGCGAGTTCCTGTCCATCATAAAGGGCCGCGAAATCAGCCTTCAATATATTTTGGGATATCCCGTCGGAAATAATGTGGTGCATATCGACCAGTAGATAGCGTTCTCTTTCCTCTGTCTCTACAATTCCAACCCGCAATAAAGGGGCCATCGCTAAATCGAATGGACGAACAAAGGATTGAACTTGCGTAACATCGACGTTTTCGAAATCAAGAGCGACGTTATCGTGGACCTTCTGGATCGGTTCTTCCCCGATGATATGAAACGAGGTTCGGAGACTTTCATGGCGCTGGATCAACTCCCGGAATACCGTTTTTAATTTCTCAATTTCGATTTCCTTGGACAGAGGGATATATTCCGAGATGTTATAAGCGATGCTTTCCCATTCCATTTGCTGTAATAAAAATAACCGTTTTTGGGAAGAGGATAGCCCATAATATTCTTTCTTCTCAGCCAATTCTATCGGCGTATATCCGGCATTTTCCATGGCATACTTCAAGAAATTAATAATCTTTTCTTTTTTCTCTCTCAATTCATTAATCAATGCCGGCGTAAGCGCCCCTTCGGGGGCGCTTATCTTCAAATGCCCTTCAATGAGTTGAACTTGAATGTTTAAAGCATTTAACCGATTGATGATCTCATAATCAAACATAATTTCCCCTATTATAGAAATAATTCTTCCTTTTTTTCGCTGATAGAATTCGACGGTTGAATACGAATGGCGTGAAAAGCGGAAATACACGATGAGAGACATTGAATGGTCGGCGTGTTGAAAACCTCCGATAATGGGATTTTCACATCAAACATTTTTTCAATCCTTGTCAAAAGAATCGTTGCTTTCAATGAATGCCCCCCCAATTCAAAGAAGTTACTGTCTATGCTAATGACATCTTTCTCTATATTTAAAATCGTTGACCATAATTCAACCAATTTTTCTTCGGTCTCATTCCGGGGGGCAACATAATTTTGGCCAATGGCGATTCCCGGTTTGGGCAGCGCTTTGCGGTCTACTTTTCCATTGGGACTCAACGGAATCTTCTCAAGTTCCAGGAAATAAGCGGGAACCATGTAAGCCGGTAATAACCTTGCCAGAAATTCCCGCATTTCGGAAATCTCCAACTTTCTATCCGATACAAGATACGCGCATAAATATTTATCCCCCCGATCATCGTCATTTGCCAATACCACAGCGTCCTTTACTCCAGGCATGGATAATAACCGACTCTCGATCTCTCCCATTTCGATCCTAAAACCCCGAATCTTTACCTGGTGATCGATCCGACCTAAAAATTCGATGTTACCGTCTTCCAACCATCGTCCCAAATCTCCTGTATGATAAAAAGCGGGACAAAAACGGTTGATGGGGGAAAGATTAAGGAGCCTTCCAACCGGCAACCGGTAACCGATAAATTTGTCCGATGTTAATTCGGGTCGATTTAAATACCCCTGAGATACCCCAATACCCCCAATGACGATTTCGCCACTTACCCGAATCGGCTGAATATGATAATATTTATCCAATATAAATACCTTTACATTGGGAATGCACTTGCCAATGGGAATTGCTCCCCGCTCCGCCATAAACTCTCGGTGAGTGCGATGAAATGTCGCAATGTCTGTGCATTCGGTAGGGCCATACGTATTGAAGATTTCGCAATGGTAACCCTCAGCATTTACCCAGGGCCAAAGCTTATCCGTTAATATCGGTTCTCCTCCCAATACCACGACACGAAGCGATTGCAATTTTACGAATTCCTGATCGAAATTAAATTCAATCAGTGGGTAAAACACACTGGGCGCACAATTAACGATGGTTACGTTTCCTTTACAAACGCTTTCTGACAATTCATTATAATTGAGAATTCCCGGCCGCCCTAATGTCAGACGCCCTCCCATGATCAGAGAAGCAAATAAATTTTTCTGCGCCAGATCAAAACTAACGGGCGCTATCAACAAAACGTTATCGGTTTCGGTTAGGTTGAGTTCTCCGATATACCAATGGAGCAAGTTCACGAACCCTTTCATTTCCACAACCGCGCCTTTGGGCTTTCCCGTTGAACCCGAAGTATAGATAACATAGGCGAGTGAAGCGTCCGGTGGCCGGTTGCCAGCGGCCGGTAAGGGAGAGAATATAGTAGAGAAGTTAAGAGGATGAGAAGATGAGAGGTTAAGAGAATCTAAAAAGAGCACGGTCTTACCTTCCCTAGTTCTTAACTTCTCAACTTCTTCGTTGCTGGTGGTCACCAACACGGTAACCCCACTGTCTTTTAATATATAATCGATACGGTCCTGCGGGTAATCCGGATCAATGGGTAAGTAAGCGCCACCGGATTTTAATATACCTAAAATGCCGATTATCATTTCGATCGATCGTTCGATTTTTATCGCCACAATCGTATCGGGTTCGATTCCTACTTCTTTTAAAATCCATGATAAATGGTTGGATTGTTCATTCAGTTCTCGATAAGAAATTTGTAAGGGCGCTTCTCGAAACATCCCTACAGATGTTGGGCCTAGAAGAGCAAGTTGATCCGGAGTCTTGACTGCCTGTTCCTCAAATAAGTCATGAATCGTCTTCCCTCTCGGATAGTCGGCACGCGTATCATTAAACTCATTTAATATCAGCCCCTTTTCTTCTTCTCCGATAATCTCCATTTGCGATAATTTCTGATCCGGGTTCTCTAAAACCTGCCCCATTAATCTTTTAAAATAAGAGATAAACCGGTCAATGGTTTTCGAAACAAACAATTTCGTACAATAATCAAATGTAAAAAATAATCGGTCT
>JBLMYT010000027.1:0-10249 GCA_050258455.1 Candidatus Omnitrophota bacterium | reverse complement strand
AATATCATCGATCCATTTCAGAAAAAAAGCCAATTCCTTTTGTCTTCCGACAAACAGCTCCGGGTTACCGATTCTTTCTTCGAGTGCGTATTCCATGCTCATTTTATAACATAAATCCGTTGAAATATCAAATCAAGAAAAGACAGAGAAATTAATCCGCGACCCCATTGCCTGCTTCTTTTTTTCCTCTGTGTTCTCTGTGAACTCTGTGGCTAAAAATCACTCATGGTGCGAGGCGTGAGGCTGTGCGTCGGATTTCGGCAAAGCGGGTATTTTTTTCATCCTTAAGGTAATCGAGAATTTCCTTAATATCTTTCAATTCCAATAATTTGGCCAATTCCAGAAACTCGCGCAGCAGGTCAAGATCCTTTTCGGTTTTGAAAACCCCTAGGGATTTAATTAATTTATCTTTATTATCAATATACCATTCGGTCTTTTCTTTTATATGAATAGAAACTGTTTGGCACCATAGGATTTTTACCGGAACCGAGCCGTAGAACACGCCGCATAGCACGCGGTTGGTCAACTCGTTCATTAATGGTTCATCGGTTTTGTATTTTAAGAATTCTCCGGATGCAGCGATGGCTTTTATATTGCTCTGTTCCGAAGCGGGCAGCCAAAGATTGAGCATATTATCAGCTAATTGGGTTTGTTCTTCTGGGGTGAAATGATCCCAAAATGCCGCCGGATGACCACCACCAGCCAGACCTTCCGATATCAACCGTTTCATCTTTATGAGCATGATGGCCTTTAAATCATCATCGTTATGATGATTTCCGACGTAAATTTCCTTTAAAAAAAGAGCGAAATTATCACGCATTTCTTCAGGCAGTTCGGTGAATGGGATTTCCTTAAGTTCTTCTCCACTTTCGTCATTTTGAGAATAGCTTTCGATTATCTTGTGAACCACATCTATGCCGAACAGCGATCCAAATGTTTTGTATACCGGTATCATCCTTGATGAGAAGATTTTCCATTCAAAGTAAATTCTGAACTTGGTAAAGGCTGTTCCGATAAATAGTTTTATATTTTTTTTCATGTCGCTGTCAAACATAATAAATCCTTTTTCAATAAAGGGATGAAGATTTATTAATCGTTGAAGGGAGAAATCTCTGGTTTCTGCAATTTTGATATCAAGATAGTCTTTTAACATATTTTTTGACCGTTGATCTTGCTCCGGAAATAGCTCCTCCCGTTTGTGGTTTAGCATAAACGCAATAAAATCCATATCAAATGAAGTTCCCCCTTTTTCAATACTGCGGCCCATCAGCAGGCGCAATTGAGATTGTTGAATAGCTTTTTGATTAGGGGGGAGGAGTAAAAAACTCAGGCCAAATGAAGAAAATGAGTCAGCCGTTGCCAGGGAAAAAATAGTTTTTAAAATAGATTCAAAATTTTCTTCCGGCAATTGTTTTAAGATATAACCGAAAATTTGAATCAAACTTTCACGAAGCCGACTATGTTTTACCTTATCGATAAAGGAGGCAATAAATTCTTTTATTTCCAGTAACTCTTTCTTATCCAGGGAAGGAAGGGCACAAAAAATAAAAGAAATAAGCCCTTTTAAATAACGGGAGACGCAATTGTCTACTTCCAGTATCAAATTTTTGAGTTTGGCGCCTTCTATCCGAAATAAAAGTAAACGTAAGAAATAAGACACATCGATCATACCGGAATCGATCATGAATGTCATTAAATCTCTTAATTCCTTTTCTCTAAATTTCCCTCCCGCTGGTTTATCATAAATGACAGCCAGTAAAAAAAGTTCCCCCAGAGACGTTTTTTTTAATGCATCGATATCTTCCATTTCCATTGTTATTTTGGGAAAAGATAAAATAATCGATGAAAGACCGGTAAACATGATCGGCCTCCCCTTATCTGCTGCATTAAAAATTTCTTGAACAACAGATTTAAAATAACTCTCTTTAACAGGAAAACGAATCGATGAGAGGGTATCTCTAAATCGGTACGCTTCAGCGCGAAATAGGCCCGAAAGCCCCTGGTAAGTCCGATTGAGAAAAACATCTTTGGAATCCAATTCCACATAAAAGGTATCCAGAAGTGAAAATTTATAAAATGCTTCTGTGTAGTGCGATGTTCTAAAATTATTTAGCGTTTTGTAAAATAGGTCACGGTGTTTTGATCGGTCGTCAAAAAAGACCTCCAGGTGAAAGTGAATATATTCGGAAATATCCCAGGGATACTTTTGGGGCCTTATTTTTCTACTAATATCAAGTAATGTCTCCGCACATTCAAATGGACCGATTAATAGAAGAGAAAATAGCCAGTAGCGATGCATATCTTTGGAGACTTTACATTCACCTTTCAACGCTGCTTCACGAAGAACAGAGAAACCTGTCCGGAAGAAATCCACCGGTAGTAACTTCTGTGATACACCGGATTGAAGAGCAACGTACATTGCCATTATCCAAATATCAGGGTTTCTGATTTCCGGGCTTTTCGATACTTGTAGATCATTAAGGATTCGATTTATACAATCAATTACTTTTTTATCGGTGAATAATTTCTCCCTTTCCTTTTCGAGCTTTGTTATTATTCCTTTCAATGCTTGAAGCAAAATATTTTCCAATTGCTTTTGGCCTGAATATTTTTCTAGTTTTTCCATTAAATCAGATATAAATTCTTTGGTCTGTGAAGATGATTCCTTTTGTTCTAAATTGGATTGCTGTTGATATAAAAAATCAAAAATTTCAAATACTCTTTGTTCGGTGCATTCTTTATGTTTATTATTATCTGGGTATAATTCGATGAATCGAATGCCTCTGGGGGTCCATATTTTTTTGGTCGGTTCATCAACAAATGATTGGATGGAATAGGCAAATCGATTTGACCTTGATTCGATTAGACGGTCGCGTACCCAGCCATGGATCATTTTAAATGCCGGATCATCCAGGCTGAAACCAACGAAAAGCACTGTTGATTCAATAAAACATTTTTTAACGTACAATTCCATTAAAGGTTTTTTGTCGGAAAAGGCCCTGAAATCTTCGCCAGTTATGATAATTTGAGTCCTTGCAGATTTGATACACCCATTTATTTTAAATATTCGGGGTTCTTCTGTAGTGGAAAGATCGGGATCAGAAAGAATTAAATTGGGAGTTTTATTTGATAATTCAAAGCCCCTCTCAATCAGCGTATCGAAATTGGTTGTTATGATTTCCCAATCAAAACGGCTGATCAACTGATGGATGGGGCTCGGTTCATACTCCAAATCTTCCAGGGAATCCTCAATCAATTGAAGTAATGAGATACGACCGAATTCTGCTTCAAATTTATCGGCCACATTTAAATAATCATATTTATCTTTTTCAATACATTCATGGTTTTCCCCATATAGTTTAACCAGCATTTTTTTTGTTAAATCAGCCCATAATGGAAACTGTTTGCCAAATGCCCCATTTTTGCGGTGGGCATTACGGGATAACCCTGCACCGACAAATAATACAACCTTGTTATACTTGGTTTTTTCCCGGAGGTCTATTAAATATTGTCGGGATTCATCATTGAGAAATATAAGGTCATTGTTCTCCACGGTTTCCTCCCGTTAAGTGCTTGCTTCTCAGGCTTGGAATGAGTTTATTTTTTACATCGCGATCCAGGTCGTTTGTCTTTTGAAAGATAACTGCGTCAGGCACTCCGGCCTCTTTTAATTCCTTTTGGATATCTGGGTCTTTTGTATAATTGGAATAAAACACCGTTGAAAATTCAAAATCCGCCTGTTTATTCAATTCTTGGTATACAACCGCTCCGGATTTCTCCGGCATACGAACGTCCAATACGACCCAATCCGGTTTATAGTTTAATGCTCTCTCAACCACCTCGGTACTGAATAAACAAAATTCGGATTCATGCCCTTCAATTTCAAATTTATCTCTTAACGTCAGCGAATAATCTTTATAATCATCGACAATGAATACTTTCATATTTCCTCCGTGTTCGATTAATTGATTTCCTGACTTTATTTTTATACATTTTTAGTTTAACACTGATATCAAGCTTACGAAAAGACTATCATTCATCATCCGATTGACCTTCCATTTCTTTTAATATTCTCATTGCCTCCTCAGATATTTTTTTATTTACTTCATAGCATAATTCGCTGAGTGCATTTAAACTCTCTGCATCAGTCATTCCATCATTTTCATAACATCGGGTTAATGCCTGATACTGTTCCTCCGTTAACGCACCCCGCAATGTCAACATATTACCGAATGAATCATAAGATATTTTTTTTTCTACCTTATGCTTTAAGGCAATATCTTCTATGGCATTAAAGTCGGGCGCGGACTTCACTTGTACCTGGTTACTCATGTTAAGGGCTTTGCTGAATGTTTTGGTACTCAATGTGATCCTGAACGCCGATCCGGAGTCATTCCCTTGCCGGGAAGTAAAAAGAATATTTCCTCCTAATTTCTCAATATTATTTTTCGATGCAGCCAATCCAATACCCAGACCATCGATTCGATGGGTTTTGGCATAAGCCCCCCTTTCAAATTTTTTAAAGACAATATTATATTCTTCCCTGGGTATCCCGATGCCCTGGTCTTTTACTTCAATAACGATTTTGGAACCTTCTGTAAATAGCTGCAATTCAACGGGTTTGCGTTCTGGATTATATTTTCGGGCATTGGTCAACAAGTTCATTACTGAAATTCCAACTAATTCCGGGTCGGTGATAATTTCGTAATCCATTGGTTTCGGAATATAATTGAGTTGTATATTACCGTAATCCTTAAATTGAGCTCTGGCCAATTTGACAATTTTTTCTATCGTTATATCAAGGGAACAGTATTTGAGGTCAAACCGCGTTCCACCACGAAAACTCAAAATGGACCGAATTACATGATCAGCCAAAATCAAAGAATGCTGAAACCGATCATAATATTCCTTTCTTCTTTCGGGTTTATTTTCAAAATAACCGGTTTGCAGGTTTGAAATCCATGCCAGCATTCCTCGTATGATTTGATTCAATTCATGGGATACAATGCGGAAGAATTCTTCCTGGCTGGTTTTTTGCTCCTGTAAGGCCGATTGCAAGTAGGCTGTGGTTGCTAGAAACTCCCCCAGGATCCCTCGACCTTCAAGCCGGACGATTCCATCGGAATCGTCCTTATTCCAGGAAAACAGATAAACCGCACGTGTATCAGAAGTATCGGAACCCGGTGCTTTAATTACCATGGGAATCATCTTACGGGATTGAAATGGCCTGGCAATGGAGTCTTCCAAAAGCGAGGAAAATGTAATGGGCTTGAACCAATCCTTGGGTATACCGCACTCAATGGCATCGGGTATCTGCAAGAACTCTTCTTTTTGTCCATCGTTACGAAGGATGACAACCTCTTCTTTTTCGGTTTGATTGTCTTTTGTCAGGTAGAGTAAGTAGGACTCATCACATTCCGCCATGATATTGAGGCGGGTAAAGATATTCCGGAATATAATCGGCATATCCATCAGCTTATTTTCATTAATAAATTGTTCATTATACGTTTTTATTGCCTGGGCAAAGTCGAGAATGACATTGTTGTCCATCTCCTCTGTAATAATATTATTCCATTGTTTCAATAAAAAGGAGCATAATTCAATTTCTATCCAGAGACTCTCATTTTTTGCTTTTAATGCTGAAATTCCTTTTTGAATTTGCCGAATCGTATTTTTAATTTCGAAAAAGGTGGAGTATTTTAATTGATTGAATGTATCCATTACAATATCATTATGTTTTTCGTGATAGTATTTCTTTATATTTTCACAGAGTTTTATAAATAAATCAAGAACAGGACCTGATTTAAAGTATTCTTGGTTTTTCTTATTCACTATTTTCGTAAATTCAGATGTATCGCTAAAATTTTTAATCGTTTTAAATTTCAATAATATAGATACAGTTTGGAAAAAGGTTGAAAACTCACCGCCAAATACTTTCGTGCATCGATATTCGCTTTCTTTCTCTTGGGCACGGGTATGGTTTTCACAAAATTGTTTGCAACATGTAATTAGCGATAAAGGAATATCATTGATATGAGGATTTCCACTTTTAAATTCAGTGACCAATTGCCCGGCCTTCCGAAACATCGTTTCAATGCCTTTTATTTCTTTCGAATCCATTGGGTGAAAGAAGACAGCGTCTGCCAAACGATTGAAAAATGAGGGGGAAATATCGTTCTTCCATAGTTCATAGCATAATTTGGCAGGGCACAATTGGGTCGTTTTATAATTAGCCACCATCCAAATCAGTAACCGAACGGCTTCCAGATCAAACCAGGGGAGAACATCATCCGTTTTTACCGGGTGCCGATTTAAAACCTCGATAATGGCGTTTACCAGGGAATTTACTAAATTGGAGTTCCACTTTGATTTTTGTCCTTCCTTCCCGGCTTCCGGGTCGGTAATAAATCGATGAATATACTGGAGAGTTTTTACACGCAAAAATAAAATCGGATGAATAATAAAAGACCGAAGCAGGTCATTGGACCCGGCATCGCGAACGTTGTATTGTCTTTCCGTTTCAGAATTCTTTTGAAACCACCGGTTAAAAGTTTCCACCGGATTTTCGGATACTTTACAGCCTTTTAACATGTAACGCATCCAATAAAGTTGGGCTTTGGTGTTACTTTTCGACCCTTCATGTCCCCATTGGATACGGGTTTTAAAGAAAAGTTCCATGGCCTTTTTATTTAATTCGGAATTTTGGAGAAGATCTTCGAAATATTGGGTAAAGAGGCGGTTCACCAACGCTTTTATTGCATAATTTTTATCTTCCGATTCTCCGCTGTCAAGGATTAGCTCCAACTCTTCCAGAATTCTTTCCGCCGAATTAAAATCGGTGCTTTTGAGATAGTACCGGGTTCTAAAAAAGTTTTCATTTAAATCGATGCTTTTAAATTTTAAAAGCAGGATTTCGTTATCTTGTCTTTTAAATGCCTCAAAGACGTCTTGTTCGCCCCTAAAACACCGATCGATCTTAGTCATTATTTTTTCTTTAATAAAAAAACGGATGTATTTAAGTGTATTCGCAGAAGTGGTCACAAACCCATTTAAAAAATCCTTTTTGTTTTCGATAGAAAGGTTAACCGCGGGGAAATAAATATTGGATAGTGGGTATTTAAAGGGTATAACGCCGATCGATATGCCATTGCGTTCCAGGATATGGATATAACCATCCAAAGATGATATCAGGAAATATTTCCATTCCTCCTTTAATGAAAAAGGATGGATGCCTTTGATGGCTTCTTTGCACCGGTAACTCCACTCAAAACTTAAGTGAATTTGGCCCCCTTCATTGAATTCATCCATTCTCATACGAATGCCGTAACAGCGGCCGGAATCCGTACCTGCCAGGATCAGCGGCCATTTGATGTAATTGGCATCTTTTTCAAAAAAAACAAACATTCGGTTAACCGCATAAGTATCTACCTGTATGCTCGCCTTGAGTTCGATTTTGTTATCCTTTCTTTCAGGAAAATACTCGAAAATTTTAATCGAGCCATTCCAAAATGCGGCAGCAATAAACAAACGGCTATTCCATCGGAATGATCGGATGTCAAGAATCGAAGATGGGTTGGGTAGATTTAAATGAAGGTCATGGGCCTTTCCTGAAAGAACATGAAATATTTCTCCGTGATTCGTTCCTATCAAATATTCATCTTCCTGTTCTTGATGCTGGGGCATGCGGCATACGGCCGTTCCAAAGCGCATACCTTCCGTTGAATCGATGGGGATTTTAGTCACTTTGTTATCGGGAAAGGAGTTATCCTCACTGCAATGATGCAATGCTAATGCGTCTAATGCAACGATCACGTTATCTCTCGGTAGTAAATATATTTTCTCTTTTCCGATATAGATGTTGTTGATTCGGGTATTGTCAAAAAATGAGCTTTCCGGTTTATATTTATAAATAAGGGTTTTTTTCGGGTGTTTGGCTTCACCTTCTTCGTTAAATTCCACGCAAAACACACTTCCCGTTGATGTGCAAACGATCAGCTTATGGGGGGTATTATGATTTAGTGGGGCGAGTTGAGTGATCTCTCCGTATTCTTTCTCAAATTCGATACAAGAGACCGGGTCATATTTTCGGTCATACAGGATCCCTGAATAGGTGAGGGCATCCGTGGTATTTCCGGACTTTTCATTATATCCGATTAGTTCGTATATTTTTTCCGGTTTATTCGAATAACTTTTTTTGGCAAGAATAAATTTTTTCGCATGGACTTGCAGGTCGGTAATCACTTCGGGCGACACCTTGCAATATTGTTCGATGCGTGTTAAAAAATCGCTGGCTTTAATTACCAATTCCAGCGTTTCATTTTCGATGATTTTGTAAAATATCCGGCTAAATTCTATTCTATGATCTTTTAAAAACGTATCATTGTTTTCACAAAAAATTTTAGAAAATTGGGTGATCAATTGGAGGACCAATTGTTTAACCGCCGTACTTGACGGTTTGGAACGGAATTGATCAAGTACCATTTCAACGGTATTGAGAACTTTTTTTTTATCCTCCCGGTTGATTGCCAGAGCACTCGAATGCAAAGGAATATCGATCTTGGAATGAAAAAATTCGCGAAATTCGGTTAATTTTTTCTCATAATCGTATATGTTTACCGGTAAAACATTATGGTTGCCCATACCCAGAAAAGCCAGATATCGGAGGTGATTTTTGTCCGGCTCATTTCCAATATCCGGAACAGAAACAATTCGGAGTGCCCTATCCTGAAAGGAAAGAGCATGGATTTCTCCATCAAAAATTACTTCAATGGATTTCCCCTCAGGGTCCATGTCGGTTATGTTTCGAACCAGGTGAAGTTTTTGGTCGATATCCGTTACAACCGTACAACAGTGATCGTCAAAGGGTAAACATGTAAGCGCCAGCAATTGGTGAGGAAAAACCTTGGTGAGGGTACGCACCTGTTTTTTTTTGCTTTCAAGGTCTTGAGATTTCCCTTCAATATCTTGATGCCTTTCTTTAAAATCTTGATATTTTTCAAAGTAAACACAAATCACTTTATTTGTCGATTTTACCAGGCACCCGGAATAATCCTTATAGAAAACTTCTTTTGAACCGTATCTTTTATAGCGCGACAGTGGAATCATGTATTCGATAATGGCCCCATTAATGGTTATTATCTTTTCCTTCTCCAGACTTGCTATATCTTTGGGAAAATCGATGGCCCCTAGTTTGGGAAAAGAAATACAAAAAATATTGCCGGAGGAACTTCCCAAAAACATGTTCCAATGCCCGGTATATTCATTGCGATCGATCGCCCAGTCATTGATGACGTAGGGCAATTGCAGCCGTTTGCCTGGTTCCTCCATCCAATACGCTACAGGATATTGACTGCTGTAGATTCGAAAATCTCCGTCAAAAAAACAGGTCCAGACTTCGAATCGAACGCATTGACCGTCTCCGGTAAACACAATATTGGGATAAAAAAAACGGAGAAATTTGCTGTCTTCAAAAATCCAATGAAGATCTTCGTATTCAATCTCTCCATCTTTAACCTCAAAGCGGTATACTTTGACACCCTTATACCGAATTCCGACAAAGAGCAGCAATTGATCATTCGGTAAGTTTACATGGGACAGGATGTCGATGCTGCCGAAACACACGATGTTAAGTATTTCTTTTCTGCTCTCCGGAAGGTGCACCTGAAGGCGTCCCCGCTTATCCCCGAAACACAGGAAATGTTGGCCACATAATTCAAATACCGTCAGGCTTCGAATTTCATAATCGGCCCCAAAAGCCTTTTTTTCCATCCTTTCAAAATAATAATCCTTAAAAAGGATGGCTTCGTCTTTCAACCGTTTGAACCATGATTCTGAGTTATCTATCATCGAATATCTCCTTAAAATTAAAGGGATGACACTTTCATATAGGCACGCGATAAATATGTTCGCACAAAGAAATCACATTATAGCGTTAAACGAAAAAAGTTACAATATCCAATGCCTAAATAATTATTAAAATAGAAAGCATTTGACTTTTCTCCTCTTTGTTACCTCCGTTGTTCCTGAAGGCTAAGAAGGTGAGACGTTAAGAGGGTAAGAAGGTGAGAAAAAAGAATGCCGGGCGCTTTTCAAGAGAGGCGCGAAGCGCCGGATATCATTCCGTAGGGGCGGGAGTGTCAAGTATTTTGTGTAAATTGTCTTTTGTCCCCATTGTTCACCATCTAAATCATCCCCTTGGTATAGGGGGAGAGGATATCATCAAAATAGATCCGTAATTGAGCCAGGATCA
>JBLMYT010000026.1:0-21675 GCA_050258455.1 Candidatus Omnitrophota bacterium | reverse complement strand
ATATCGCAGGTGTAATCATCGGGAAACGGGCCGACATCCACAATCGGGATCCCCCTTCCAAACGATTGCGGGGAGTTGATATCATAAGACGATAAATGGGTAATCGAAGCGCCAATCCATTCGCCTTTGGCGTCAACCATTGCCTGCTTCTCTAAACCCACCCATTCCAGACCTTTCGTATCCCAGAACGCCACGGGAATTTCGGTACCGGGTAAAAACCCCCAGATATTTTTGACGCGAAGCGTGACGGGTTGGATAAACTCGGCGCCGGACGGTCCGATTTCGGCACAAAACAAAAAAGCGATCGGAAACTTCAGATTGGGGGTTTGGCTCAGTTCACCGGGAAGAGCGAGAGAACCCGAAAGGCGCGTGATTTGAATATCCTTTGAAATGTCTTTAAGAACGCCATTGACCTTGACCTGTGCCAGGACGGTTTTGGGAATTCGGAGTTGAATGCTTCCCCCGCCATTCGAAAAAACAACCACTTCAACTTTTTTGGATCCTTGAGTTTCGAACTCCACCACACTCGAGGCGCGGGGCTCCAGTGGCGTCAGAAAAGCGGTTGAAACCGTGTCTTCACTGCCTTTGTTGAGAGTAATCTTTCGATAAACCTCGGTGAAACCGGGTTTAGAGATTTTGATTTTAAATGTGCCACCGGACTTAACGATCAGTTTCCAATCGCCGGTGCCGGTGCTTTGGACCGTCACACCCGAAGTGCCTAAAACCGTAACCTGTGCTTTGGCAATCGGTTTATCGGATATTGCGTCTTTGACTTTACCGTAGATAATGGTATGGGGGGTGGTATCCGATTGTGGCCAGATCAGGAAAATGCTGGCGGAAATAATAGTCAAAAATATGACGAATAAAATTACGATTAAAGTAGTTCCCTTTCTCATTTATCCCTCCTTACTCTCTTGAAATTTTAATTGCTTTTACGCTACTTAATATACACGTTTCGGAATTTAAAAGCAATCATTATCATCCATCGTCATTCGCATGTTGTCCGAATACGAAAACCACATCAACCGCAACGGGCAGACACGCGGGCCTACCCCCTACAAAAAAGATGGCGGCTCATATAACCCTGAGATTGATTTATTTCTTTGCTCGTGATACAATTCTTCTAGATAAGAAGCAATATAAGAGGATTTAGTTCTTATGGACCGATAAACCTTGTGGGCATGGATCCGGTCCGGCTCCCCGTTTTAACATAGTCATGTTTCGCCGGGCGATTGGTACCGGATGTATCAAACCTATTGAACCTATAAAATGAAACAACATAAAAATCAGGAGGAACTTTATGAACAAAAAGAATAGGTTTTTAGTCACATTTGTTCTGTTATTTTTACTTGTAACGTTTTGGGGCGCGGCAGACGTACCCGGAAACGAAAAGGAAAAACCACGGCATCCAATCCCGGAAGCACCTATCCCGGAAATGAGCGTCGTTCAGGGCACAGAAGGTGCCACCAATACCTTCTACGGAACCAATGCCGGAGCCAACAACTCCACCGGATCATCCAACACCTATCTCGGGGTTAGAGCCGGATTTACAAACACGTCAGGGAGCTACAATTCTTTTGCCGGTTATTACTCCGGGTATAACAACACGACAAGTGGTAACACCTTTCTCGGTTATTATTCGGGGTATTCCAACACGACCGGATATTACAATACGTTTGTCGGATCAAATTCCGGGCGATCTAACACGACCGGGTTTTCAAACGCATTTGCGGGTGTTAATTCCGGTCGAAACAACACCTCGGGATCATACAATACTTTCCTTGGGGGACACTCGGGATATTCCAATACCACGGCATCCTATAATACGTTCTTGGGCGCCTACACCGGGTACGATAATAGCACGGGCTATGAAAACACGTTCATCGGGTATTACGCCGGTTCCTTTAATACCACGGGATACCAGAACACATGCATCGGAAAAAATTCCGCTTACAGTAACACCACCGGGTCTCAAAACACCTATCTCGGTTATGATACCGGTCATACCAATAACGAAGGATCCGGTAACGTTTTTCTGGGTTACCAGGCCGGATACTCCGAAACCGGCTCCAACAAACTCTACATTGCCAATTCCAACACCTCCTCACCGCTCATTTATGGCGATTTTTCCACGTCAATCCTTAAAGTGAACGGCAAATTAGGGGTCGATATTACACCGACATACCCGATTCACATGTCCAGCGGTGCTTATTGCTCCGTGGGCGGTACGTGGACCAATGCCTCGAGCAGAACCCTTAAAGAAAATATCCAGGCCCTCTCTACGCAACAAGCCCTGGATGCCTTAACCAAACTCCACCCCGTGAAATACAACTATAAAGTTGATAAAATGGACCGACACGTGGGCTTCATCGCTGAAGAGGCCCCCGAATTAGTGGCAACGGCGAACAGAAAGGGAATGAGTCCGATGGATGTTGCCGCGGTTCTAACCAAAGTCATTCAAGAAGACAAACGCATCCTTCTGGAACAGGATAGCATGCTCCGGGATCAAGACGAGATGATCCGAGCGCAACAGAAATTGATTTCCGATCTCCGGGAACGAATGACAAAGATTGAAAATGACGGGAGGAACTAATCATGAAAAGGAACACTGCTCTTATTTTCGTATTTATACTCTTACTTGCATCGCGTTGGATTTCGGCGGTCGAACAGGGAAAGGACCCGAACCTCGCCCCGAAAGGAGATGAAAAAGAAAAAAGGCTATATTTGAACCCGATCGAAGGCCGGGGAACCGCCCCAGCCATTGTCCAGGGCGCCGAAGACTACTATTATACGTTCTATGGACTCGATGCGGGGGCCTCCCGCATCGGAATCGACCATGCGTTCATGGGAAAATCCGCCGGCCAATTTAACATTGGTGACTTCAACACCTTTTTCGGATACCGGGTCGGCGTATCCAACACCTCGGGCTATTCCAACGTCTTCCTGGGATATGGTGCCGGCGCCTCCAACACCACGGGATACGGGAGTACATTCGTCGGGATGAATGCCGGAAGAGCCAATAGTGATGGACACTCAAGTACCTTTTTCGGTTATAATTCAGGATACAACACGACCGTGGATTACAGCAACTCGTATTTCGGGGCCTTGACCGGCGTCGGTTACGGGACCGGAAAATTCAATCTATTTGTCGGAACTTATGCCGGTTACGACAACACGTTGGGGTCAGACAATACCTGTGTCGGCTATTACGCCAATTCATACAATACCTCGGGGGCCCAAAACACTGTCATCGGAGCCAATTCCGGGTATTCTAACACCATGGGATCCAACAACACCTACCTCGGGTATGAGGCCGGGCGCTATAATCCGACGGGATCGAGAAATGTTTTCATCGGTTACCAGGCCGGATATTATGAAACCGGCTCCTACAAACTCTACATTGCCAATTCCGACACCTACTACCCGCTGATTTACGGCGACTTTCTTTACGGAAGACTGACGATTAACGGTAAATTGGGGATCGGTGTGAATCCTTCATACCCGCTTCATATGGCCAGCGGTGCTTACTGCTCCTCAGGCGGGACCTGGACCAATGCATCCAGCAGAAGCCTCAAAGAAAATATTCGCGAGCTTTCCAAAATCGAAGCCTTGGATGCGTTGGATAAACTCACGCCCGTAACCTACAACTATAAAATCGATAAAACGGATAAACATGTCGGATTTATTGCCGAAGATGTCCCGGAATTAATCGCGACTGCGGACAGGAAAGGCTTAAGCCCGATGGACATTACGGCGCTTCTGACCGGCGTTGTCCGGGAAGAAAAGCGAATGATTCGGGACCGGCAAGCCCGGATCCGGGAACAACAGACAATGATCGAACAGCAACAAAAGATCATATCCGATCTCCAGGAACGAATGGCAAAGATCGAAAATTATAGGGGAAAATAATGAGACGACATATCGGTTTTCCAATATTAGTTGTTTTGATGTTATTAATGGTACCGTTTTGGATCATGGCAGTCGAGCACGGAAACGAAGGAGAAAAGGAACATTTGCTGCATCCCACGCTCCCGGAAGCAGACGCACCAAACATCGGAATTGTCCAGGGAACCGAAGGCACCCTCAATACCTTTTACGGATATGGCGCGGGCGTAAGCAGTACCGGGTCGTATAATACGTTCTTCGGTTCGTTTACGGGGAATACGGCATCCGGAAGCGGCAACACCCATTTCGGATTTTTTGCCGGAAAAGACCTCACAACAGGAATCTATAATACGATTATCGGAAGAGAAACCGCACCCACGATCACGACAGGTTACTACAACGTTTACGTCGGGGCAATAAGCGCGATGTATACCACATCGGGGGGCCTCAATACGTTCATTGGGTGGATGGCCGGTCAGTGCAACACAACGGGAATGGGTAATACCTACTTTGCGACCTCGTCGGGTTCCGCTAATTCTACCGGCAGTGACAATACGTGTCTTGGCTGGGGCGCCGGGTGCTCCAATGGCACGCAATCGAACAACAATACGTGCGTCGGGGTATCCGCGGGTTTCTCCATTAACGGAGGACACCAAAACACGTTTGTCGGTGCTGATTCCGGAATATACAACACGACAGGGTCCAACAATACCGCGATTGGACACGGAGCCGGGTATAACATTCATGAAGGCAATCGAAGCGTTTATCTGGGTTACCGGGCAGGGGCCGAGATTAATGATACTTCCGATGAGCTCTATATCGCGGATTCGGATTATCCGCTGATATACGGTAATTTTTCCACCGCAACCGTTAAAGTCCAAGGAAGTTTAGGGGTGGAGATATCCCCCGATACCTATCCCCTGCAAATGTCCAGCGGCGCTTACTGTTCCGCGGGCGGCACATGGATCAATGCCTCCAGCAGGGAGTTGAAAGAAAATATCCGGGATTTGTCTATTCAAGAAGCCCTGGATGCGTTCAACCGGCTCAAACCCGTGAAATACAATTATAAGGTTGATAAAACGGACAAACACGTGGGGTTCATTGCGGAAGATGCGCCCGAATTGCTGGCCACGCCAGATAGGAAAGGAATGAGTGCAATGGATGTGGCCGCCGTTTTGACGAAGGTCGTTCAGGAAGACAATCGGACGATCCAGGAACAGCATCGGTTTCTCCAGGAACAGCACAAACTCCTCCAGGAGCGGCGTAAGATTTTAGCCGATCTCCAGGAAAGAATGAATAAGATCGAAAGAAATTAAACATTTAAAATTTATCCCAGTAAGGGGAACTTGGGTTCCCCTTACTGGGATTTTCAATTATCCGGGGGCGCATCGGGTATGCGCCCCCTTTTTGGAATTGTTATACTTAAAAGTCAAGGGTTGCCCAAATTGGGATACAGGGAATAAACTCGCTAAACTCCTTCCAATTATTATAGAATTAGATGATCAAAAGATTTCAGAATTTATCTCTGCATATAATACAAATGGTGAGCTACATCAAAGCCATGGTTTTAGTGGAAAGCACCCATACATGTATGGAGAAGGGTTATTGTTTTATATAAATCGTTGGGCTCCTGAGAAATATAAAATGTGGGGGGGGGAAATTGTGTCAAAATAGGCAAACAAAAGTGCCTCTTACAGAAATCGAGTAACATTTCCCTTAAGGTCGCTTTTGTCCGGGAAAAAGGCTTTTCATTTTTTCGACCTGATTCTCAGATAACCCGGTTATTTCCGCAATCGTCTTCACATCCATTCCCTTTAAAAGGCAATTAAATACGATTTTCATTTTGGCGACTTCTTCACCTTCCTTTACGCCTAATTCTTTGCCTTCTTTTAATCCTATTTCGATACCTTCTTCTCTTAATTGTTGTAATACGGTTTTGCTCATGGTTTCTCCTTCCTCTAAAACCTGGTCGACGACTTCCCGAATTTTCTCAGGCTTTACATCTTTTATATTCGTACACAGATAGATCAATAATAATTCAAAATATTTGTTAAATTCAGCCTTATCATGTAATTCCCGAAGCAATTGAAAGATATCCTTCAATCGTGACAGGATTTCCGGTTGAAATATATATCGAAGTGCCAATAATACAATCCTTAATTCCAACTCGCCCTTAATTTCTTCTTCAGGCATATGCGAAACATCCGATAACTCATAATTAAAATCCGGGATATATTTCTTCAATTCTTCCGGAATATCAAACATCGAAAGGAAATTCGTATCAACGTTCCAGGGGTACTCCCCATGATATACCAGTAACGGAATAATCGGCGGAAGTTTTTTGACTTTTTTAAATTTGGATAAATGCCTTTCCCAGATATGGGTCATGTTTTTAAGCAATTGGATACCCGGAAAGTCCGGTTCCCAACTTTTATGCTCGAATAAAAAATAAAGATAAGCGGGGTTATCCTTGAACCGAACCTGATAAAGCACATCCGAATAACAACGGGATAATTTTTGATCCACAAACGAATCTTTATCTATTTTCATGCTGGAAAAATCGAGGTATTTGCTGACTTCTTTCGGCAATCTTTCCCTGGCGAAACTTTCCGCAATGCGTTTGTTATCAAACGCAAATTTGAAAAGTCCATCATGGGATAAATAGATTTTGAATTTTTGCTCTTCTTGGTTTTCCGGTACAGTGTCTTCCCCGTCTTGTATTATCGGCTCATTCACATGCGTTTGCTCATCAACCATACAATTATTATAATTTCATGAAAATGATTTGTCAAATTTTTCAGGCATGCCCTTCCAAATCATTCCCTTTTCATTTTTTTTGTTTACTATCTTTGATTAATGTAATATAATTTTCATCTTAATCATAGGAGGTCAATAAAAAATGAAACATAAAAAATATGCAGTCATATTGTTTGTCATATTTCTCGCAATGTGTGTAAACTTTATATTCGGTGACGATTTATCCGATTCCCAACGGGAACTGAAATTCGAACAACTGAAAGAAATCGCTTCCCAAAAAGGACGCGTTCGCGTCATCGTTAAATTCGACGTGCCCGATATCGCTGCTCTCACGTCAGCATCTTCCAATTACCAAACCGGCGTTCAAGACTCCGCCTATATCCAACAAGCCTACGAGGCAGATATGGCCCTGGAACGGGTGATTACCGATACCACGGATTCCTTGCTCTTCAAACTGAACGGAAGCCCCTATACCCTCAACCGTACCTTCTCCACCCTGCCCATCATGAGCCTCACGGTCACCGAAGACACTCTCGAAAAACTCAAAGAGCTCCCCGAAGTAGTAAGCGTCACCGAGGATCAAGCCATCGAACTCAATGATACGGAATTTATCACCGACAAACCGGTCGAAAACCCGATCAGTGATCCGATGCTGAACCAATCCACGAGCATCATCGGCGCAGATAAATGCTGGGGATTCGGCTATACCGGCGCGGGATGGTATGTGGCCGTTCTGGATACGGGCATTCTCAGAACCCATGAAATGTTTTCGGGAAAAAGTATCGTGGAACAATGCTACGCGTCCGGCGAAGACTCGGATGCCCCCAATGTCGGCAGTTGCCCCAACGGCCTGAAAGAAATGGCCGGCCCCGGTTCCGCTGCCCATTACGAGGCCCAACAATACCACGGTACCCACGTGGCCTCTATCGCCGCAGGCAACAACCACTCGACACTGTTCGGGGTTGCCAAAGATGCCGATATCATCGCAGTAAATGTGTTCAGCTATTTCTCCAGCGTGCACACGGTCCGAAGCTGGTCCTCGGATCAGTTGAAAGGTCTGGAATTTGTCTACTTAAACCGCAATAACTACAAAATCGCCTCCGTAAACATGAGTCTCGGCGGCGGCAGATATTATTCGTTCTGCGACGATGACCCCCTCAAAGAGGCCGTGGATAACCTCCGAAACGTGGGCATTGCCACGGTCATTGCCAGCGGCAACTACGCCTACTGCGGCTCGGTGACCAGCCCCGCCTGTATCTCCTCCTCCATCTCGGTCAATGCCACAAGTAAAACCGACACGATGTATACTTCGGGAAATTTCGACAGCCAAATGGTCTCCCTCCTGGCCCCCGGCGTGGATATCAACGGCGCAGGCGGATACGCAGATAACGATTACCGGTCCCTGACCGGAACCTCCATGGCAACCCCCCATGTGGCCGGCGCCTGGGCTCTCCTTAAACAATTTAACGAAAATTATTCGGTCAGCGACATACTGAACCTCTTGAAAAACACGGGTTCTTCACTGACCAGTCAATGGTGCGCCGCTGCGGGCTCCAAACCCCGAATCAATGTGGCCAACGCCCTGCAAAGCCAGTTTGTGGTCTCCCCTCCTCAAAACCTGACGGTCAGCCAGGTCGCCAACCACTCGCTCCTCCAAACCGAATACATCAATGTGTTAAACTGGGAAGCCAATCCATACAATACCGGTAAGACCATCAACCAATATAAAATATACACGGTTCAAAATTCCCAAAAAACGCTCCTGGCTCAGGTGAGCGGAACCACCCACACCTATCTGCATCGAAACGTCACCGGCAACCAGGATGTCGCGTATTCGATAACCAGCGTGGACGGTCAGGGAAACGAAAGCCCGGCGATTGCGACCACCCTTCACTTCACTCTTTAAATCGTCATAGGTATCGATACCCAACTCATGGAGCATCGGTTGAAGCACATCATCGAAGGATTCCAGGATAAACGCATCCTCGTCTGGGGAGACCTGATCCTGGATGAATATATTTATACGACAACCGGAAGAATCTCACGGGAAGCGCCGGTACTGGTGACCGAGTTTGAATCCAATGAATTCAGGCCCGGTGGAGCCGGAAACGTGGTGTTAAATATCAAAACCCTCGGCGCTGTCCCGATCCCTGTGGGCGTTATCGGCAAAAACGCCGACGGCGACGCCCTCAAGGAGATCCTGAACCAAAATGGGATTTCATCCGAATTTCTCGTGGCACTGGATCACTACCGAACTCCGAAAAAGAGCCGAATCCTGTCGGGCGGCGACAATACCAAAAAACAACAGGTCCTGCGCATCGACTCCTTAAACCGAAACGAGATCGAGGAACAGGGACTCCAAAAACTGGAAGCCATCCTGATGCAGCTCCTGGAAAATATCGATTTTTTAATCATTTCCGATTACCTCTGCCAGTCCGTCAACTCGCGGGTGTTTAAGCGGATCCGCCAACATTACCCGTCCAAAACCGTGATCATCGACTCTCGAAACCATCTGCCGGAATTTGAACATATCTCGATTGCAACACCCAATGAACCTGAAATTAAACGGATCTTTCCCGGTACTCCCTTTAACACGTCCCAGGATTTCGAACGGGCCGGGTTCGAATTGATGAAACAACTAAACGCGCGCGGCATCATCCTCAAACGCGGGCACAAGGGCATGATCGTTTTTGAGAAGGATCAGGAACCGGTTACGCTGGAGATCCACGGTTCCCCCAATATTGTGGATGTCACCGGTGCCGGCGATACGGTGATTTCGGTGATCGGTCTGTCGCTGGCCTCAGGCGCGGATCTGGTGTCTTCGGCCCGCCTGGCCAATATCGCCGGCGGGATCGTGGTCATGAAAGAAGGGGCCTACCCGATCCACAAAGACGAACTGGTACATGAACTCATCTAAATTTTTTCCGGCCGATGAACTGAAACCAATCCTGGATGACGAACGCCGACACCATAAAACCATTGCCCTGGCCAACGGCGGCTTCGATCTGATCCATATCGGTCATATCCGCTACCTGAAAGGCGCCAAAGAAACCGCCGATATCCTGGTCGTGGCGTTAAACTCCGATGATTCGCTTAAAAAATTGAAGGGCAATTCCCGTGCCATCCTGGATGAACAATCCCGAGTCCGCATTCTCTCGGCTCTGGAATGCGTGGACTACGTGACCCTCTTTAAAGAACCCACGGCCGACCCGATTCTGTTGACCTTAAAACCGGATGTACACTGCAAAGGCTCCGATTACACGGTCGATACGGTGCCCGAACGCGAAACCGTTCGCTCCTACGGCGGCCGGGTCGCCATCGTGGGCGGCGAAAAGATCCGCTCCACGTCCGAAATTATTCAAAAAATCCATTGCAAATAAAATGTCCCATCATGTCCAATGAATTAAAAAAAGAAGATATCATCGATATCCTGAAGCGAAACCAGGAACTCAGCCAGATCAAGGATATCGATTCCCTCCTGGACCGGGTCTTGCTCGAAGCCCGCTCGATTAGCGGCGCGGAAGCAGGCTCGATCTATCTGAAAACCGGGGATAAACTCACCTTCGACTACGTTCAAAACGACAGGTTGATGAAACACAATGATACGGCGAATAAATACCTCTATTCGAGAGTCTCGATCCCCATCGACACCAACTCGATCGCCGGTTACGTGGCCCTCAATAAAACCGAACTGCTGATCGACGATGTCTACAAACTGGATAGCCGCGTTCCCTACACGTTTAACCGCTCCTTTGACGAATCCTCGTCGTATCGCACCCAATCGATCTTAACGGTTCCCCTGGTGGCCAGCCGGGAAACCGTGATCGGAGTGATGCAAATCATCAATGCCCAGGACGATCGGGGACGGATCACGACGTTTTCGCTCGAAGATCAAACCCTGGTCACCCTCTTTGCCAATCAGGCCGCGGTCGCCATCGAGCGCGCCCGGATGACCCGGGACATTATCCTGCGCATGGTGAAACTCGCGGAATGGCGCGATCCCCTGGAAACCACAGCCCACGTTCAACGGGTCGCCGCCTATTCGATCGAAATCTACAAAAAATGGGCGCTCCGCGCCCACATTCCCGCTTCGGAAATCGAACGGATCACGGATATTTTTCATATCGCCTCGATGCTTCATGATGTGGGAAAAGTGGCAGTCAGCGATATCATCCTTAAAAAAGAAGGCAGATTGACCGACGAGGAACGCGCGATCATGCAAACCCATACGGTGCAAGGCGCCCGGCTCTTTCAAAACAGTAACTCGGATTGGGACGACATGGCCGCAGAAATCGCCCTGAACCACCATGAGAAATGGGACGGCACGGGCTACCCCGGCCATGTGGATGTTTCCAATGAGGGAGACATCAGCGGCAATCCGGCATTGTGCCCCCAGCAGGGAAAGAAAGGCGAGGAAATCCCCTTCCTGGCCCGAATCGTGGCTCTGGCCGATGTTTACGATGCGCTCATCTCTACCCGTTCCTATAAAAAACCCTGGCCCGAACCCGAGGTGATGGATTATATCCAAAAGGAAAGAGGCAAACATTTCGACCCGGCCCTGGTCGATGTGTTTTTCGATATCTATGATGTGATCCGGGCCATCCGGGAAAAGTTTTCCAATTGATTGTTTCTCAGTTTCGATACAGACGCGTCGTTACCATGACGCTAACAATCGGATGAATAATCGCCGTATCCAAAAAATACACAAAGAAAGAACCCAACAAAAAGATAAAGAACCGAATCCCCCCCCCGATTCCCACGGTATACCCAAACGAAATCAAACCAAAGGGAATATACAACAGCACAAATACCAGCGCCTCCAGGAATAACAGGTGAACGGCCACGGCCGCCTGTCGGCGCACGGCTTCCGGTCGGTCCTCTTTTCCCTTTAATTTTAGTGCGATCCGGGCCATGGCGAGCGTTCGGGGTCTGAACGCCAGGGGTTTGAGTTCGGACGCCACCTGTTGCGCAACGGTCTGAAGCCGGGCGCCATCGGGTAACCGAACCCGGAGAAAGTCGGGGTCGCGGTCGACGAAATGGAGAGCCATCAGGTTTAACTCCAACTGGTTGCGGTAAAGCACCCGGGGCCGGATTCGATAGTTAAACCCCATTAATACCACGAGGTAAACGAAGAAAATCCAGGGATTTTTCCAGATCCGGAAGCTTAAAAAGAATACGGGCGTGGTGATCAGAATTTCCAGAAAGATAAAGAACAGATTCACGGTAAAATTCTTAAAAAAACCGCGCAGGGCAAAACCGATAAAGATAAAAATTTCTTTGAGATCTTGAATCAGAGCGTTCATCTTATGTCCTCAAAAACAGTTGATCATCATCGATGGTTTCGATGGTATCGATGGTTATCGAAGTTTAATACTGATGAGACTAAACAGGGTAAACAGGGCGGAAATAATCCAAAACCGCACAACGATTTTGGGTTCGGCAATACCCATAAACTGGTACGTGTGATGGATGGGCGCGCGATAAAAAATACGGCGCTTGAGGAGTTTGATCCCGATGTAATCCTGGATAAATACCGACAGAAATTCAATGACAAATACCCCGCCAGCCAGCAGAAAGATAACTTCGTTTTTCAGTAGCACGGCCGTGGTGGCAATGACGCCGCCAAGAAATAACGACCCCGTATCCCCCATGAAGATTTCGGCCGGGTAGGTGTTGTACCAGAGAAACGCGATGAGAGACCCGACCATGGCTGCCATTACAATGACCAATTCGCCCGATCCGTTGATGAAGGGAAACAAAAAGTACTGCGAGAGTTTGACGTTACTCAAAATATAGGCAAAAACCGCATAAACAAGCGCGGTAAACGCCACCGGAACCGTGGCCAGACCATCCATGCCATCGGCAAAGTTGATGGAATTGGAGATCCCGATCACGACCAGGATGACAAACGGATAATAAAAGTACGAGAGATCCAGGACCGGGTGCTTGATAAAGGGAACAAAGAGTTTGGTTACGAGGTGATGGGGAAATGGGGTGGAACCCGGGGAAAGCACCAGAATGGCGAGGATGAGTCCGAACATCACCTGGAAGAAGAGTTTCACGCCCCGGCTCATGCCGGCATCGCTCGACCCGCGGACGCTTTTGAGGTAATCGTCGAAAAAGCCGAGCGCGGTAAACCAAAAGGCCGCCACGAGCACGATCCGAACCGAGAACTTATCCAGCCGGCCCCAGAGCAACACCGAGATCAAAAAGGAGATGAAAAGGATGACGCCCCCCATGGTCGGGGTGCCGTCTTTGTTCTTCGGAGAAATATCTCCGTAATCCCGGGTCTTGTCCCGAAATTTCAACTGATAAATCAGGGTAATAAATTTTCTTCCGAAAATAACCCCGACCAGAAATGCCGTTAACATCGCGAGCAGCGACCGAAAGGTGATATAAGACATCAACCGGTGTCCCGCAATGTCGAATCGCTCCATAAACCATACGATCATAGGTATGCCATCTCCTTGTTTTCCTTATTCGATTTCCTTGTAAATGCGTTTGATGATGGATTTGAGTTTGAATTCAGGGTTCAGGTTATTGGACGTGATTAAAATCCGTCCGGTGACGTCTTTCAATTCCTCGACACTCACCACTTTGCGGCGGTAAAACTGGTAGAGCGTTTCCATGAGCTCTTCCCGCACCAGGGCATTGCTGTGAAAGAGAAACGGTTCCAGAATCGTTAACTCTTCTTTCTCCCCTATTTTTGCGATTAACTTCAAGCACGCGAGTTTTTCCTCGAGCGTGGTTTGACGCGACCTTAACCGGGAATGGATCACGGGTTTGAAGTCCTTGTAATCGATGGGGGCGCAGCACCGGGTCAGGTAATCGATCGTGGCAGAACGCACTTCGTAGTAAGGGTCGTCCAGTAATTTGAGCATCAACACTTTAATGCTCGGATTCCATAACCCAAAGGTCCGCAGGGATTGAACGGCATTGCGACGCATAAACCCATTGGCTTTTTTCATCTTGAGTATGTCCATCACATACTCGACTTTACTGGAATCTTTGAACAGCCCCACGAGTTTGATGCCGATATTTTTGATTTCCCACCGGTGACTGGACAGGTAAATATTGATTTTATAAAAGTAATCCTCCCGGTAAGCGTCGACATCGGTCGCGACTTTTTCCAGAAACTTGAACGGGGACAACATGGATATGGGCATTTCGAGCGTTTTTTTCGCTTTCTTCTTCAAGATCAATAAGCCGGTATTTTTCAGCATCAACGAGGTGAGAAAATAAACCGCAATACTGATAAAGGTCAGGGAAAAAAGCAAGGCGAGGTTCCGGACCGCCATGGACGTAAACTTCATGCTGCCCAGCAGATACCCGGCATGAATGAGCACCGTAACCATCAACGCTGCCGCCAGAGAGGTTTTGGCAAACGAGGAGAGAAATTCACCGTATTTGATGACGACGCCTTCCCGCTCCATTTTTTTCTTGAGGACCACGATGCGAATGGCGGAAAAGAGGAGGTAGGAAATCGAGGTGGCCAGGGGAAGTCCTTTAAACGACAACCGGGTATGGATGAGGATGATGCTCAGCACGATATTGGTGGCCGCAAGTCCGACGTTTAACAACAGGGACAGGCGGATTTCCATGCGGGTGGCAAAGATTCGGGCCGTCAGCGCATGGAGCCCCCATCCGATGAGACCGATGGCGTACAGTTGCAGCACGGCTGCCGTGCCGATGGTGGCCGGGGTGGTGAACCGACCCCGTTCAAAGAGGATGGAGACCAGGGGTCGGGCCAAAAAGATCAAGAGAATCGAGACCGGAATCAGGAGAAAGAAATTGATCTTGATCCCGTCCAAAATGATCTGCTTGGAGCGTTTCTTTTCAAAGAGTGCGGTTTGACCGTTAAAGTCTTTTAAAATTTTTCCGGTGATGATATGAGAGATAATGGTAAACGGTAAGAGGAAAACGGTTAACGAAAAATGAAGGAAGGCGATCACGCCCTCCCCGATTCGGGACGCCAGGAGTTTTCCCACCAGGTCCGCAGTTCGACCGAGAAACACGTCGCCGGCCACGGGAAGCAGGCGGGAGTAATATTTCTTACTGAACGGGTTTCGGAAATTCAAGGTGGGACGGTACGTAAATTGCAAGGATTTGATTTTAAACGTCTTCCACATCATCGAAAGGAGGAAGAGAAGCTGAAGTCCCCCGCCGAGTAAAACGCCGTAAGCCATGGAATAAAGTTGGGACGTGGCGTAAAAGACCAGGATTCCCAGAACGGTTCCCACCGAAAACAGGACCGAGGACACTTCGGCCGTATCCAGTCGCCCGAAGGCTTTCAGATACGTCACCATCACCGCGGAAGCGGTAACCAGGACCAGATACGGCAGCACGAGCCGCGTGAGGCGAATGGCATCCGCAAGATGGCCGCGTTCCGCAAAACCGGGAAACACATGCGCGACAATAAACGGCGCAAAGAGGAAGAGTCCGGCCGTACAGACCAGGGCCACTAACAGGGAAAAGTTGATCACCGAGGAGGCCGCTTCCCAGGTTTTCTTTCGGGGGTTACGGCGAAACGCTTGAAGGAAGATGGGTAAAAACCCTTCGCCCAGGGCGTGTTCGGCGAGCATGCGTCGGAAAAAGTAGACCAAAGACAGCGCCGCAGCGAACATGTCCACGGCTTTTCCGGCTCCGAAGGTTCCGGCGATGAAGATTTCTCGGAAAAATCCCCCGATTCGGGAAACCAGCATGCCGGGAGACAGGACGTTTCGCATGGAAAACGTGCCTTTTTCCACATGGACTTTCCGGACTTTCTCAAAATAGCGCCGTAAAACAAAGGTTTGGCGGTTCGATCCGAATTCCAGTATCGAGCCGTCTTTAACGGGCGCCCATTTCTCAACCGGATCGCCATCGACCCGCAGGGTGCCTTTGATCCGCCGGGCCACGAGTTTTTCTTCGCGCTTTCCATTGACCCGGCTCTTCAAGATCCTTAATTCGACCAGGATGTTTTCATTGGGTTTTTCCAAAAAGGCATCGCACAGCGACGAGGTTCCGATGGTCGTCGAATCGAAAATCAATTCGATATTTTTTTCGCTGTCTCGCGGTTGAAGGTAGTAAACCTTTACCTGGGTTTCATCGGTTTTGACATCCTCCTCGACCAGGAGTTCGATTTCGTTTAATATGGCTTCGGTGCTGTTTTGCTTTTCAATTTTTCGAAGGTTTTTTCGCATATTGAAAAGGGTTTCGCCATCCAGGAGGGTTTCTTTAATGGATTTGAGCAGGGCGACTTCGGGCACATAGATCGATTGTTTGTTGTTCTTGATGGTAATGGTTTCATAAACGATTTTGGCGCCGCCGATTTTTTCGACTTCGCGGGCATTGAGGATTTGATGGTCTCCGGGCAGATCGATTTTCGGAACCAGGATACACGGGATTCCCAGGGTGGTAATTTCCTTAATGGTTCCGGCGCCGGCGCGGGATATAATCAAATCGGTAATGGAATAAATTTCATCGATGTTATCGAAATATTCCCGGATGATCAACCGGCCTTCGACATCCGGGTGAATGCCCGTATGTTCGAAAATTTTGATGGTATCGTCAAACGCTTTGTATTCCTGGGAGTATCCCCGTCCGGTGGACCAGATCACGGTCAGGTCCGGCATGACCATGAGCGTGGGGATGATTTCGGCCACCGCATTGTTGATCGTGCGCGATCCCAGGCTTCCGCCAAAGATGAAGATGACCTTGTTTCTTTCGGGAATCTTGTACTTTTCCTTGACATTTTCGCTCTTGTTAAACCGGATGGCCTTTCGCAACGGATAGCCGGTGACAACCACCTTGTCTTCCGGGAAGAAATTGGCCGTCGCAGAGAAAGAGACACCGATTCTGGCCGCAAATCGGGCAATAAATTGATTCAATCGTCCGGGAACGGCATTTTGTTCATGGATAAAGGATTTAATTTTGAGGAAATGAGCCGCAAACAGGATCGGCGCCGACGCATACCCGCCGCTTCCAATGACAATATCCGGTTTAAACCGTTTCAGAATAAAATAACTTTTGATGGTTCCCAACAAGATGTGGAGCAGGGCGATCAGCGAATGGAAACTCTTCAAATTCCGGGGGAGCCCCTTGGTCGGCACATCGATAAATTCGATGGGATTGGAAAGGTTTTTAACAATGCGGCTTTCGGCGCCTTTTTTGGCGCCCACATATAAGAATGTCGAACCTGGGTATTTTTCCTTTATTGCTTCATAAATAGCAATATTGGGATAAACATGACCGCCGGTTCCGCCTCCGGTGAATACGACTTTCATTTTTATTCCTTATTCAATTCTTAAGTATAACATAAAATGTTACATTTATTAAGGGACTAAAAAATTAATATTATTGATGAGAAGTGGTTGAATTTACCGATTTTTCATTATAAAATATACTGCATGACCAATTGGCACGTCTTTTCTTCTTTCGCATACCTTTTTCGCTATCTAAAACGGCAAGAGAAAAAAGAAAAACGACTATCAGGCGTTAGGGGAACCCTCGTAACGAAGGAAACCGATTCCCGACCGGAGTCTTCCGGTTCGCGTTTCTCCTCTCCCGCATCCGGAAACGAATCGAAAGAATCGAAAAAATCGCGTCCCTCGTCGCTTCAGTCAACGACGCACAAAGGGTCGTCGTTTCGGGATTGTCCGGCCGATGGCAAGGATGAAAAAAAACGATATTTCCCCAAAACCGATAAAAAAGGCATCCGTATCCTCACGGACAAGGACAATTTGTATGATTTGTTTGGGGCCAAACCGAGGGAAAAGACCTCCGATCAGAGACAGGAGCGGGAAGAATTCTCAACACTTTTGAAATTATATGCCACTGATCACAATCAGAAGAGTCTATTGAATGAAAAGAAAAAGGCGTTGGCAGATGTGGCGCCGTTATCGGTCGGTGAGCAGATTAAGTCGTATCCCTCGCCTCAGGCCGAACTGGACTTGCATGGGTACAAATCGGGGGAAGCGGAAACCAAAACCCGGATTTTTATATGGAATGCTCGGTACAAAGGGATTCGGACCGTTCGAATCATCGTGGGTAAGGGGTTGCACTCGGCGTCCAAAGCGATTCTGCCCGATGTTGTGGAAGCCAAACTCTTTGAATTAAAGCGAGAGAAATGGGTATTGGATTTTAAGTGGGAGAAAAAAGACAAGAATAAAAGCGGCGCCTTGATTGTGTATGTCATTCCGCTTTTGTTTTAATGGTCCATGATATCGCGGGATAAGCGGATCATGGTCAAGCCGTTTCCTCGGTCCAGGCGGGTGGTGTATTCGTAGAGTTTTAAGATTAAAAAAGCGCGAAACAGAATTTTTTCCTCTGCATCCATGAATTGTTGGTATTGATTGTAGATGGTACTTCGAATTTGGCGGTAGACCCGTTTAATGATATCGGTTTTATCGGTATAGATATTGGCCCGTTCTCCAAAGAATTCAACCATGCGTTGTTGTTTGTCAAACGAGACCTTTTCATCGATATGGTCGATGGTTCCATCGGGTTTGGCAGCCACAACGGCGGTCAGAAAGAAGCGCATGTTCTCGCCTCGTCCGGCGAGGGTCGATTTGATGTACAGTTCATGGATGAGTGCGGCTTTCAGCAGACTTAAACCGCTTTCGTCCAGGACGGTAATTTCGCCGAATGCGGCGGCTTCGCGGGTATGATCGTTGAGTTCGGTCAAATCGCCGTTGTAGACGGAAATCAGGGTCGGTCTATTTTTGGGATCCAGCACGGATTCTTTGAAGAAATCCGCGCTGATTTTATTTTTCTTCAGGGAGGTTTCAATGACCGCGATCAGATGATCGACGATCTCATGTTCCGGTAGGATAATGGACGTTGATGAATCGGTGTCTTCGTCGAAGTAGGAGACTTTCATTTTTTGAACAATCGAGTACCGGTCGTCCAGGATATAGAGGTGGTCTCCGATCATGATCCGGCTGAATCCGCCGGCGTCCAATTCGGCTTCGCATTGGGTTCTGAAGCCAGCGGGCAAGAAGTCTCCTTTATAGAATTCAACGTTGGTGTCGAGGTTTTGTTCGGCATCCGGGTTCACGGTGATTTCGGATAAATCCGCGTTATCATCGAATTCGGGAAGTTCCGAGTCGACGTTGTACACTGCGAATGAGTCCGGTGTTCGGATTTCGATGCGGTAATCTTTATCGAGCATAAAAAGGGATTTATTGTAACGCAGGCTGAATCCCCCATACATATTGGTTTTACAAAAGGGTTTAAGATGGTCCGGGAGGATCATGCCTTCGTTGAGGTCCGAATCGCTGCCCTCCGCGTTGCCGGGGAATTTGATCTTTTCGCCGGTGGGAAAATCCATGACATCGAATGGGCTTTCGCTTTCGGCGTCGATTTCGGGTAATTGGAGGGCAACGGGTCCTTCCCATTCGTTTTGGGGCGGTTGGGTCCAAGGGGATTTGCCGATGAGGATTAAGGATTCGTTTTGCATACTCTCTTTTTTTATTTTGTAATATACCCGATTGCCTTCGGTGACCCGAAATAACGAATCGGGAGCTCCCCGGGCTTCGATAAAGATATTTTCGTCTTCATCTTTGAAGCATTTTAAAATATCTTCGTCAGGAATGGTGGATCCGATTTTATAATCCATTTATTTTATGCCTCTAAATCGGAAAAAATGATCAGGGTTTATTTTATAAAATTTGGAAAATTTCTTCAAGGGGTTTAATTTATTTATTTAGCCACAGAGGTCACGGAGAACACGGAGGGGAAAGGGATAAGGGAATAATTTTGGTTTTAAAATTGGTTCGGACGTAAAAATGTCCAAAAAGGGAGGATAGCAAATCTTCCTATTGAAAAATAGAAACGCCTCATATATAATGGAAAAGGTAATACGATGAATGAAACAAGCATAAAAATGATACCTTACGGCATTTCGGATTACACCCTCATCCGACAAGACAATTACTATTACGTTGATAAAACCGCCTATATTCCGATTATTGAACGAAGCGGGAGATACCTGTTCTTTATCCGTCCGCGCCGATTCGGAAAATCATTGTTGCTCAATGTCCTGGATGCTTATTACAGCATTGCCATGAAAGATAAATTCGATTTTTTTTTCAAAGGCACGGAAATATATCATCATCCCACGACCGAACGAAATGCGTATATGATCCTTAAGCTGAACTTTTCTGCCACAGATCCCGAATCCCCTCATATCGAAAATTCCTTGTACACGTATATGCTCGAAGTGGGAGAATTATTTATTTCCACGTACCATCCATGGCTGGGCGTTGACGAAACAAAAAGTATTGCGGAACTTAAAACCAGAGAAACAGTGATCGATGCCCTGAGGTATCTCATTTCACTCGGCCGCAAAAGCGGACACAAACTTTACGTGATTATTGACGAATACGATAATTTCGCCAATACCATCCTGACGACTTCCGGTAAAGACGCCTATCAACGCTTGACACATGGCGAAGGTTTTTTCAAAGCGATTTTCAGTGTCCTCAAAGAAGGAACAACGTCAAATGACGCGCCCATTACGCGGTTGTTCATTACCGGGGTTTCTCCGGTTACTCTTGACGATGTGACCAGCGGGTTTAATATCGGAAAGAATATTTCGCTGGAACCGTCTTTAGGCCGGATGCTGGGTTTCACTCAAAAAGATGTTGCTGAAATGATCGACTACTATAGACAAAACGGTTGGATCGACCATTCAACCGAATACTTAATGAGTATTATGGAAGAGTTTTACGGCAACTATCGGTTTACACCAATGGATGATGTCAAATTGTTCAATCCCGACATGGTCCTGTACTTTATGGACAATTATCTGGAGCCCAAAAAGATTCCCGAGGATTTGATCGACCGGAATGTCCGCATCGATTACGGCAAATTAAGGCATCTCATTATTTTGGACCAGGGAAAAACCAAAATCACCAATGGGAATTTCAGTAAGTTAAAAGAGATTATCGAAGAGGGAGAGACCACCTCGCTCATCTCCAAAGGGTTTCCTTTGGACGAGATGATGAACTCGGATAATTTCAAATCGCTATTGTTTTATTTCGGACTTTTAACCATTAAGGGTACGGAAAAAGATCGACTTCGATTGGAAATTCCCAATGAAACCATCCGGCGCCTGTATTATGATTATATTAAAGCCGCATACCGTGAAACCGGGGTATTTTCCATTGATCTGTCACACTATTCAAGCTTAATGACCAACATGGCGTACGATGGCGAATGGCAACCGCTGTTTGACTACCTTTCCGGCTGCATCCGGGAAAGTATGAGTCTTCGGGATTTAATGACCGGTGAAAAATCCATTCAAGCTTTTTTGAATATCTATTTGGGGTTAAGTAATCTGTTCATCATTCACACGGAGAAGGAATTGAATAAAGGTTATGCCGATATCGTGATGGAACCGTTTACTGCCGGTTATGAAGGGATTAAATATTCTTATGTGCTTGAAATTAAATACATCAAAAAAAGCGGCGAAAAACGAAAAACAAAACCATCGAAAGCGGTTATTGAAAAATTAAAGATCGACGCTGGAGAGCAGCTTCAACGTTACAGTATCGATGAAAAATTCAGGAAGAGCATGGAAAGCACCCATGTGATTAAGTTGGTATTAATATTTCATGGATCGGATCTGATATTTATCGGGCCGCAGTAGGGGCAAATCCCTAACGATTTTTTCGAAAATATCCCTCACCATCGAAACACCCATAATTGGATTTAATATTTATACTCATAAAAATTGTATCTGCCCATTGACATCGCTAACAAAAATGTTTATATTAATAGCGAAAGGAGTAAAAATATGTTTTTAGCGCCGTTAAATTACGACAGGTATTTTAAAAAGTGTTTTTCTGATCCCGATATAGCCAAAAAATTTCTCGAAGATTTCCTGGAGGAAACCATCGAGGAATTTGAAATGTTAAATGGCCAGCATCGCATCACCGATGATGCCACGCTCGTGGAGTTCGATTACCGCTGTAAGATAAAAGGCGCTTATGTGATTATCGATATGCAGCAGTGGTATAAACGGGATATCGGTCAACGCTTTTATCTGTA
>JBLMYT010000025.1:0-128960 GCA_050258455.1 Candidatus Omnitrophota bacterium | reverse complement strand
GCCAAAGCCAATTCCAAATACCTCTTCGGCGCCATGGGCGTTGCAGCCGTGTTCCAGGCCCTGGCCGAATTAAAACTCTTTGCAGCCGAAAACGTGCGAAAATTCTTCGACGTTTTCTCCGAAAAACTCATCCCGGGAACGGTGTTTAAAGGCAAAGGCGGAATGCTCTTGTATCAACCGGGGATCAGCCCCGCTTATATGGGTGTCGGCTACATCATCGGCCCCAAGTATGCCTCCTTAAACTTCAGCGGCGGTGTTCTGGCATGGGGATTACTGGCTCCGATTATCTATTACTTCCTGGCTCCCAATATTACACCGGAATTTATCTCCACCTGGGCCACGATGCTGATGCAAAAAGACCCGAAACTCACCATGGACGCAGCCACCCAACAGGTATCGGACCCGACCTTTTTGATCACTCAGGTCTGGCGAAGCATTGTGCGCCCGATTGCCATCGGCGGTATGCTGATGGGCGTTTTGGCCACACTGTTTAAAATGCGCAAGAGCCTGATCACCGGTATCGGTCGTTCCATCTCCGATGTCAAACGCGCCGCCTCCGGTCAGGAAGTCAATATCGAACGGACCGAAAAAGATATTAAATTCTCCTGGATCCTGATGGGCATACTGGGCGTTGGTCTGGTTGCTTTCTGCATCACCAAGTTCATCTTCGGAACCGGTATTTTCCCGGCAATCGTTGCCGGACTCATTCTGATCATCCTGGGATTTTTCTTTTCCGCGATTTCCGGTTACCTCGTGGGCATCATCGGTTCGTCCAATAACCCCTTAAGCGGGTTGACCTTAACCGCGTTAATCGTAACGGCCCTGATCCTGGTGGCCATCGGCGTTCAAGGCGATGCCGGAGTGTCGACGGTGTTGGGTGTTGCCGCGTTGTTGTGCGTGGCTGCAGCCGTTGCCGGCGAAATGTTTCAGGATCTCAAAGTCGGACACATCCTCGGCGGTACGCCGTGGAAGATGGAAATCGGAAACATCATCAGTATCGTGGTTTCCGGTGCCGTGATGTTTGCCGTGCTTCACATGCTGAACCAGTCTGATATTGCCGTCGGAAAACTGAGCGGTTATGAAGGCGGCTTCGGCAGTCAATCGCTTGCCGCCCCTCAGGCCGGTCTGATGCAAATGTTATCTCAGGGAATCGTTCAGGGCAAAATGGCATGGCCGCTGATTATCGTGGGTATGTTCATGGGCCTGGCGTTTATCTTGATGCAGGTCAAAAGCCCGATGCTGGTCAGTGTCGGTATGTATTTACCCCTGGAAACCACGTTTGCCATCTTTTTGGGCGGCGTGATCAAAGGGATTGTGGATATGGTCGTTGCCAAGAAAAATTACTCCGATTCCCAAAAAGAACGAATCGAGAATATCGGGATCCTGCTCGCCTCGGGATTTGTGGCCGGAGAGGCCTTGACCAAATTGGGTTTTGCTCCGTTCCGAATCGCCGAAGTGCCGCTGCCGGAATTCTTTAAAAACCCGCCGATTTGGATCGGTCTGGCGGTTCTGGTTCTCGTGGCGATTATCTTGATTCGCATCCCATTGAAACATGGAATAAAGGAAGAATAAAATAAAGTAATTATTGTTGATTGTGTGTGTAACATACAACCAGGACGCACGATGATAAACGTCGGTTTATCATCGTGCGTCTTTGTGTTTTAACTCACGATGTCACTCAATACCCCTCCGATGAAACGAACAGGTGTTAGATTAGTGGTTAGATTGTTTGTTGCCGCTCTCCTCTTGATTGCGGGTTGCACCGGTTTATCTTCGTCTTTTTTATCTTCCCAAACCAATGATCAATTAAAGACGATCAATGATCGGATCAAAGAAATCAACGATAAACTGGATGGCCTCAAGACAGAAGAAAAATCCATCCTCAACGATATCTACCGGGTAGAACTTGAACTGAATATCACGGCGATCGAGAATAATAAATTGAGGTTTCAATTAAAAGACGCGGAAATGGCGTTGGAAAAAAAGAACACCGAAAAGGTTTACCTGGAAGCTCGGATCGACGATTCGAAGAAGAACCTCGGAAAAATCCTTCGCATTCTCTACAAGGTCGGGGGAAATACCTATTTGAAGCTTTTTAGTTACATCGATAACCTGGATCAAATCTTTCGCAATTACCGACTCTTTACATCCTTAATCGATGTCAAATTTCTCCAATTAAACGAGTTGAAAACGAATATCGCCAAATTGGAGCGGGTCAAGAAAGAATTGCAAGAGCAGCATGCCCGGCTCGCCAACCTCCAGCAGTTGAAAGAGGCGTCGGTCCGGGCCATGGATCAATTGCGGCTAGAGAAACTGTCCATCGCCCAAAAGATTACCGGGGATAAAACCGCTTACCTTAAAATGCGGGACGAACTGGAAGCCGAAGCCGCTCACCTGGACCACCTGATTGCGGGAAAAACCGAGAAATCGGATATTCAAACGATCGATCTGGCTAAAATAAAGGGAAAACTGAAGTGGCCCATCGACGGTAAGATCGTTTCGTCATTCGGTAAGAAAAAAAGTACCAAATTCGATACGTATATTTTGAACAATGGGATTCAGATTCGGCCCTCGTCGACGGATCCGGCCAAAGCCGTGTACGCGGGGGAAGTGGTTTATGTCGGTTACATGAAGGGATACGGGAATCTGATCATTGTTCAGCACGCCAAAAATCTTTATACCTTATACGGCCACTGCGAAACGATCCTGAAAAAGGTCAACGACAACGTTTACGAAGGAGAGCCGATCTCGGTGGTGGGGGATACCGGATCGCTGATGGGCAAAACCCTGTACTTTGAGATTCGCAATCATGTGCAACCCCTGGACCCCATCGAGTGGCTTCGCAAAAAGAAATAAAAAAAATAATGTGAAAAAGAGTAATCAACCACCCAAATCCAATCATTCATTTTTAAAACTGTTGGTCCTGCTGGTCGCAGCAGCCGCCATGACGATCCTGGTTCTGGAATTTATCGATCTGAAAAAAAACGGGAATTCCTATATTTTCACCAAAATCATTCCGCTCGAATCCAATGACGCGAGCGTCAATCGCTTGAACGCGAAATTGTTTTCCATTGTTAAGGTCAATAAGATTCGGTTCGATTATTTTTCGGATCCCCAACACCGGTTTCACTTCCGGCTGGATATCGATGACGCCCGGTACAATAAATTGATCGAAAAAATCAATAGCGCGGTGACGCATCTCAAAGGGGTCATGGAACTTTCGGAAGTTCAGGAACTCAAGGATAAATCCGTGGTGTTTTATAAGGTATCGTTCAATGATAAAGTCACGCATTTACTGTTGATTACCAAATTCAAAAAATCGGCGGCAGCAACGGAACCGCCAACGGAACCACGACCGGTGGTTCCTGAGGAAAAAGATGAAACAGAGGCGAAACCGGCCGAGTCGGGTTCGCCTCAGCCGGAAGAGCCGCGTCCGCCCGTTTCCGGTCGGACGCCGAAAATTGCGTTTATCATCGATGATATGGGAGTTTATGATACCAATGCCGATGATCTCAAGCGGTTGGGGATTCCGATTACCGCCTCGGTCCTTCCGGACTCGCGCCGGGCGCACGAGGTGGTTCATGAATTGGAAGCGGATGGGTTAAAAGCCCTGATTCACCTTCCCATGCAGCCGGAAAATTCCAATGGGAAACGCTACAACGCCGATGAGGTGATTACCATGAACGCCACGGACGACCAGATTCGGTCGTTGATTCTTAAGGCCAAAAAAGTGGTAACGAGCGCAACAGGGCTCAACAACCACGAAGGGTCGCGCGTGACCGCCGACCGTCCGTTGATGACCCGCATTTTAAAAATCATCAAAGAGCAAAACCTCTTTTTTATCGATTCGCGAACCAGCGGTCATACGATCGGCTATGAGCTGGCCAAAACCATGCATGTCCGAGCCACGCACAAGGATATTTTTATCGATCATATTCCCGGATATGCCAATGCCATGGCGCAGATTCGAAAGTTGGTTCAGATGGCCCAGCAAAACGGGAAAGCCATTGCCATCGGCCATCCCTTTCCCACCACGCTCCAGGCGATTCACGATTCCATCGATGACATCAAATCCAAAGGAATTGAGATTGTCTGGGCGTCCGATCTCTTAGAGTGATAAACGTTTAGAGTGATGATAGAGGGGGCGATTCGCGAATCGCCCCGACAAGATTCTATATCTTTAATCTGGCAGCCGTTTCTTGAATACGTTGCCAGGCAGCGTCAATGTGTCGCTTTTCCTGATGGGTCTGACCGATGACCAAACGCAGGGTGAAGATTCCGTTTAACTTCGTGTGGGTGAGATAAAGCGCTCCGCTGTCATTGAGCGTTTCCATTAATTCCTGATTCAACCGGTTCAGTGTTTCCGTATCGGAAATCCCTTTGGGTTTATACCGGAAACACACCACGGAAAACGGGGTGGGGGCGAGACGTTCGAAATTCTCGGAGGCGTCGATTTCGGATGCGAATTCCTGAGCCCATCGGAGATGGTTACCGACCTTTTCCCGGATTCCCGAAACACCGAAACTTCGGAGCACAAACCAGAGTTTGAGCGCCCGGAAACGCCGTCCCAGTTGAATCCCCCAATCCCGATAGTTGTTGACCCGGTTTCCTTCTCGGGTTTTGAGGTACTCGGGCAGGATCTCCAACGATCGAATCAGCGGTTCGCGGTCTCGAACAAAGTAAGCGGAGCAATCAAAGTTGGTAAACATCCATTTGTGGGGATTGAATACAAAACTATCGACCGCTTCGATTCCTCGAATTAACCCTCTCATTTCGGGAAGAACGAGAGCGGTTCCCGCATAAGCGGCATCCACATGGAGCCAGAGGTTGTGTTGGCGGCAAATGCGAACAATGGGTTCGAGGGGATCGATAGCCGTGGACCCCGTGGTTCCAAACGCCGCGACAACCGCTAATGGAATCGCCCCATCCTCTTTGTCTCGGCAAATCGCCTGCTCCAGTTTTTCCGGAACCATGGCAAACCGTTCATCCACCGCGATTTTTCTCAGGTTTTCTCTGCCCAGGCCGAGAACTTTGACTGCTTTTTCAATGGACGAATGGGCTTCGGAGGAGCAGTAAACCGTGAATCGATCCATCCGATATAACCCATTGGCGTTGACCCCGTAATCGGAGTATTTTTCCCTGGCACTGAGGATGGCGCACATGGTTGCCGTGGACGCCGTATCCTGAATGACCCCTTCAAAGGTCGGCGGCAGCCCGATCAATTGGCCGGTCCACTGCATGACGCGTTCTTCGAGTTCGGCAGCCGCCGGAGAGGTCTGCCAGCTCATACACTGAGCACCGAGGGCAGCGGTCAGGAGTTCGGCCAGAATCGACGGGTACGAATTATTGGCGTTGAAATAGGCAAAATACGAGGGATGCTGCCAGTGGGTCATCCCGGGAAGAATGATCTCCTGAAAGTCTTTAAAAATCGCGTCGAAATTCTCGCCGGTTTCGGGTGGGTGTTCCGGCAATCGATTGAAAATATCGCGGGGCGAGACCGTTGACTTTACCGGATACTGCTCGATGTTTCGGAAATAGTCAACGATCCAATCGACACACGCATACCCTCTTTTTCGAAATTCTTCCAAATCCATTCCAAACGCCTAGTTCTTCAAACAATCGGCCAGGGCATGAATCGATAGGGGTTTGAGCGGGGGCCGGGACGCAAAGAGGCCGGTTTGTTCGGGGGATTGGTGGGTCATGAACCGTAAGAGATCATAAACCAGGGGGCCGCAGGTTCGTCCCTGGCAGTTTCCCATGGTGACGCGCGTGGCGGTTTTCAAGGCTTTGGGTGTTCGGTATCCGGCAGCGATGTATTTCTTCATATCGCCGATGGTAATATCTTCGCATCGGCAGATGATGGTATCGTCGGGAATATCCATGACGGCTTCCTGCGGAATCGCGTACAGCGAATTAAAATAGTGGACAAATTGCATGTGGTGTTTGCGCTCGGTGGTGAGGTGCTTCTGTTGGCGCTGCGCGTCGGCGGGAGAAATTTTTTCGAATTTTTCCAGTATGGTGTTTGCAGCCAGGCGGCCTTCGTTAATGGACTTTAACGCACCGCCGACACCCGTGATTTCACCGGCTGCCAGGACGTTGGGAACCGAGGTTTCCAGTTTATCATTGGTTTTAACGATCCAGCCCCCTTTGGCGTCGGCAAATTCAAGGTCACACCCGGCCAGTTGCGGGGCTTCGATATTGGGAATAAAACCGCACCCGATCGCGGCTGCATCGGTTTTGTATATCTTTTCCGTTCCGGCAATGGCTTTGCCGTTGGCATCCACTTTGGCGGTAACGATTTCTTCCACGCTGCGGTTTCCCCGGGCTTCGATGATTTTATGACGATATTTCACCGGGACACCGGACAAATAAATTTTGGACAGATACCGGGCGCCTTCAACGGCTTTGGAGGGTTGATGAACGAGGGCCGGAATCATCTGGACTTTATCCATCATACCGGAGAGTTCCAGGACGGCATGCACCTTTCCCTTGTTTTTCAAAAATTCGTAAGCGGCTGAAAAGAGAAAGAGTCCGGATCCGCCGATGACTATATTTCGGGCAGGAAGAACCCCGGAGCTTTTCATCAGCACTTGCATCATACCGGTCGAATAAACGCCGGGTAAGGTCCACCCTTTAAAGGGAAGGTAACGTTCCCGGGCTCCGGTGGAAAAGAGAAGGGTCTCATAAGACACATCCAGGATGGTTTTACGTTCGGTTTCGAGCATGATCCGATTATCGGGATAGACTGCCATGAGGCAGGTCCGGTTCATGATGGTAATTTTCTTTTCTTTCACGCTCTTGATAAACCGAAACCCGATTTTTTTGACATAATCGGGATGATACGAGTCATACTCGCCCAGATTTTCCGGGATTTTGCGGAGCAATTGTCCCCCGATGTGGAGGTTTTCATCCGTCAGCAGGACGCTGAGTCCGTACTCGGCCAGAATATCGGCAGCCACAATTCCGGAAAAACCGCTTCCGATGATGACGACATTGTATTTGGATTTTGGGATATCCGTTTGGTTATTCATCGATTTCCACCTTCATGTTGTTTTCGACTTCGGTCATGCAAGACCGAATGTTGGGAACGCCGTTGACGTTCACGATACATTCGAAACACACCCCCATGCCGCACAAGGCACTGCGCGGGGTTCCTTTCACCGGACTCTTTTTTAATTGTTTGTATCCTGCAGCAATCAAAGCGGCCAGCAGGGTTTCACCTTTGTACGCGTCAACCTCTTTTCCATTCACGAAAAAAGTAATTTTTTCCTTGCGTTTAATGTTACCGATTCTTAAGTCGTCCATGATTAAGCCTCATTAAGCCTTTTTGATTTGTAAAATAAAGATTTGTTAAGATTAAAATTACATTCAATAGCTGTTTTTGTCAAGAGGGGAAATTATTTTTTCAGTAATTCGCTTCAGCGAACTCCGGGCAGACACGCGGGTCTGCCCCTACCCAAAAAGTCGACGCTCTTATTGGGGTTATTGAGTATGATTCCGCGCCAAGGGCGGTTCGCGAACCGCCCCCTTTTTCATTTGAGGCGAAAATTGATATCAGCGATGGCTTTTAAAACTTTCATAATCATATATAATATTGTATTCTTAGACACTGAATGAGGAAATAATGAAGACCGTAAAAACCATGTGTGCCAGGGATTGTTACGATTCCTGTTTTTTAACCGCTGAAGTCGGAGACGATGGGATTCTCCGAAAGGTGGACGGCGATCCGACCAGCCCGGTGACGCAGGGGTTCCTCTGCCCCCGAGGGCAAAAAGACGTGGCCCGGGTGTATGAAAATCGGGTCCGGATACCCCATATCCGAACTCAAGATAAGCCCGGAAAGAGTTTCCGGAGTGCCGGTTGGAACGAAGCCCTGGACCGGGTTGCTGCCAAATTGAAAGAAACGATCGATCGTTTCGGAAGGGATAAAGTCCTGATGATGGATTATTCGGGAAACACCGGGCTCCTGTCCGAAGAATTTCCGCACCGGTTGTGGAACGCACTGGGCGCGGCACGAACCGATGGGGCCATGTGCAGTGCCACCGGACGGGTCGCGTTATCCCTCCACTACGGAGAGCCGTACGGTCTTCTTCCCGAAGAGCTGGGAGACAAAGATCTGATTGTATTCTGGGGGTTTAATGCGCCGGTAAGCTCGGCGCACCTGTGGGCGCTGGCCCTGAAAGCGAAGAAAAACAGAGGAGCCACGATTGTGGCCATCGACCCGAGACAAAGCGAAGTCGCCAAACTCGCGGATAACCATCTTCAACCCAAACCGTTCAGCGATACGGCCCTGGCCTTTGGTATCTGCCGGATCCTCATCGAGACCCGCCAAATCGACGACGCGTTTATTGAAGCGGAAACTTCGGGGTTTGATCGGTTAACGGACGCGGTGATGGCCTGGACGCCGGCTCAGGTGGAAACCGAAACCGGACTTTCCTGGAAAGACGTGGAGGTCATCGCGCGGTTGTACGCCGAAACCCGGCAGAGTGCCACAATGATCGGGATCGGATTGCAAAAAGCCATCAATGGCGCCGATATGGCACGGGCCATTGCGTTGATTCCAGCGTTGCGCGGTCAGCACCGCGGGTTTTTCTACAGCAACAGTTCGGCGTTTGGTTATGATAAAAGTGACATTAACGGCAATGCGCATCTCGCGTTGCCGGTAAAAACCATCTCGCAGGTGGCTGCGGCCGATCGTATCCGAAACGGCGAGTTTAAATTTATCTTTGTTTACGGCATGAACCCTGCCCTGACCCTCCCCTATCAAACGGCGCTGCGCGAAGGACTTTCGCGAAGCGACACGTTTCTGGTGGTTCATGATACCCACTGGACCGAAACCGCCCATTATGCCGATGTGGTATTACCGGCTCAAACGTTTTTTGAAAAAACGGATATGGTCGCCTCCTGGGTGCATCCGCATCTGCGGTACTGCCCAAAGGTGATCGAACCGGTGGGGGAAAGTCAGAACGAAGTCTGGGTGATGCAGGAACTGGGTCGGCGCCTGGGAGTCAACGATTCCCGGGTATTCGAGGATCCCTGGATCGCATTGGAAAAAGCCTTTGACGGCGCGTTTGAAAACGGAACCTTCGCCGATTATCTGGAAGGAAAGTCAATGGTTTTACGGCGAAAACCCGTCAATACCTATCCGACGCCGTCCGGGAAACTGGAATTTTATTCGACCTCGGCAGAAAAGAGCGGATGGGATCCTTTGCCGGTGCATCGTCGCGTCTCCATCGAACCGAATCGATTTTTCCTGCTCAACAGTGCGACGCGCCATTATACCAGTACCCAGTTTACGGAACAGTACGGACCGATTCCCGCCGTGGTGACCGTAAACGCAAAGGATGCGGCGCGGTTGAATCTGAAACACGGAGAGCGTGTCCAGTTACAAAATACCTGGGGTCAGGTGGAAGTCGCGGTTGAGGTATCGGATGCGGTGTTGCCGGGAACCCTGTGGATGCCGCGGCAAAGTATCGGACACGATGGCCGACCGATGAATGAATTAATATCGCCCGAAACGCAGACGATCGGCAATGGTCCGACCTTTAATTCCACGTGGGTGGAGATAAAAACTCTAGATTAAATGTGGGGCGATTCGCGAATCGCCCCGACGAAGGGTGATCCGTAAGGACGCACCCAGAGTCCCCGATTCTCTCGATCTATTTCTTCCGAAAAAGCGAAAAACCCGGTTTCTTATAAAATCGTTTTTCGATTTTTTCAATCATTTGGAGCGCCAGGGTATGCTCCATGTTGATTTGCAGCGCGCGTCGAAATTCGCGCTCCGCTTTTTTAAAGAGGTTCTCGCTCCAGTACAATTGACCGAGATAAAACACCGGGTCTGCGTTCCAGGGTTCCATGCGCGCAGCGATTTGCAGGGACTTTTCGGCTTGCGGATGCAGTTCGGGAACCCGGGATTGGGACAACCCCAGGAGCAGAAAGTAGGACGGGCGGGAGCTATCCATGCCGACCGCTTCGTCCATCAAATGCACCGCATCCAGATATTGACTGTCTTCGAATAAACTGTGGGCTTTTAAATACAGGGCTTTGGCTTTTTCCTGGGGCGATACCTTTTTGTGGCCCTCCGTTAATACGGGGTTTGTTTTTTGACGCGCCGTGTCGTATTGTTTTTTCTTTTCTTCGTTGGTCAGCGTTTCGAAGGCTTCGCCGGCTTTTCCCATGACATATTCCACTTTGATACCGGCATCGGTATCTGCCTGCGTCCCCAGACTTTCCGGGCTGTACTTTTTCGTAAACGCAAAATATTGATCCTTGACCTCGTTGACCGAGGCTGTGTCTTTGAGTTCCAGCAATTGGTAATGATCGATGGCATCGGCTTTCAGTTTCTCATGAAGTTCCTCGACTTTTTCCAGATCCTGATTGGCTTTGCTGTCGATTCGAAAATCGGTGAAGTCGATGATTCCGAGAAGGTATAGCATCACCAACTGGGACCAGAAAGTTTTTTCGTTCATTTCCATCAATGAAAAAATCTGACCCGTTGCGATCACGTCGCATTTGGAAAGTTTGAAATAAAAGCGGAAATGTTCCGGGGATAATAATTTTCCGATAATTTCGGAAATGGGAAGCGTGATGGGTGCGCGATAATTGAAACGTTGTTTGTAATAGGAAAAATCATCGATTTTTTGACTGCCTTCGATCATGATTTCTGCCAGATCGAGGTTAAACCTGGAGACTTCGGTTTCGGTTGGTTTTCCCATTTTGAAGGTCCACTGGCCGCTGACCGGAGCAAAGAGCGATGTGGCGATGGCTTTGGCCTGGTTTCGGAGGGAAAGGAAGATGTCTTTCTGATCGAGCATGCCGTGTTTGACCAGGATTTTACCGATTTTTTCTCCCTCCTGTTGTTGGATATCTTCCAATTCCCGGAGTTGCTGCGGGGTAATGCGTCCTTCCCGGCATAGGAAATCTCCGAGCCGGTCTTCTTTCAATGTGGATTCGGCCAATACCAGTTGACCTTTGGTAAAAAGTAATCGTTTGGTAAAATGGTCATTTGCAAAGACCAATTCTCCGCTGAGATTGTCTTTCAAGATGCGCTTCAGTATTAACGTGGTCGGAAATTTTTCAATTGGATTTCCCATGTCTACCCTGTTCAAAAATCTTAATAGTTTATTTTAAGTAATACGGCATTATTTTGCAATAGCTCGGAGGACATTTTTTAAAGACTTCTTAATACCAAGCATGACCTTCTCCCCTTTGGACTAAAATGATTAATTTTCTTTATTACATCGAATAAACCAAAGACCCAAAAATTTTGGCAACCTTTTTTCATTTACACGAAATGCATGACACTCTCATTTTTATGCTATAATGAATGATAATGGAGGTTCATGTGATCGACAACACCGACAAACGCAGTCTGCTTGACATCGCCCGACGAGGCAATTTGGATGAACTGTATGAGTTTATTTTAAAAAAGACGCAAGCATTCTATATCTATATAACGATCTCCGATGCGTCGGATGAATTGCGGCGTCATCTAAACAAAATCAAAAACGTCGAAGAAAGAGCCAAAATCCTTGAATCCTTTGTCGAATCCATTCTCAACTTCTTAATCGAACACGAAAAGATCCCGAATCAAGACCGGGCCCAGAAAAAGATACTCTTAAAAAAATTTGAGCAATTTGTGAGGACGGAGTTCACCGATGCCGCAAAGGGGCATCCGTTACAGACATGCTTTCCGGATGCGGACGGATTTCAAAATCTCAGGGAAGATCTCCGGTCGGATGTGGCCGATGACGAATCGATGTATTACCGGGGGCTTTCATCCGATGACGTTGATGACGTTGAACACGCCCCATCCCCGGCACCGGAGAGTGAACCTTCTCCCCAAATCCATTCACCATCGGGCGCAATGCCGCCGGCACCGGATATATACAGGGATTGTGAGGATCTCTTTAAGCCACCATCGGTGAAAATGGAACCGCTTCCCCGATATGCGGATTATACGTTTTTCTATGGGGAGGGCGCCCGATCGAGTCAGCGCATACCCGACGGATCCCCCCTTCAAGCGAACCAGCGGTATGTCCTGGAAATTGCCGTGCGCGTCAAACCGACCGGTATTCCACCGGAATATAGCGAGCGTCAAACGTTTCGTGAACCGAGACAAAAACAGGAGGTTAAAATCATGGTTGCTGCCGAAGGGGATGGCGTTGAAATCGATGAACCGGTTCAAACGCTGATCCTTCCACCGACAGAGGATTCGACCCATAATGCGCTATTCCGAGTTCGACCGCTTTCCCGATCGGTCAATAGAGATGATCTGGCCGCCATTCGTATTCGCATGTATTACCAATTTAACCTCCTCGAAGTCGCGGTCATCCGGGCGGAAGTGGTGGGAAAATTCGATGATCCCTCCCGGTCGCATCTGGGTTTGGAAAAACCGATAACGTTCACCCAGGAACGGCTGGAACGACATTACTTGGACCTGGACAATATTCATCCCCGAGATATGCATATCGATATTACCAAACAAGGCGAGTATTTCTGTTTTAATTTTGCTTTCCTCAATACGATGAATCAACAACTTATCGTTAGTGCACCGGTTCGCCTGTCCGCCTCAGACCTTGATGACGATCTGGTCACTATTCGCAGGCTATGGACCGATATTGCCATGAGTAAAACCTTTACCCAAGGGGTCGAAGGCGATAAGGATGACTTTATAAAAAACATTCGCGGGCTTGCCAGGGCAGGCCGGAATCTGTGGACCAAACTCTGGCGTTTTGACCAAAACAGCGCCATGTTTCAAATCGGTAAATGGTTGGAAGAGCATCCGATAAAACCGGGTGGAATGATCCAGATCTCCATCTCCAAAGAGGCGTCTCATTTTGTCTTCCCCTGGAATTTAATTTACGACCGCGAGCCATCCAAAAAAGATTATGAATTGCCGGACATCGACGGGTTTTGGGGTACCCGCTATTGCATCGAACATCAAGCCCTCGATACGCTCAAAAGCACGGACGAGCCGGTTTATCTCGAAGACAAACTAAGGCTTGAATTCATGCTGTGGAAAGATTTCTCGAATGCCAAAGCACATTGCCAATTCATGGAACAATTAATGGAGGCGAATCATCCGGTTAAAATCGACGTCAGTCTTCCGCCAATCCTAAACGCCGATTCATGCTATGCGGTGTTGAGGGATTGCAACGCTCATATTCTTTATTTTTATACCCACGGGTATACCCGGCACCGGAAAGCCGACATCGGCGCCGGACCGGATTTCGATCTCTTCTTAAGTCGGTATCAACGACTGGATGCCGACTCCCCGGAACGCGAAACCCACCGGTTCCTTTACGACGCCATCAAAAAAGACCGGTTTGAACCCGACCGTTCCTGGATCGAATTGAGCTATGGCAAGATATACCTGGACGAACTCTATGGGAACGTGGACCGGTTCACCTCCAATCCCTTTGTGATTTTAAATATGTGCGAGTCTGCGCAGATTACCCCTTCATTATCCGATAGTTTCATCCATTTTTTTCTCGATCGCGGAGCCAAAAGCGTCATCGGCACGGAGTGTCCGATGACCACCGAATTTGCGCATCCATTTGCCGAAAAGTTTTTAACCGATATGTTGACGGGCGAAACGATCGGCAGGGTTTTACTCAATGCCCGGCGCCATTTTCTTAACCTTCATAATCCGCTGGGATTAGCGTATACGTTGTTTGGTTCGGCGACCTTATCGTTTAAACCGTTGGAAGATTTACTTAATGATCGAAATGATATTCAATGATATTCAATGATCTCAATGAGATTCAATGACCAGGAGAAATGAACATGTCTGATTTATCATTACAAGCCGAAGATGCCGCGGAAAAACTATTAATGGCAGACGAGGATCAGCTCTACGAGCAATTGGGGATTCGGGCCAAAGCGATTTCCAAGGACCTCACGATTTGCAGCTCATTCGAGCCTGACGTAACCTACGATCAAACGCATATGGGCATTAAAGATGATGTCCGGGAATTCGGAAAGCGCCTGTTCAACCGCTGGAATGTCGAAGCCCATCGATTGATTTGCGGTTCAAGCGCCAGGGATTTGGAGGATCGGTCAAAATTGGCCCATACCGTGGGATTGAGTGAAATCGCGCTGGCGGGTTTTGTCACCACGTCTCTGGTGAGTCATTTGGGACTGTCGCCGGCCATTGCGGTGGTGATTGCTGCCATTGCCGTCAAACGTTTTTTCCGCCCCGCTTATGAAGAATTCTGTCAGGTCTGGGCCAAGCACCTCGATGGGTAACCCCCGTCTACTTAATCCGTAAATCCTCAAACCAATTGTACGCCGCAGCAAAGCAGGGAATGGACGCTTTAAGATGAACCGGACCGGGAAAAAAGCTAAGGGGATTTATTGATATAATTGGGATTTCGATTCCCCGTTTCCGAAATTCTCCCTGGGCAATTTCCGAATTGGCATAAGGGATCACCTCATCGGCTCGGGCATGAAAGAGCTGCATGGGGATCCTCGGTTTCCAATTGTAGGTATCGTTTGCTCTCAGCGCATCAAGGACGATCGGGTCTCTTTCTTCGAACGCGCGCAGGATCTCATTTGAAAGAATTTCCCGGGGAACCGGCGGCATGCGTTCGATGACTTCCTCTTCGGAATGGTAACCGTCGACAAGGTCCCAAAGATGCTGATATTCGGGTTTAAATGCCCTCTTTTTGGTAAAGAATCCTCCGGCAAAGGTATCGCCATATCGGGCATTGTATCCGCGGATGGTCATGGGTAAGAAATGACGGTACCGGTACGGCATGTTTCCGATCATCACGAGGCGCATGCCTTCGGAGATGGAATACGGGCCGGCGAGCGGAGCACAAGCCGTGATCGTAAATTCATTGGCGTATTTTTCCTGAATTTTTTGAGCGGTTGCCATGGTCACATACCCCCCTTCGGAGTACCCCGTAAGGAATAACTCCTGATCCCAGTTTAAGTTATTGGCTTTGAAATAAATATCTTTGGTTGCCCGTAAAAAATCAACAACGGATTGGGATAAGGAATCAGCGACCACAAAAGGTTGAATATGGGTTTCATCATCACCCAATCCCTGGTAATCCGTCATCAGAACCGCGTATTTGCCGCTTGCGGCAAAGATCATTCCAATTAATACTTCAATAAAATATTGGATTTTATTGATTATATATTGGGATGGCGCAAAATCCTTTAAAATTTCGGTCCCGTGTTGAAAGCACATGATCGGTAATGTGTTTCCGGGTATGACTCTGGGAATAATCAATAACCCCGTTAAGATTGTTTCGTTTTTCAAATCCGAGGATAGCGACGTGTATTGCGTTTTCCTTATAGAGACCTGACTGTTTTGAACGACCTCCAGAGCGTCTTTAAAAATTGAAAACAAGGTTTCGAGGATCTCATTTAAAAGAGACGTTCCCAGAGTCGTTCCCAGCAGTCTTCCGTTGGTTTCTTGCCCATATGCGGATCGAAGGGCGACGGTTTCGGTTAAACCGGTGAGTAACTCTTTAACGTTAACGATTTCTTCTGAAACGATATTCATATTTTCCCCCCATAAAATAGATTGTCGAAATTGTACATATATATTATGCGATGAATTTATAATTCTATCAACTGCAAATCTATCAACTTCAAAATGTGATAAATATTATAAACGAGACGTCTCTCCGATCCCGCAATTTACACGGAATCCCTGCCACTCTCATTCTTCTTCCGGGCGTAGACGTTGACCAACCCCAAAACACCGATACGAATAAAGCGATCCGCGATCCATCCTTTTTTCGATAACCACCGGATCAGAGGAAACGGAACCGAATGGTACAATTTCTCCAGCACATAACCCAGTCGAAGCACCCGGTGATGGGGTTTGATTGCCAATACCTCAAACCCCTGGCTTTCCAACAGGCGTCGGATCGTTCGTCGGGAGAAGTGAACCGTGTGCATTTCCATAAAAAACGGGTAGCGGGTTCCCAGAATTCGCGCGGCCCAACTGTCAATCATATGGGTACTGAGCGCCAACACGCCGCCGGGTGTTAACAGACGGTGAACCTCAGCGATCATGGCCGCAGGGTCGATCAAATGTTCGATGACATCCCACAGGGTAATCGCCTCGTAACGTTCCGCCGAAAGATTCAACCCATCCAGGGGCTGATCGTACACCGGCCCAACTCCGGTTTTCCGCGCCACGGTTACGGCCCACTGGCTCAATTCCACACCCTCGACCTTCCAACCGTGAGCCGCTGCCATTTCCATAAATACCCCGGTGTAACATCCGACATCCAGGAGGTTTCCCGGAGGAGACGCAAAACCATGCAGTTGATCCAGCGATCGTTGAAACGTGCGTTTTCGCGCGTCCTGCTCTTCAAGGTAAAGCGGATCCTCGACCTGTTGGTAAATATGCCGCAATTCATCCCCATCGGGCTTCGGATGGTTAAAGACCATCCCACATTCCTCACATCGGACAATATCGCCATGCTGGGACAGCTCATGACTCGTGCAGCAATAACAGCCTTTTTGGTTCGATGAACGGGAACGCGAAATCGTCGACGGATAACGCAATCCGAATTTCCCGGACCCGCACAGCGGACAGATTTTGGTTTGGTTAGCAATTTCGGGTCTCATGTCTCGTTTCGTGTATCATGATTCGATGACGAATCCTGATCTCGGGTGAACCGGAGCCGAAGCAGCGTCAGGATTCCCCGGTAAACTTCTTTCCTTGAGATTTTGGAATCTCCCATGGTGCGATCGAAAAAGATAATCGGTACTTCCCCGATCCGGGCCTTCTGACATTGTACCCGAAAGAGCATCTCAACCAGATAGGAGTAGCCGTTGGATTTGACATGATCCAAACGGATCTTTTCCAGAATCGTCCGACGGTAGGCGCGAAATCCCGACGTCAAATCGCTTCCCTTGAGGTTGAGCATGAAGCGGGCAAACCGGTTGGCCAGCCAACTCAACAGGATGCGTCGAATGCGCCAGTTGATGGTTCCGCCGTCTTTAATGTACCGGGAACCGATCACCATATCGTTGGTTTTTAACTCCTTGAGCATGGCCGGCAAATGAACCGGGTTATGAGACAGGTCCGCATCCATGGTAATCAGAATGTCATAACCCTGCTCGATGCCATAACAGAGTCCGGCCTGGTACGCGCGTCCCAGTCCCCGCTCCCCGGAACGTTCCAGAACGGAGATGTGAGCCGAGACGCGTTGGGAAAAATCGTTCACCACCTGCCCGGTTCCATCCGGGGAATGGTCGTCCACCACCAGGATATGGGCACCCGGAACGGTCTCAATGAGTTGGCTCATGAGAGGCACGATGTTTTCCCGCTCATTGTAGGTAGGAATAATAATTAGTGTTTTTTCCTCGATCCCGTAGGGAATCGTTTTTAAATACTCTCTTGTTCCCATCTTAATACCTCCACTTTATAAGGTAATTGTCCGTAGCGTCCGAAATAGCTCCGGACTTTTTGTTTGTATTCCGACGTCCGGGGAATAAAAAAACCCGAATCCGTAAAAACCAGAACCGTCCATTCGCCGCTTAATACGGTTGAGACCTCATGGGGCGGCACGCTCGCCAGTCTTCGAGCAAACGGATCGCCGGCAAAGTTTGCCATGGGCCCCAAAAAGACCTGTTGCCATATGGCGCGTTCCCGGACAAAGAGTAATTTTCGGTACCCCTTGATATGGCGCGCCAATTCATCCACGGCGCGCCGCTGTCCCAGATCGATAAACACCAACGGCCGGTTGGGGGGAATCGCGTCTTTGACCCGGCGGTACATCTCCACCAGTATTTGGTGGGAATCCCCACGTTGACGGTAGTCCGCCGCTTCCACCCGAAGCATCAACACCTGAAACAGGGTATACGCCACCACGGCCGAACCGATCGCTGCACCCACGAGAACCTTTTTAATGGAAAACCGCTTCATGAGCGCAAGGATGTCGCATTCCAGCAGTGCCATCACCATCATCCAAAATCCCACCAGGGGCAGGTAATTGTACCGACTGGGTGAAAAATAAATCGGCAGCGAAATCGCCACCGTGACCAGCATCCAGATCAGGCCGAAAAGCGCCAGTCGGTTTTTCCGTACAATCATCCACCCCGTCAGCAGGATTAACGTCAATGCCACTAACATCAACTGAAACGGGGTTCCCGTAAAGGAATCGCCCAATCCCACATAGCTGGCGAGCATAAAACCGAATTTATGAATCATGGTGAGGATATTGGCGGTCCCGTATGCCGTGGGCGATGCGTTGGCTGTTATTAAGGGAAGCCCAATAAAATAACCCACATACAGGATCAGCAACAGAAAGAGTCCGACGGTCGATTTGACCGCAGAGAGAAACGGCTTTTGTTTGACGATCCATAAAAAGCCGAGCGCCAGAAATGGCAGAAGAACCCAGGTTTCTTTGGCGCCTGCCGCCAGAACGGCAAGGCCTAAAATTGCGGCATGACGGCCGATGGTTTTTTCCCCGTTCCGGCCGTTGAGAAGGATCAGAACCCCGAGCATAAAGATGAGGAGGACCGAATCCGGACGTCCGGCCGACCACAAGGTGACTTCCGAATATTTGGCCGAAATCCCGTACGCCAACGCGGTCAATCCGGCAACCGGCAGGCGCCGGGTGACCCTAACCATCAAAAGGAATAATAACGCCACATTGATTAAATGAAACGCGAGGGTACACACGTTGTAACCGACGGGTTCGGTTTTCATCATCGCATAATTGAAGAGGTAGGTTAATTTGATCAGGGGACGGAAGAAATGATTGATGGTCTCCAATAATTTCGACGGATGTTTCAGCCCTCCGTAGGAAGCGTCCAGCCATTCGAAATCATCGCCGGCCAGGTAATTGTGGATCGACGGCAGATAAACGATCAGGATAAAGGCGATAATCGCCAGGCCCGTCATTTTTTCGAATTTATTTTCCAATTTATTTACCATCATCTCAAATTCACCAACAAAAGAGTTGAATCGGTTTCCCTATAACCCCGGATGGGGGGAGGCAATTTCCATGTAATAAACCGTTAGAATTCGCGCGGCGGCAAATACCCACAGCACGACCTGAAACAGAATAAAGCTCAGAACCAGGTATGCGCGTTTAAATCCAAGACCTCTTTCGACGATCGTTAGCCCCGAATAAACGATGACGATCGCCGGGAGAATCAGAGGGTACACGTACCGGCCCTGCGAGAGCGGCATGTGGCCATAATAGAGCCAGGTGGCAAACACTTGCAGCGCCAAGGCCACACCCGTGTAGAGTAACCATTTTTTCTCCAAAACCGCGGCGCGCATTTTTTTGAAAAACAGGGCCATGAGGAGCCCGATGGCAGCGATCGCCAAAAACACTTTAATGGCGATGTACCACGCCGCATTCAGTTTGAACCCCATCCATCCGGTGCAAAAATAAAAACTATCGATCATGGAATTAAAAAAACCGGCATTGAGCGCTTTCTCTCCCTGAGCGGTAAGGCTAACGCTCAAATCATTCCACAGCTTGGCGAGCTGGGAATACAATGTAAAAAACCGTTCGGGAAGCAGGTAATTGAGCCAACCGAAGGCCAGGATCAACACGATGAGGGTCATGGCCGGGTATTGCAACCATTTTATCCCGCTGCCGGGCCGGGGTTTGATTCGCAACACCGGAAGCAGGAGCAGGTAAATCAGGAAGATGAAACCCGTTAACTTGATTAAAACGGCAGCAGCGGCAAGGAGCATGAGGAACAGAAAATCAAGGCTTTTCCCGAAGTACAGGTACCGGAAGGAACCCATGAAAAACAAACTTCCCACCAACACCATCAACACATCGTAGTTGACGGCATTCATGATGGTTCCCAGTTGAAAAACCACCAGAAGACCGGTAAATAAGACGACCCATCGCCCCGGAAAATGACGTTTGAAAAAATAAAACACCAGCATGAGAAAGACCAGGTAAAAAAACGTCGAAATTAATCGAAGAAAATAAAAGGCGCTTAGCGGGTCTTTTATCCCGGAGAGTTGGAGTATTTTTCCGTACAGGAGATGAAACGCGGTATTTCGGCTGGACGCTTTGTCCGGATCGAAATGAAACACGAACGGAATATCGGAGATTCGGCGGATGTTTTCCCAGCCGGGACCAATGCCCACGAAATGAAACCATTTGGATTGTTTGAGCAATTGAAGCGTTTGAGCTTCGATGTGTCGAATCGTGGTTTTGTCGGTCGCGTGAGCGGCGGAATATAAAAAGTGCTGAACCTCATCCGGTCCCTGAAAGGGCGGTACCACAAACACATGAAACAACCCGATGCCCAGCCCGATGAGCAGAACCACCACCGGAAACCAGCGGGCTTCAACGATTGGAAACGACGTCTTGGTTTGCATGATCGCTCATGACCATCAATGTCCGCAGTCCGCGATAACGACTTCCGAGGGTTCGGGAATCGAAAATCGGTCTTTTATTTTTCCGAAATAAACCTGATCGAGCAGCAGCGTGCCGGTTCCCCACATCCGAACGAGCGGCTGGAAGTACTCGTATTGATTCGAGGTGTTATTCACAATCATCACCACCCGTTTCCATTTTCCGGGTTCGGCGGGCAGACGGACTTCGCTCAAACCGGCAGCCAGCCAGATCGAGGGCGCCTCGCTTCCGGTATGAAGATAATAATCGCAGCGAAAAACATAAAAACCATTTTCCGCGGGGAGGCGTTTGGTCACGCGGGCGCCGGCCCGGGGAAGGGATTTACCGGAATCGCGGCCCGCATAAAAACCCATCAACCGGATCACGGTGTTGGGGGTGTTGCTTCCCGGGCGTTTCACATGATCCATGCCCATGGTAAACGATCCTCGGCCGAATGCTTTGGCGTTTGCCATTCGGGAGAAGAACCATTCGGTTTCCACGCACCGGGGATTTTCAAAGTCCCCGCACCGGATCAGGTTGTCGCTCGTGGCAAAACGGGTAAAGGGCGACGGCGGGGATGGAACAGAGGGCAAGGCATCGGTTCGAAACGGCACGTCCCGCGGAGACGCCGTATCCAAAAACGTGGCCATGATCGCGAGCGTTAACCGTTCGTTTCCTTTCCACCAGGTAAAGTCCGCCAGATTTTTAAAAAAGGCTTCATCCGGTTTCGGCGCCAGGTGGCGCAGGATGCCCATGGTGGTATCGTTCATCCTCGGGTCGATCAACAGATCCAACGACACATCGTCGAGGTGTTGCCAGATCCTTGGGGCGTTGAGATTTCCCAAGACGTGTTGAAGATAAAAGTTATCGGAAAATTTCGATAAGCCCGGAAGATTTCCCAGTCGGTTTCGGTCATGGTGATAGACCGCGTCTTTGATCAGGTGGTTTTCGAGGCCGAGGGGAAAGTGCTCGTTGAAGAGGCGGTAAGCCGACGGTTTATACGCTAATAGGCGGCCCATGGCAGCGCCTGCGGCCGTGGGATTGGTTCGAATGGTGAAACTGGCCCGGATAAAGTCAACGGTAAATAACAGCGGTTTGAGGGAGAGGAGGACCAGGAGGCCGAGGATGATCCATTTCAGTTTTTCAGCATGCCGTCTCATTCCTAATGGTCCATCGCCTCTTGAAAGTAAGGCACATATTGTTTTAAAATGCGCTTAATGGTTTGGGGTTCGGTCAAGGCGTGTGTCAATTCTTCCCTGGCGGTTTCCAGGGTACCGGTCGGGAGGGAACGACCGTGTCGGGCGATATAGATTTTGGCGTGGGTGGTGGCATCCGTGCCTTCTTCGGCGGTGAGCAGTTCCTCGTAGAGTTTTTCGCCGGGGCGAAGGCCGGTAAATTGGATATCGATTTCGGTGTACGGTTCCATGTTGTTGAGGCGAATCAGGTTTTCGGCCAGGGTCACAATTTTCACCGGTTCGCCCATATCCAGGACAAAGATTTCGCCGCCGTGCGCGCTGCCCATGTAAGCCGCTTGAAAGACCAGGAGAACGGCTTCCGGGATGGACATGAAATACCGGGTAATGTCCGGATGGGTGACAGTCACGGGTCCGCCGTCTTTGATTTGTTCGAGAAACGTGGGAATCACGCTGCCTCGGCTTCCCAGGACATTGCCGAACCGAACGGATGTAAACCGGGTCTTTTCGCCGTTGAGCGCCTGGCAAATCATCTCGCTGAAGCGTTTGGTGGCGCCCATGATACTGGTGGGGTTCACCGCTTTGTCGGTCGAGATATTGATAAACATTCGGACGTTGTGCTTTACTGCGGTTTCGGCCAGGTTGACCGTTCCGAATACATTGGTTTTGATTCCCTCTTCCGGAAACATTTCCATCAGGGGAACGTGTTTGTAGGCCGAGGTATGAAACACAATATCCGGTTTATAGGTGTCGAATACCCGGTCGAGTTTGTCGCGGTCGCGGACATCGCCGATAATGATATCCACGGATTGCTCAGGGGCTTTGAGTTTATTCAAGGCGTTACTCAGATGAAAGACTTCGGTTTCATCGATCTCATAACCCACGACGTGTTTGACGCCGAATTGAACGAGTTTTCGGCAGATTTCCGAGCCGATGGAGCCTGCGGCACCGCTCACCAGGATGGTTTTGTCCTTGAGGAAATTGACGATTTCCTCATAGTCGACCTTGACCGATTCGCGGGACAGGAGGTCATCGATATCGAGGTTTTTGATATCTTTGACCACATTGATATTATTATTGTATTCATCCACGTGGGGAACGATTTTGATATCGTCCACGCCGGATTTGGTAATCACGTCAAAGAGTTCGCCGATTTTTTTATGGGAGGCTTTGGGCAGGTTCATGAGCACGGTATCGACTTTCTCGGTTTTGATGATTTCACTGATTTTCTCGTATCCGCCCAGGACCGGAATCCCGTTGATGCGGGTACCGATGCGCATGCGGCTTTCATCGATGAACACAATGGGAATCAGTTTATTGGATTTGGAGCTTTTCAGTTCTTTGACCAGCCGTTCCGAGGTGATATCCGCGCCGATAATTAAGGTGCGTTTTCCGGTTCCCGTATTTAGAAACAATTCGATGTACAGACGTTTGGAAATTTTTTGAAACCCGATCAGGCCGAAACTCACAATGGCGTCGAGGATCAGCACGCCTCGGGGCAGACAATAGGCGCTGGCCACGTAGCGCAGGATGATATTGATCCCGTAGAGGATCCCGGTGGAGGTGAGGGCGCTTTTGGTGATATTTCCCAGTTCGGTGATCCCGACAAAGCGCCAGTTGATTTTATAGATTCGAAACAGGGCCAGAACGATTAACTTGATGAGCACGATGCCCGGAAGCCACCACAGGTAATGGGATTGGTATTTGGGGGGATAGATAAATCCGAACCGTAAGTAGAAGGAGAAATAATAACCGAAGGCAATAAAGAGGATATCGGAGAGGATGAAAAAGAATGTGCGTTTTGTTCGAGTGGGTAAAATCATACGTTCAATTAGGTTCAATATCTCGTTCTCCTTCTATCGTGTAATATTTTTGATTCTACCACTTTTGACGTTACGATTCAATAAAAGATGAACGCCCGGGCAAAAAAATTAGTGACGAATTATTTTTCCCAAAATTCCTCTTCTTTCGAGATTTCCCTGCTCACCGTTTCCCGTAGCTCCGCGGGGTCCGGAATGTCACCCGACGCTACCTGCCATCCGTTGACAAACGACGAGGGAATTTTTTTCGATTTTCCTTCGGCCTGAAACCCACCCGTCGGTGTGATGGTGAGTTGGCCGCCGGCATAATAAATATCCAGTTTTAATTTTCCCGGATAAGCCGCAACCATTTCTTCCATTAAACCGATGACCTTTTTACATTTCGAAGTCGGCGGGGAAGCCACCAGAACTTCGAGTCTCATCCGGCGTCCGGTTTCGCTGCGGTGTTCATGTTCGTTTCCGGTCATTCCGATCTCCTTTTCGATTCTCCTTTCGATTCGACGTTTCGATACTGGTTAACAGTTCGATGAGCGATTCGTTGATATCTGCGGGTAAAGCGCTCGCGTTGACGATTGCCGATGCGGCACCGATGCACTTGCCCTTAAGGGCATGCGTGACCCGGTCCAATTCACCCTGGTCCGGTACCAGAAAATCGCCTTTCATGTGAACCCCGACCAATCGGTCGCCGTCCAGGGAGACTTCCAGCGTGATGACCCCGCTTCGCGCTTTGGTCGAAACCACCACCGCATGGGCCTCTTTTTTTCTGAAGGTCCATGCCGGGTCTGCGTATTTCTCTCGATACAAGGCGTCTGCTGCAAGTGTTTCAGCCACGGTTAAACCGGACGCCTCAAACGCCACCCCGAGGCATTCACCGAGATGAACCACCAGCCGGTCCATGACCGCTTGAATGGCGATATCTTTGCCCGCGGCTTCACCCAGGTTGATGACCCTGTTTTTGACGTTTTGGAATCCCTTGTCGCTAAATTTCAGCATGGACGGTTTCAGGCACTTTTCCATTTCCTCTCGGTCGGCGTTGACCAGAAAGGTTCCGCTGTGAACAAACGCCGAATAAAATTCGATCTGAGCCGAACCATACACTTTGCGGCCGCCGATCGTCACGTCATTGACCGGGGAAAGTTCCGCGTTTACGCCGAAATCCCCACAGGTTTCGATGATGGCGGTTCCGATGAGCGGATACAATTGCTCCGCTTCGCGAATGTTGAAGCGGTTAAACAGAAATGCTTTCGGGCAAAATAACGAATAACAAAAACTCCCCGCATCCTGGTACACGGCGCCGCCCGGATTGGGACGGCGCACGATGCGAATGCCCTGAGTATGGCAATAGGCTACATCGACATCCTCTTCCGGGTACTGGTAAACGCCGATAAACACCGAAGGCTCGACCTGCCGAAGGCGAAGCGTGGGAACGGTTTCGCCGGTGTCGATCCCCCGCAGCAGCGCTTCTTCCACGGCAAAATGCCGGAACGGATCCCGAATGCCATCGGTTAACAACCGCCATTTGTGTTTATTCATTATTATTAATTAATCACTCATTATCAATCATTATCAATCATTATCCATCATTATCAATCATTATCCATCATTGATAATACATTAATAATACGGACAGTTTTCTTTCTTACAGTCCGGTATGCTCGGGGAAAAACCGCAGGTGAGGTTTCCCATATTCAGGGAAAGGGTTAATTCCTCGGCTAAAACCCGGCAGCCGATTTCCAGCGCGACATAAACGCTCTGCTTGCAGCACCGCAGGCCTCCCATTTCACCCAGGCGCATCAGCGCGCCACCGGTTGTTCGGAGTGCGCGGCTTCGTCGCTGGGCCGGGGTGCCAAAGGCGCCGGCAATCATCGCCAGGGCGGCCCCTGCACCGACACACGCGCCGCAATCCCCCCGGCTGCTGCACACCCCGATGGGGATGTCGCTCAGGCGTTTCAGGGCGGCCCGGATCCTGGCCGGATCCACCCGGTTCCCGGTGGCATTGGCCACGGCGGTAAGGAGAGAGGGGGCTACCAGGAGGTGGTGTTCGGCCCCGTGATGGTGAAAGGCCGGGTGTCTCATGATTAAATCGGCAATCTCGCGGGGATTGGCGGAGTGGGTTTCCCGGCATACCCGTTCCACGGCGTCCTCCGGTGAAGCCAGCCGGCAATCCTCGCACGTGTAATGCCCGTTGGCGCAGGTCCATTCGCCCGGCTCGTGTTTTCCGCAGAAACTACAGACATACGCGCTCGCGTTTTCCACCAATTCCTGCTCGCAAATCGAGCATCGAAATATCGGACCCTGATTCATTACAATTGTCTCACTTTAGAACGTTTTTTGGAAATATTTCTTTCTTAACCGAAACGCCACATTGACCAGGCCGATCATTACCGGCACTTCAACCAGTGGTCCGATGACTGCGGCAAACGCAGCACCGGAATTGATCCCGAACACGGCCACGGCTACCGCAATCGCCAATTCGAAGTTATTGCTGGCCGCGGTAAACGCGAGGGTCACGGTCTGGCCATAGGTGGCTCCCAATCGTTTGGAGAGGAAAAAAGAGACCAGAAACATGGCCAGAAAATAAATCAACAGCGGAATGGCGATCCGAACGACATCCAGCGGGATTTTCACGATGTACTCCCCTTTGAGACTGAACATCACCACGATCGTAAACAGAAGCGCAATAAGGGTAATCGGTGAAATTTTCGGAATGAACCGGTCGTGATACCAGTCTTTTCCTTTGGCTTTGACCAGGATCAATCGGGTCAGCATCCCGGCGATGAAGGGAATTCCCAGATAAATAAAAACGCTTTGGGCAATGCTTCCCATGGTGACTTTGGAAAGGTCCACATCGCCCAGTGTGACCCCCAGGTGGGGCGGAATGAATTTGATAAAAAACCAGGCAAACAGCGAATAGAACAGAACCTGGAAAATACTATTGAACGCTACCAATCCGGCCGCGTATTCGCGGTCACCGTCGGCCAGGTCGTTCCAGACAATGACCATGGCAATGCATCGGGCCAGACCGATCATGATCAGGCCGACCATGTACTGCGGCTTATCGGCAAGAAAAGCAATGGCCAGCACAAACATCAGGAGCGGACCGATGATCCAGTTCTGCACCAGCGAAAGACCGAGGATGCGAATATTGCGAAAAACGTCCCCCAATTCTTCGTACCGGACCTTGGCCAATGGGGGATACATCATCAGGATCAGACCAATGGCAATGGGAATATTCGTGGTTCCCGAACTGAACGTATTCCAGAACCGGGCCATGTCGGGAGACAAATATCCGGCCAGAACACCTGCAAACATGGCCATGAAAATCCAGAGTGTCAGGAAACGATCGAGAAATGATAATTTGTTTGAAACATCTCGGGGCATGTGTCACTCCTTCCAATTATTTTTTAGACGTAGTTGATGGTTTCGACTCATGTATCTACATATAGGACTATTGTATCATTTCTTGGAATCCATTTCAAGATCCGGCGTGTGAGGCAAATTACGGCAAATTACAAGGGCAATTGACAAATATTAAAAAAGATATTAAATTAATAAGCAGAAATTATATCGATAATTTGGTAAATTAATCATGGCAGCAGAAGTAAACGAAACCATCAAGAACTGGATGCTCCTTTCACGGATACCCTTTCACTCGGTCGGCGTCATGCCGTTTATTTTGGGAACCCTGATGGCCTGGACGCTGACTCACTCGTTTTCCCTCGCCATTGTACTCTGGGCGGTAACGGCTGTTGTTTGTATCTTACTGGCGACCCATTATAACGGCGAATATTTCGACCTGGCCGAAGATATCCTCTCTGCCCGAAACGGCAAAACCGCCTTTTCGGGAGGCAGTGCCCTGGGAATCGAGAAACGGCTCAAGTACCGAACATCCCTCCGCGTCGGTGCCTGGGTTGCCATATTCCTATCGATGTGTATTGGTCTTCTTTTATTTTTATACTATAAAACCGGCCCGCTCACCATCCCCTTAGGCGTCATCGGTATTTGTTGCGGTTTTTTCTACTCGGCGCCTCCGTTTCGGTGGGTTCGGACCGGCTTTGGCGAAGCGCTCATCGGGTTCAATTACGGATGGTTGCCGGTAGCTACCGCGTTTTACCTGCAAGCCGGGTTCATCCCTGATCTCGCATTTTGGGTATCCATACCGATCGGACTCTCCGTTTTCAACATCATTTTTATCAACGAGTTCCCCGATTACCAGGCCGACAGAGACGTCGGGAAGCGGAACATGGTCGTTCGACTGGGGATCGAACGTGCACCCTGGGTTTATATTTTGGCAACGCTTCTGTCCTGGGGCGTTTTCTTCATCTCCTTATTCAAAGGCGTTCCCGTGGCGGCGTTGTGGGGGTATGGCCCCGTCATTGCCCTATCGGGAACCATCATCGTGATGCTGCTTCTCAAAAAACAAAGAGAATTGAAAACCCTGGAAGCCATGTGCGGATTGACCATTGCCGTTAATCTCCTCACCACCCTGGCTTACATTATTGGCTTTCTTAACTTCAATAAATGAACGGTTGAACCGAAGAAAAAGATGAAATCACGTATCCGGCAATTCAAGCGTGACGCCGCACTAGTTGACCTCCCATCCGTGCGGATTGGCGATTCTCCTATACAGTCTCTCATTTAGCGGGGCATCGATAAATTTATTGAATACGAGCCATTCCACAAAGGTCGATTTGGAAAAGGTATGGATTTTATTGAAAAACGTCTTGCGATAAATATGTAAGCCGAATTTCACCTCTCCGGCATAAAACGGATCATGGCAATAGTGAAACGGAAATTTCCTCGAATTCTCGTACGCATCATTGTACACGAGAATGTACGTCTTATTCAGGGTGAAAATGTCCAGAAGCCGAACATCGGCCCTGATCTTGGACAGGACATGTTGCAGCACGATAAATCCCCCTTCAATGGCTTTTAACCGGATGTCCCACATCACATATTTGCATTCGTCATCTTCACTGCGATGCCGGCATTCTTTTTTTCGCCTCTCGATCCGCCCGCTTTTAAATTCGACGAAAATAATTTCATCGTCTTTAAACAGGAGCATATCCGGCGATTTGGGTGAATTACCCCGATAAGATTTGTTTTTAATCTTATCGTAATTGAAAAATTTATAGCGGTCAAACCCGACGATCAATGACCGCTGATGGCTCGTGTCCCGGCTGATTTCACTCAATGTTTCCAGCTCTTCCTGAAAATGGCGCTCAATGATTTCTCGGACTTGCCATTCGGTAATCACCCGCCCGTCACTCGGGTCATCCATCTGTCCGTCAATTCGTTCGTCGATCATTCGTCAAAACCTGCTTCGAACCGTTCCAATTGCCGAAACGGTTCGCCCAAAATTTCAAGAACCGGGGAAATATCATGCGTGACATAGTTCACCCGCGCGGTGGCCTCTTTGTCTTCGATCACCCGGTTCAGGTAAAACGATGTTTTTTTCTCTTCCAGATACTTGTCGGAATAGAGTTTTAACGCTTCGATAAAGTACGGGCTATGAGACGTGACCAGGATGAAATTCCCTTCTTTGACCAGTTGAACCAGCACACTGGCAAACTTGATCTGCCATTGCGGATGCATATGCGTTTCCGGTTCATCGATCACCAGTAAACTGTTGCCCGTAATAAACTCGGATAATGACAGGATACCGATGGCCCCGAGAAATTTAACGCCGGGCGTAACCGAGACCCCAACAAATTGGTGATTCTTCTTTTCAAAGACAAAATCACGTAATTGCGGATCATAATAAAACTCACCGCCGATGATGTGCCGGATGCTATCGGCAATCCTGGATTTTTTTCCTCGAGTCGGGCGGTCCGTGAGTTTCAGGATGAGATCCCGGATATATTCGGGAACATATGCTTTTTCGAGCGATTCAGCCTCTTGCTTGGTGTGCCCGGCTTTATCAAACTCGGTCTTGGCAAACCGGATGGTGCCCGCCAGACTTAAAAACGCCGGGGATTCGAAGAAGGTCGCGTCTGTAAAATGCAGACGGTCATTCAGCCGGATATCGGTCGACGAGGGGGTTCCGTAAACGCTGAAAATCGTGAGATCCCCTTCTTTCCCGGTAATGGAAAAGGTTCCGTTTCCTGAAAATTTATTGGCCACATTTCCGCTCAGAAGCGCGTTGATATACAACAGAAAGGAACGCTTGAACACGTCTTCCGGCGTCGGTTTTTTTATGATCACGGTCGCAATCCGATGCGCCAGGTCAATGAGTTCGGGGGGAGTTCCGCCACCACGTTCGTCATCGGCGTCGCCAAACCCACGAACCGTTTCGGCAAGGACCGCTTCCACCTCGTCCTGGGTTTGCTCGGTATCCAAAAGCGCCAGAGCCCTATTTTTCAACTCGTCGCCGATTGCTTTTTCCGCCTCCGACAGGTCACCCGATGATTTTCGGGAATCGGCGACATACCGGTCGATCAAACTCCGGATGCTCCGAACCTGGTGCAGCCGGGCATCGCGCTCGTACCGGTTAAAGGTCTTAATTATGGAAAACAATAACTTACCGATGGTGCTCTTACCGGTATCATTTTTGCCCGCAATTACGGAAAGCCCATTTAACTCGATTCCTGCTTCCTCGATCATCCCGGTATTTTTAAACTCTATTTCCATGCATCCCTCTCTCTAAGATTAATATTTCCACTCGTCCATATCTTATTCAAAAAGAAAAAAAAAGTCAATCGATTCAATTTTTTTAGTTGAAACAGTCAATATTAAATTTTCGCATTTATCGGACATTGAGATACGACGGGGGTGAGAGACAGTTTAACCGACAAAAGTGTAGACGTTTAAGCGGATAGCCGACAAACAAGTCAATTCTTTATTGATAAACCGTGGATTGCTGAGGTTCTTGATAAAATCTTGACATTAAACTCAATTAATGGTATCTTTCAGTTTTAATTCATGATGAAAGTGACGTTGCGAAAGTGGCGGAATTGGCAGACGCGCCAGATTTAGGTTCTGGTACCGAGAGGTGTGGGGGTTCGATTCCCCCCTTTCGCAGTCTCCATTAAAATCGATGAGAAAAGTGATGAAAAATAAATCAGCCTGTAAAAAGGCGTTACGGTTATTTCTATTGACGGCTTTTTTGTTTCTCTTGAGCTGTTCTGCACGGACTGAACCGGAAGGTGTGTGGAACTTAAGAGAGAAAATGATCAATCTGGCTGTCAGTCTAACGGGAGTCCCGTACAAATACGGCGGCCTGGATATCGAAGGATTCGATTGCAGCGGCTTTGTGCATTATGTGTACGATTGCTTTGGTATTGAACTTCCCCGCTCCGCTAAAACCATGTCGAAGATTAAAGGAAAAATAAAATTAAATAATGCCCAACCGGCAGATATCCTCGTATTTAAATTGAGGCGCATCTGGCATGCCGCCATTTATCTCGGTGACAACATGTTCATCCATTCCCCCAACCGCGGCGGAACCGTTCGAACAGAGCAACTCACCGATTATTGGAAGAGCCGTCTAAAAACCGTTCTGCGTGTACTGAACGATTAAGACTTCGTTTTGATACGTTTTGGTACGTAGTAAAAACGACATTTCCCTTTACCGCACCTGCCCGAAAATCAATGAATAGAACCATCCCTATTTTTTTATTGTTTTTTTTAACCCTCGTTGTTTTCCTTTCCCCGGTCAGAGCCGAGGGCTCAGCGAGTGACGATTCGGTCCCGCCGCCGAAAGCGAAAAGTAAAAACCGGTTCATCGGTTCCCCGCTCGTTTATTATTCACCCGAGACCCGCATTGCCTTTGGCGCGGCCGGCACGTATATCATCCGGTTCTCCGGCACCGATGACAAAACCCGCCCCTCCTCGATTGCCCCCATTGTCATCTACACCCAGGAGAAACAATTCAAGTCCGAAATCAAAACCGATATTTATACGAGACGCAATGCGTATCATTTCTTTATGGACCTCAAAGGCGAGAATTACCCGGATAAATTCTTCGGCATCGGGAATGACACCCTGACGGAAAATGAAGAATCCTATACCTCCAAGAACCTGGAAATGAGCCTCGGTTTTCTCCGAAACGTGGGAAACGGATACAATCTCGGTTTGGAGTATGCCTTCTCCAATTGGACAATCTCCCAAAAAAAAGACGGAGGATTGCTGGATTCCGGACATTATCTCGGTAGCGATAGCGGGAAACTGTCCGGGATCGGTTTTATCGCCAATCAGGATACCCGGGACAACATCTATTTTCCCATGAAGGGTAATTTCCTGGAGGTCAAGGGAAGGGTCTACGCCAAAGCCCTGGGCAGTCGATATGGTTTTTCGGTTCTATCCCTGGATTTGCGGAAATACGTTACGGTATTGACGACGCATGTTTTCGCGGTTCAGGCCTTGATCAAGACCCAAAGCGGCGACGTTCCGTTTACCGAGTTGGCCAAAATGGGTGGTGCCAATGTCATGCGGGGGTATTTTTATGGCAAGTACCGCGATAAAAGCATGGTGGTGATTCAGACCGAGTACCGGATGCCGCTCGTCTGGCGGTTCGGGGTGGTTGCCTTTGCCGGAATCGGCGATGTGGCCGGTCAACTGAATCAGATCGATTTTCTGAAACTCAAGGCCTCCTATGGGCTAGGCCTTCGCCTCCTGTTCGATAAGAAAGAGAAGATCCAGGTGCGTCTGGATTACGGTTTCGGGAAAAAAACCTCCGGCTTTTATGCGTCGATATTTGAGGCCTTTTGATCGGGTGGATCGGAGAATTTAGTCGTTCTTTAAGAAAAAAACCTCTGAAAGCTTTTCGTAATTGATAAACTCATCGATATTTTTCAGGGCATTGTAAGCCGCATCCTGTTCGGCCCGCCGCTTGTTGTTTCCCATACCGCGGGCGACTTCGGTGCTCTCGATGTACACGGCGGCCGTAAAGACCACACGGGGCGGTTTTCCACTCTCATCGATAATCTTATACACCGGAAGGAAATTCTTTTTCTTCTGGACCAATTCCTGGAGCTCCGATTTGTAGTCATTGATCTTGAATTCTTTTTGGGTGAATTTGTCCAAAAACTCTTTAAAAAACCAGACCACAATGGAGGAGGCGGTCTTGAAACTGGAATCGAGGTATACGGCTCCGATTAAGGCTTCGAATAACGACGCACCGATTTTTTTATTCTTCCTGCCTTCGTTCTTTTCCTCACCCTTTCCCAGAAACGCATAATCGCTCAGGTTGACCACCTCCGAAATTCGGGAGAGCATGTTGGTCGAGACCAGATGTGCTTTGATGCGGGACAAATCCCCTTCGCTCAATTGGGATAAATGCTTATAGAGGTAATCGGTAATGACCAGGTTGATTACCGAGTCGCCCAGAAATTCGAGTTTTTCGTTATCCGGGCGTCCTTTCTTTAAGCCTTCGTTATACGATTTATGAATCAGGGCATTGCGGAGCAACTCTTTATTTCGGAATGTATGGTTGATTTTCTTTTCTAATTCCTCGATCATCGTTTTATTTAACCTTTAATAATATAAATGTCAGGTCATCCCGGTTCTCGGATTTCCCTGAAAATGCGATACTGAAATCCAGAATTTTCTTTTTGATTTCAGCCGCAGGGAGCATGGAATGGTCCAGGATAATCTGTTTGAGTCTGTGGATTCCCAACATCTCTTCTTCTTCATTCATAATTTCGGTGAGTCCGTCGGAAAACAGGAGCAGGATATCCCCGGATGCGTAAGCGGATTGCACCTCTTTGATTTTTTCGGGAGAAAAATGGGGGATACCGATCGCCGAGCCCTGCGGTTGAAGTTCCAGGCACTTTTTCTCGCTGGACTTAAAGAATAGGGCGGGAGTATGACCGGCACGGGCAAGGGTTAATTTTTTCTCAGGCACATTGAATTTGGCGACATTCATGGTAATGAAGGTGATTTTTTCCAGGGTATCTTTCAGGCTGTAATGGCATTCGGAAATCAGGGAAGCGGGTGAAATGGCTTCCCGCTGCAAGTGGTTGACCACGCCTTTGAGTTCGGCCATATAGAAGGCGGCCGAAGCCCCCTTTCCCGACACATCGGCCACCAGAAGCGAGAGGCAGGTCCCGGGCTTATAGAAATAATCAAAGTAGTCGCCCGCGATTTCCGCTTCCGGAATATTGATGGCAGCAATTTCAAACTCATCCGTATCAAACGATTCCGGAGGCAGGAGTTTGAGCTGAATACTTCGCGCAATCCGTAACTCCTCTTCCAGGCGTTGTTTTTCTTTCTCATTGATCAGGAGCAGCGAAATACCGGCCGCCATCTCGTTGAAACACTCCCCCAAGTATTGCATCTGGTCGTTGGAGCGGGTTTTAATGCGAAACGAAAAGTCGCCGTTTCGGATGCGCTGCGTCCCGTTGGTGAGCTGATCGATCGATCGGGTAATCACCTGAATGATCCAGAAACCGATCAGAAAGGAGACCAGAAAGAACGTACCAAAAAGAAGGAGGAAACCGGAAACGAACTTTTTGAGCGAATCGGTGGCCGGACCGGAGGACGCGGCATTGATGGCTCGGTAGATTTTATGGGAATTGCCGGTCAGGATAAAACGCCCGGTTTTCTCCATCGGTTTTTCCAGCCGGGACGTGCCGGACGGCGGATCAAAATCCGTGTAGGAATATTCCTGCGCAAAAGAGAGCGAATTGGTATCCCGTGGGTGTTTATTTGGAGTCTGGCATTCGATATCCAGATCGACCAGGGAATTTAATTCTTCCAGGTAACGGCGGTTGATCTCCAGGGCCATGAGGAGGGCCATCCGGAAATTTTTTTTCATGATACCGTAGTACAATTTGCCATTCAGCTTAAAATACCCTTTGATCTCGGGAACCCATGCCGGCGGTTTCACGGTTTCGGGAAGCATGGCAATCAGGGCATAGTTTTCGTCTTTGTTTTCGTCTTTTTTCTCCCAGATGGCAACCGTAAAGTGGGGAGCCTCCACCGCGTGTTTGATGATATACGGGGAGAGGCGATGGGGCGGCAGGACAGCGGATTGCTTGAGGTATTGATCCACCGTGGTTTCGATGTATTTGAGGCGCTCCTTCATGAGGTTACCGGCAATCAGGGCTCCGTACTGGGAGATAAATACATTTCCGATCAGGGCGAAGAAAACCAAGATAATCAAAATGGGAGTGATCACCAGAAAGATCCCGGAAAGGATCAGGCGGTTCCTGATTTTCCAGAAGAGCCTCCCCCTTAATTTGTTGATCAGTCGGATCGTGACCAAAATCACAAATGAACACAGAAGCAGAAAGAAGGGAAGCTTATTTTGGATCAGAGCATAAGACAATGCCGTGGATACGGCTAAAGCAGCGGTCAATATGTTGATCGGTCTGAAGTGGTTAACCATTGTGTGAACATTATATCACATTCTGAAAAAGGCTAAAAGCCACTTCATTTATAAATGAAAAAGATTGAATTTTAGACGCGATTGGGTTATAACATATGAATATAGTTATGAATATAGTTTAAATAGGAGGTTAGTTTTATGAAGTTGGCAAGGTTTATTTCCGATCACAACACCATTTGTTATGGGGTCATCGAATCGCCGGAAGCCAAAAAAGCCATTTTGGTTCATGGGGATATTTGGGGGAATTTTTCAGTTGGAACAGAGACCGTCGCGGTCCGAAAACTTTTAGCGCCCGTGGTTCCGCCCAATATTATCGGTATCGGTCTCAATTATGCCAGGCATGCCGATGAAACCGGGGTCTCGTATCCGGATATTCCCGTGATGTTTTTAAAAGGAACCAACACGGTGATTGCGGATGGGGAACCGGTGGTCTTACCGGCGGCCGGGGTTGGGGAAGTGGATTATGAGGCCGAATTGGCAGTCATCATCGGTAAGACGGCCAAGAATGTCCGGCCGGAGCAGGCGTTGGATTATGTCCTGGGGTATTGCTGTGCCAATGATGTCAGTGAACGGGAATGGCAAAAGAATAAACAAAAAAAGCAATGGGCACGGGGGAAGAGTTTTGATACGTTTTGTCCGCTGGGGCCCTGGATCGTGACCCGGGACGAGATTGCCGATCCCAATCGCTTGGCGATTCGAACCGAGATCAATGGGGTGGTGTTTCAATCGTCCAGCACCGCGGACATGATCTTTCCCGTATCCGCGTTAATCAGTAATCTGAGCCAATCGATGACCTTGTTGCCGGGGACCGTGATTTTGACGGGTACACCCGAAGGTGTGGGGTTTACGCGAACACCGCCGGTTTTCTTAAAGAAAGGCGACACGGTTTCGGTTATCATTGAGAATATCGGAACATTGACCAATCCGGTCATCGAAGAGGAATAGGGATACTCTTGGGGTCGCATCTCAACATTCTACATTCGGTTCCGTATTAAACGGGCGCATCCGCGGATGCGCCCGTTGGGGAGTGTCAGGAATTTTGTGGAGATCGTACAGACGTAGCACGCTCCGTCTCTACAATCGGGTATTCAACTTTTTTATTGATGTGTATGGGAAATCCGTGGTATAATTTCCAAATTCCCTTTTAAATTTCAATAATAGGAGAAAAATTAAATGAAGGATTATGCTTTTTTGTTCCCCGGTCAAGGGTCGCAAGCCGTTGGCATGGGAAAAGATTTGTATGAGCAAACGGATTTTGGAAAGAAAACATTTCAAACCGCAGACGACATTCTGGGGTATTCCCTGTCGAAGATCTGCTTTGAAGGACCGCAAGAGGAACTTCAATTAACATATAACAGTCAACCGGCATTGTTAACCGTATCGTATATCCTGTACCGGTTACTGGAAAGCACCCCGCTGATTGCCGCCGGTCACAGTCTGGGCGAGTATTCGGCGTTACTGTGTGCAGGCGCAATGAGTTTTGAAGACGCGGTATTGCTGGTTCACAAACGCGGAAAATACATGCAGGAAGCCGTCCCGGTCGGTGAAGGCGCCATGGCCGCGATCATGGGCGCCGATGTCAACCGGATCAAACAGGCCATTGCCGAAACTCAGGGTATCGTGAACCTGGCCAATTGGAACGGTTCCACTCAGATCGTGATTTCCGGTGAAAAAAAGGCCGTCGACGAAGTCATCGAACGTTCCGAAGCCCGAAAAGCCAAACTCCTCCCCGTGTCTGCCCCCTTCCACTGCGAATTGATGCGCCCGGCTCAGGACAAACTATCCGTGGATCTGGACAACACGGTGTTTCATGATTTGAAGTACCCCATCATCAACAACATTGCTGCCGAAGAAATTACCAACGGAGACGCTGCCCGCGAAGGTTTGAAAAAACAGGTAACCGGTTCGGTGCTCTGGCATGATTCCATGATTAAACTCTTGATGGAGAAAAAGATCACCCGGTACGCGGAAATCGGTGCGGGAAACGTGTTAACGGGTCTTCAAAAACGCGCCGCCAAAGAGTGCGAGATCGAGATCGAAACCGTCAACATTCGGAATCTCGAGGATTTTGCCGCGCTTAAAGAGTTGCATCCGTAATTCGTTTTCGCGCGGCCCGAATCTGAAAGGGCAAGAGAAACACATTCGACCCGGTCGAACCGATGATGTAGGCGCACGCGATCGCGGTTGCGCCTACAGCGTCCAAATACCCCACCGTCACGATTAAAACCCCGATCATGAATCCCACTTCAATCAGTGTACTCCACGTAATCGGGGACGTATACCGGGAATTGACCATCACCCCGCGCTGAAGCGACAACAGCACGATCAAGCCCGGCATGAGGGTCATGATCTGCGTGGGAAGGTAAGCAAACGCGGATAGTTCCAGCGACAATCCGGAGATGTGGTGGAACCACACAAACGCCGCGGGCGTAAACGCAATCACGCAGAGTCCCCCCACGAGTACCGTAAAGAGCATGAAGGCGAAATTTCGCAAAACCCGGTATTCCCTGTTGTTTATTCCCAGCAGCGCGACCACGGCTTCCATGTAGGACATTCCCAGACTCCTGAACACAAACACCAACCCGTTAACCACCGGTATGACGGCCAGCGATTCGAGCGCCATCCGGCTCTTTCCCACAAAAAACGTCATCATGGGTTGGATCCCCAGATAAATGATGCTCATCAAGGCCAGGGGATAGTAAAATTTGGTGATGTAGGTATAGGTTAACGGTGGGGTGTTCTCACGCTCCGACGGTTTTTCGGCCTTCAACCGTTTGACCGATTGATGCGCCATGAATCGACTGGCAATCGCTTCCATGGTGACTCCCACGGCCAAAGCCGCGCCGCCGACATAGGCACCGGGCGTCTTTAAAACGTAAAGCACGAACGCCGTGATGGACATGGCACTTAACCGGATCACCGTGCCGTACGCCACCCGCCGGGTCAGGTTGTTTCGGATGAGGATGCCGTGGTAAAAGCGTCGGTATCCGATGGCCGCGGGCCAGGGCAGCATCAGCGCCAGAGCGCCGTGGGTCAGCGAAGCGACCCGGTGCGGAAGCCGGATCAGGGTTTCCGCGATAAAATAAAACACCTGGGGAATCAGTCCGACCAAAAAAATGAGGGTCACCATGGCGTTGAGAAAATAGACATACCGGCGCAACTTAAAAAACGCGTCCCGGTTGGTGACCAGGGCGGTGGAGGCGCTCATGATCATAATGATCGGCGCTTCAAAGATCAGGGCAAACGAAAACGCGACCCCAAAAGCCGCAAGGTTGTATTTCGGGTCCGGAAGCCGCGCAATAATCGACGCCAGATAAGGGTTTTCCACGGCCATCATCAACCACGTTGCCGCCAAAGGGTACCAGAACGCAAATATGCTTTTGAAATTTAATTGCCGCGCCTCGTCTGCCATTGCTTTATCCTTGGTAAAATTTTAAGTAGCAAGGATACCATTATTTAGCGATGGAATCAACCGGTTGACTCATTTATCAGCGATAATGCGAATCACTGACAGACAAGTTGACGAGCGGTTTTTTATTAATTATAATTAAAGTATGGATATTAGAGAAAGAATCAAACAACTTTCCGAAGCACTCTTGCATCATCAATATTTGTATTACGTGAAAGCTCAACCGATTATCGAAGACATCGAATACGATCGGATGTATGATGAGCTCGTCCAACTGGAAAAGAAATACCCTCAATTCGCCATGGCGAATTCGCCCACCCGGCGAGTCGGTTCGGATCTGGATAACACGTTTCCCGAAAAAAGGCATACGGTTCCGGTGCTGAGTCTGGATAAGGAATACACGCTGGAAAGCCTCAACAAATGGCTCACCAAAACCGTGACCAATGCCCAGGAATCCCTGGGCTTTGTCGTGGAGGAAAAAATCGATGGGGCATCAATTGTTCTCTATTATAAGAACGGGAACCTGGATTCCGCCCTGACCCGCGGCAACGGCATTGTGGGCAATGAGGTCATTGCCAATGTCCGGACGATCAAACAAATTCCGTTGCGAGTCGATGAACCATCGGACTTTGCCGTTCGGGGGGAGATCTATATCAATAAATCGGATTTTTTGACCTACAATCAGGCCTTTGAAAATAAATACGCCAATCCCCGAAACCTCGCGGCCGGGTCGATGCGCAATATCAAATCCTCGATCGTGGCCCATGTACCGCTGAATATTTTTAATTACGAAGGATACTTTTCGCATCGCTTTGCCAATGAGCATATTCTGGTGCTTTCCCGGCTCAAGGAATTGGGATTTCGCATCAATAAAAATATCGGTTTTTTCTGTGAAAGCAACACCAAACGCGAATGGGCGCGTGAAAAACTTCCGGAGCTGATCACCGGCGATATCCACGACCTTCCCGAATTTGTCAAGACGCGCATGGCGCACCGCGAGACATTGGATTATGAAATCGACGGCCTGGTCATCAAAGTCGATGAGCTGGATGTGCGCGAGAGTCTGGGATTTACCGCGCATCATCCGCGATGGGCCATTGCGTTTAAATTCGATGCCCCGATGGCGCAGACCCGGTTACTGGATATCGAGATCCATGTGGGCCGCAACGGCCGCGTGACCCCGGTGGCGGTTCTGGAGCCGATCCGACTCAGCGGCAGCGTCATTTCCCGCGCCACACTTCACAACCAGGAATACATCGACATGCTGGAACTGGGCCTGGGCGATACGGTCAGCATCTCCAGACGCGGCGACGTGATCCCGGCCGTGGAAGAAGTCACGGAAAAAAACCTGGAAAACCCGACGATCTTCAAATTCCCGGAAACCTGCCCGTTTTGTTCTTCGACCCTCCAAAAAGAGGGCGCGCACCATTTCTGTAACAATCGCGATTGCCCGGAACGCATCAAACGCCAAATTATCTTTTTCGCCTCCAAGGGGCAAATGGATATCGATACGCTGGGTGATAAAACCATTACGTTTCTTTACGATCAGGGATTTATCAACGGTATCCCCGACCTGTATACCTTCGATTACAAGGCGCTGCTGGCACTTGAAGGATTCAAGGATAAAAAAGTCGGAAAAATCATTGAAAACGTGGAAAACTCCAAAAAGAAACCGTTTCATAAGGTGTTGACCGCACTGGGGTTCGATGGCATCGGAACCACCGTGACCTCTTACCTGATCCGCAACGGGTATGATTCGGTCGATCAAATCATCCGGGTGGCCCAATCCAATGATGTGGAAGCGTTTTCCGGTATCCCGGGATTCGGCGACATCACGGCCCGGTTGTTGATTCGGCATTTCACCGATGAACGGAATCTGGCGTTGATCGATGCCCTGAAAGCCATTGGTTTGAATTTTAAAGAAGAAAAAAAAGAGATGGAAACCATCGCGACCGGGGATCTGCCGTTTACCGGTCAGACCTGGGTCATCACCGGGAGTTTCGAGCATTTTTCGCCCCGGTCCAAAGCGGGTGACGAGATTGAAAAGCGGGGCGGCACGTTGGCCGGTACGGTGACCTCGAAAACCACGCACCTGCTGACAGGCGAGTCGCCGGGTTCCAAACTGGATAAAGCGATGCAACTGGGGATTGCCATCATCAATGAAGCCGAATTCATGGAATTATTAAAAAAGGGGTAAACCGAAATGACTTGCGGTTATTTGTGCGACGACATTTATTTTGAGCATGATCCGGGTGAGGGACATCCCGAATCTCCGGAGCGTTTGGCGGCGCTTCACACTGCCGTCCAAAATGCCGAGTGGTACGATAAGCTGGTCTTGCTGGGACATCACCCGGTCGATGTGGAAACCCTGGCCCTGGTTCATGAACCGGCGTATATCGAGTTGGTCAGGCGCGAATGTGAGGCCGGGCGGGGGTGCCTGTCAACCGGAGACGCCGCGATCTGCAAAAAAAGTTACGACGTGGCGCGTCATGCCGTGGGTGGGGTGTTGGACGCTGTGGACGCGGTATTTGAGAAACGAATCGACCGGGCGTTTTGTGCGGTGCGACCGCCTGCGCATCACGCATCCGCCGATAAAGGCATGGGATTTTGTCTATTTAATAGTATTGCGGTGGCTGCGCGTTACGCGCAGAAAAAGTACCACATCGAACGCGTCCTCATTGCCGATTGGGATATCCACCACGGCAACGGCACCCAGGATATCTTTTATAGCGACGGTTCGGTATTTGTCATGAGTACGCATCAATTTCCCGGATACCCGGGAACGGGGTTGTATGAACAAACCGGGGAAGGGAAAGGAAAGGGAACCACCATGAACCGGCCGTTATTTGTGGGTGCGGGAAACAAAGAATTGATTTACGCGTTTTCAAAGGAGCTTCTCCCGGCCGCAAGAGACTTCAAACCGGAATTAACGTTAATTTCCGCCGGTTTCGATTCGCGAGTGAATGACCCTCTGGGGGGATTTCGCGTGGATGATACCGGGTTTCGCGAGTTGACCAAAATCATGCTGGAGATTTCCTACATTGCGGGCGAGGGGCGATTGGTTTCGGTCCTGGAAGGCGGGTATAATTTTATCGGGTTGGCGGCTGCGACGTTGTCTCACATGGACGAGCTGATCCGATAGGGTCAGGGGGCAGACACGCGGGTCTGCCCCTACACAATACGAATTGCCCAATAGACCGGGCCTGCCCTTGCCGAATGTTAACGGTTGGTTTTCGTTTTGAGATAATCATGCGTCTTTTGATCGATGATTCCCTCTTTTCTGGCATAATCAATCAGAAACCGCTGGAGTTCAAGGTTGGTATCTGCCCGCAATTCTTCCATCCCCGGTTTTCCCTGAACGCCTTTGTTCGTTAACCGGACGTTGGACTGATAGACGGAAAAGGATTGCAATTTCGGCAGTTTTTCCGAAAAATTCTCCACCCGTATTCCACAGTAACCCAGCGTCGGGCGAGTGGCCGGACTTCCCTGAAGATTTTGCGGTAAACCCGATACGATTTGAGTGATTTTATCGATGACATCCGGATCGGTAATGGTGAATGTCGGATTCGGCCGTCCGGAAAAAACCATGATCGTCACCTTCAACCCCGGTTTTTCTTGCTTATTTTCCTCTTTACAATTTTGATTCCCACTGATCATCACACCCGTCATCATAAATAACGTAAATAATAGGACCGCAATCGGTACGGTATGTTGTTTCATTTGAACCCTCCTTTTCACACTAATTGATAGTCGCATGGCCTTGCCCCTGTTGCACATCCGAGCAGGTCAAAAAATAGCCGCAAAAAATGGTATAAGGTCCCCGATCAGCCATTTCAGGATCGGTGATGACTTTACCGGAATCATCCAGGTTGGTGGCCTCGGATTGACCGGGCTTATGGGACCATTTTCCATCGCTATCCTGCCGGTACCAATGAAAATCCACACCCGGCCAAACCACCAATGCAATTTTCGTTTTTCCATTCCGGGGTTTGGAGTTTCGAGACGTCTGTTCCAAATCATCGGTGGTGGCCCCGAGTCCGACTTCCGCGCAATCCATGCTGGTATACATCCGGCCACCCGCGCGACCGGGCTGAGCATAAGAATCTGTTCGTTTGTTATTGGCATAATTGTAACAGTTGTTTTCCGATTGAATTACATCGTTATCGTTCCAGTAAGCGGGCGCATAAGGCGGTGTCCCACAGGAACCAGCTCTCTCCTCCTTGATTTTACCCGGCTCGACATCCTTGCCTAATTTCCCCCGACCGGTTTGCTCGGATGCCTCACTTAAATTTCCCAGCCATAAGACCGCCAGGACCAGGATAATCATCACGCATAAGGGTTGGATACGTTTGGTAAACTTGATAAATTTGATAAACTTGATAAACATTTTCCTTTCCTCCTCAATATATTTACTCCCCATTCGGTTTTATTTTAAAGAATCGATTCTCGAATGTCAACCGATTTTGTGCCAAATTAAAATAAAATAATTTTGGGAAGACGTTATCATACCCAATCGGCACAAAGTAACACAGTAACGCACCGAGCACGAACACCCGACCCCCGAACACCCTTCGGAAAAATGACCGACACCCGGTTGCTTCACTATCCTTGAAGCGCAGTGCTAAAAGAGAAATGAGTTGACAATTCGATTCGGTTGATGTATGATGCATTGACTCGAGGATCGGGTTTAGCGAATGGGCAGTCAGGGTGAATTGAAAAAAAAATTTCATCCTGAAATTGTTATGAGCCCCGATATTTGACTCTTTTAGGTTTGTTTTGGGTTTCGAAATATTCGTCGACCCCCCGGGGTTTTTACGCTACCGGAGGTCGACGAGAAAATCGGATGAAAATGGAAGGGGTGCCGATAATCATTTATAGGAGAATAGGCATTATCGTATTTTCAATTGGATGGGTTTTAATCGTACCATAGTGGAATGTAAAGGGATTTCGCCTAAATCACACCGAAGGATTTCGAGTGTTTTAATCGTACCATAGTAAACCACGGGGTCAAGTCTTGCATTGCAACATGTTATAATGCAAGACTTGACCCCCAATCTCAATCCATATTCCCCCAAAAACCAGACCGCGGATGATTCCTTTCAATAGTGATGCCATCTTTTCCTCCCTCTCTCTCCCAAGTTATTTGACTCAGGATCAAACAAAAACCTTCGATATTCAGAATCATACCAGAACGCAAATGCGTTGTAAAGAGAAAGAAAGACCAATTTTTGCAATGGAAGACACAATAACCTTCCCCGGGAATTGCCAACCACTCTCCTGGCAGCTCAAACTTTTCATATGGCAACACCAGCCACTCTCCTGGCAGCTCAAACTTTTCATATGGCAACACCAACCACTCGCCTGGCAACTCAAACTTTTCATATGGCAACACCAACCACTCGCCTGGCATCACCAACTTTTGAGGTGGCAGCATCAATCAGGTCACATGGCAGCACCAACTTTTGAGGCGGCAGCATCAATCAGGTCACATGGCAGCACTAACTTTTGAGGTGGCGACACCAATCAGGTCACATGGCATCACCAACTTTTGAGGCGGCAGCACCGATCAGGTCACCTGGCATCACCAACTTTTGAGGTGGCATCACCAATCAGGTCACCTGGCATCACTAACTTTTGAGGCGGCAGCATCAATCAGGTCACCTGGCAGCTCTAACTTTTGAGGTGGCAGCACCAACCAGACGTCTGGCATCACTAACTTTTGAGGTGGCAGCACCAACCAGTCGCATGGCATCACTAACTTTTGAGGTGGCAGCACCAACCAGATACCTGGCATCACCGACTTTTGGGATGGCAGCATCAATTTTTGAAAGGGAACGCCCAACTTACGGGAGTGAACACCCAAAAAGGGAGTCCAACCCATCTTACTTAGGGGATAAAATGAGAACTGCGGGATAAGAAACAAATACCTTGATTTTAAGGCGATAATCAGATATCATTAACCCTTATTCAAAGGAGGAATACACGATGATAAAGAAAATCGATCATATTTCCATCGCAGTGGAAAACCTGGATGAAGAAATCAAACGGTACAGAGACGTCCTGGGAATGGCATACCATGGAACCGAAGAAGTGAAAGATCAAAAAGTAAGAGTCGCCTTTTTTCAAGTCGGCGATGTGCACATCGAGCTCACGGCTGCCACCGAAGAAGACTCCCCGGTTGGAAAATTCCTGGCCAAAAAAGGACCCGGCATCCACCATATTGCCTATGAAGTGGATGACATCAATACCCAACTCGTGGACTTTCAGGAAAAAGGAATTCAATTGATCGACAAAGAACCCCGAATCGGAGCCGGCGGCGCTCAAATCGCTTTCGCTCATCCCAAGAGCTTTTCGGGAGTTCTCGTGGAACTCAAACAAGGGGCCCATTAATGAATGAGTTCAATCGCTTCCCTTTTTCTCTGATGATGATGGCCCTCATGCTGTTCTTCTTCCTGTGTACGGCCGGAATATCAGCCCAGGAGAGAAACAGTCAGCCCAATACCGATAAACCGTTCGGTTTGGTGATCCATGGTGGCGCCGGGATCATGGAAAAAGTGAAGATGCCTGAAGAAAAAGAGAAACAATACCGGCAAAAGCTCGAAGAAGCGCTGACCACGGGTTATCGCATTCTGGAACAGGGCGGAAAAGCCCTGGATGCGGTTGAAGCAGCCATTCGCATCCTGGAGGATTCACCTCTGTTTAATGCGGGAAAAGGCGCTGTTTTTGCCGCCAATGGCATGAATGAACTCGACGCTTCCATCATGGACGGAAAAAGCCTCAATGCCGGTGCCGTTGCCGAAGTCACACACATCAAAAACCCCATCTCCCTGGCTCGATTGGTGATGGAGAAATCATCCCATGTGCTGCTGGCAGGAGCCGGCGCTGAAACGTTCGCCAAACAAATGGGCATTAAACTGGTTTCGAATAAATACTTCTTTACCAAGGAACGGTGGGAAGGCTTGTTAAAAGCCCAAAAAGAGGAAAAAGAGAAAGCCGCTGAATCCAAAGGCAATAAATGCGGAACCGTGGGGGCCGTGGCCCTGGATAAAAACGGGGACCTGGCTGCCGGAACCTCCACAGGCGGAATGACCAACAAACGCTACGGACGCGTCGGCGATTCCCCGATCATCGGTGCCGGCACATATGCCAACAATCGCACCTGCGCCGTGTCCGGAACCGGATACGGGGAATACTTCATCCGGTCCGTTGTGGCCTACGATATCTCGGCCCTGATGGAATACACCGGGTCCAGCGTGCAACAAGCCGCGGAAACCGCCATTGACAAAATGTCCAAAATGGGAGGTTACGGCGGCGTGATTGCCATCGACCACGCCGGAAATGTGGCCATGCCGTTCTCCACCTCCGGCATGTACCGGGGATACCTGAAAAGCGATGGAAAAATGTACATCGGCATCTTCAAAGACGAAGCAGAACCTGAAAAAAAGTAAGACCGAGACCCATTAAATTGGACGCCGACCATTCGCGCCCGGAACTTTTTGGTATCACTTTCGTATATATTATCTTTTAATGTCTTTTAAATGTCTGTCAATGGAGGGTTTATGAAAAAATTTCTACATTTTATTCTACTCATCAGCGTATTCGGAATGTTGCTTTCGGACGTCACCTTCTCCGAAGAGATAAAAGAAAAACGCATGTCTTTAAAAGACGCGATTTATTACGGATTAAAGAATAACCTCGATTTGCAAATTCAGCGCAGCTATACGCTGGAAGCCAATGAGAACGTGAAAGTCGCGCGCGGTGTCTTCATTCCGGCCTTTAAAGCGTTGCTGACCAACAGCGAAACCAACTCGCCGGCCACCGACTTTCTGGCCGGTGCCGAGATCACCCAAAACAAAACGTTTCGCGTCAGCGCCGGCGTGTCTCAATTCTTACCGACCAACGGAACCTTGAGTTTTACGCTCGGCGGTATCCGCTATCGAACCAATAGCTATTTTTACAATGCCAATCCGTCCCTTTCCTCCGAAGGCCGCCTGGCCTTATCCCAGCCCCTGCTCAAAGGTTTCGGGAGCCTGGCCGCCAATTACCAGATTTACATTGCATCCAATAACAGCAAAATCAATAAATTTCTATTAAAGGAAAGTGTGATTTCTCTGGTCTTCAACGTGGAATCGGCTTACTGGGAACTGGTCTATGCCGGCCAGAATCTCGAAGCGGCCCGCATGGCTCTGGAACGCGCCAAAGATTTACTCCATCAAAATGAAATCAAAATGAAAGTCGGAACGATCGGCGCCATCGATGTCCTGAGCTCGAAAGCCGGGGTCGCCCGAAACGAAAGCAATGTCATTAGTGCGGAACAATACCTTCAATCCACCCAGGAAAACCTGAAACGAATCCTCAATCTGAGTAAGGAAACATTCACGATTGTCCCGTCCGACACACCCGAGATCAACACCGTTCCCCTGGATTACGATTCCTTTGTCAAGGAGGCGATGGATAATCGCACCGATGTGGCGCGCGCCAAATTGGCTCTCGATAATTCGAATATCGACGTCCGGTACAACCGCAATCAGATGCTTCCCTCTCTCCAATTGGAAGCCTCTTATTTCACCACCGGCCAGGGCGGAGACATGTACATTTATCGCCCCGACACCAGCCCGTTTTCTCCGGATTTCAACCCTGACACGGATATCATCGGTGTCATCAAAAAATCATTGGGCGATACCTTTAAGGATGTGTTTAAAAACCTGTATCGAAATTACTCGATCAGCCTGAATTTGGCGGTTCCCCTTAGTTTTGCCGTTGAAAAAGCCAATTACCGGATTGCAAAAATCGGTATGTCCCGGGCTCAATTGAACCTGCAAAGTGTGGAAAATACGGTTTATTATGAAGTCAAGGATGTGCTTAAAGAAGTTCAAAGCAATCTCAAGCTCGTGGAAGCCGACCGGATTGCCATGGAATTGGAAGGAGAAAACCTGAGAGCCGAAGAGAAAAAGCTCTCTGTCGGTCTTTCCACCAACTTTACCGTTCTGACCTACCAGCAGCAGTACGCCCAGGCCCAGACCCAGGCGCTGCGTTCCACGATCCGTTACATGGTCTCCCTGGCCAGAATCAATAAAGTCCTCAACCGGACCTTCAATGCCTACAATATCAAATTTGATGACGTGTTAAATACCAAATAATAATGATTTCATAATGAGTCATAATGAGTTATTATGACTCGACGCTCATGCCGGAACGGATTAAGGGTTCCGGTATGAGCGCCCCGAAAGCAAGCGATCGAGTTTCCCATATTGCGCGTTGAACGGATCCAGTTCCCGCGCCTTTCGCAACGCCCCGAGCGCATCCCCTGGTTTTCCCATTCGAATGTAAACCAATGCTTTTCGAAAATAAAGATCGGCCGTTTCCCCAATCTTTTCCGCGCGTTCGAGCATGCGAAGCGCCATCGCATAATCTTTGGTCTTTTCATGGTATTTGGCTAAAATCATGGCGCCGTAATATTTCATTTCTTTTTTTTGAGTCTCCCCCAAAATCCTTTCCGCCAACGTCTTTCCCTGTTCCGTGTGATTGGTGATGACCAGTAAGTTGGCCTTCAGCAAACCGGCCATATCCGAAACATCCAGCCATGGATCGTTGCGATTGATCGTCAATACCCGGTCCGCGAGCCCGAGCGCCTCGGTGTAATCCCCATCCTGAGCTTTAATCAAGGCAAACGGAAGCAACAGGGAACAGTCGTTGGGATGGTAAGGAATCAATCCTTCATAATGCTGATACTTATTCTTAAAGTAACCCTGGAACACAACGGATTCCATTGCCCAGAGTCCCGATGAGGCAATCAGCATCACGACAAAAAGCGTGCGCAATCCGTTTGCTTTAAACAGGCGAACGGTATCCAGGAAAAACACCCCGGCAAATACTGAGGCGATATAGGCGAAACGGATAACGATTTTCGGGTAAGACGGGACAATGACCGGGTCCAATACCGGGAGAAGAAAAAGACAAAACAACAACGCCAGGAGACTACCGGTGTAGGTTGTCCGTTTGATGGATAAGAGTGCCAGAATGACGGCAAAACCGATAAAATACAGGTAAAACTCCAGCGCGCCATGATCAAAGCCGTGCATGGAAAAATGGTAGGTGGGAAAAAAAGGAAATAAAATCACCTTGGTGTAAACACCAATGGTTTTAACGATGGGGACCAGATCGTGGAATGAAAAACCGGATACCACGTGTCCGACTCCGGAAAAACGGTTATGAAAAAAGAGGTATAGGCCGTCAATGATCCATAACGGTAAAACATAAAAGCAAAGGATGCGTTTGATCGGCGGCCTTTCCTTTTGTTCCGATCCGGAAAAGATGACGCCGATTAATCCGATTGCCATCAGCGGAAAGAGCACGGCGTTTTCTTTGGAAAGAAGCCCCAGAATGAAGGCAAACGCTGACGCCAGGTAAAGCCCGATTTTTTTTTGATTTTTTTTTTGATTTAAGAATAGGATAAAAAATAAAACCGCTGAAAAGATAAAGAACGCCCCCAGTAAGTCGGTGCGTCCGGATACCCATGAAACCGCTTCCACATGCGCCGGATGAATGGAAAAAAGAAGGGCCGTTAAAAAGGCATAATGAATGCGCTTAAAGACCAGGTAAAAGATGAGGAAAACCAGAAACGCATTCAAGGCGTTGATCGTCACGTTCACCCCATGGTAACCCAACGGATGGAGTCCCCACAATTGATAATCCAGATAGAAGGAAAACAACGCCATCGGCCGCCAATAATGCAGGTAGGGATAATCCGGAAACGAAAAAAATTTGGATCCCAGGGTATGGGTAAAGGTTTTAAAGTCCTGAATCCGGGGATTTTCGACAATTAAACGAAAATCGTCTTTTAAGAATTCATAGTGAATGGTATGGATATATAATAAGAGATTTAAGGCAATTAAAATCGCGATATAAAAAAAGATTAAATGTCGTTTACCGTTAATGGCTGCCTCCGGCGGCCAGAAACCTTTTTGAAAAAAGGTTTCCGGACTTCCCAAAACGTTTGTTCCCGCGTTTTTGGTTTGGCTTTTGGTTTAGCCCAATCGGATCGCCCTTAATCGGGCAATCCGTTCTTCCAGGGGCGGATGGGTGGAGAAGAGGTTAATGAAACTCTTTCCGCTCAAGGGAGAGACAATAAACAAATGGGCGGTTTGGTTGGTGGCCGGTAAAGGGATGCGCCGGGAATAATATCCCAGTTTTTCCAATCCCGAAGCCAGCCCTTCCGGGTTATGGGTCAATTCGGCTCCGCCGAGATCGGCTTTGTACTCGCGAGACCGCGAAATCGCCATCTGGATCATCGTGGCTGCAATCGGGGCCAGTATGGCCATGACCAGGAGTCCGATGAGGTTTCCGCCCCGGTTATCGTCGTCGCTGTTTCCCCCACCGAAAAACGCAAACATCTGCATCATGTGGGCCAGGAACATGATGGCACCCGCAATGGTCGCGGAGATGGTTGAAATCAAGGTGTCGCGATGTCGGACATGGGACAACTCGTGGGCAATCACGCCCCGGAGTTCTTCCCGGCTCATTAATTTCATAATTCCGGTGGTTACGGCAATGGCCGCATGTTCCGGGTTTCGGCCGGTGGCAAACGCATTGGGCGATTCCTCATCGATCACATAAATTTGGGGTTTGGGCATGTGAGCCCGCTGACACAGTTCCTCCACCATCCGGTGAATATCGGGCGCGTCCGATTCGCTTAACGGCTGAGCGCCGTAGGTATGGAGAACGATCTTATCCGAAAACCAATAGGCACCAAGATTCATGACAGCGGCCAAAACCAGCGCAATCATCATCCCGCCATGCCCACCGATGGCACCGCCAACGAATAAGAAAAGCCCGGTCAACACGCCAAGCAATAAAACGGTTTTTATATTATTCATCTTTTTTTACTCCTTAATAATCTCTTTTATCATTATCTTTTTCACTACCATTATCATTATACTATATTCTTTCTGATTTTTCTACTTTGCAACTCGAGTGAGTCCATTGACTCGATTCACTAACTGAATTAACAAATTTTCTTTCCTTTTTATTTTTTTTGCTTTATAATGATTGGTTTTTATAAGGAGAAACGATCATGAAAAAACTCTTGGTCTTAATGTTTGTATTTGCAGTTATCAGTGTCTTTGCTCATGCCGAAAGCGGATACGTTGAAATCGGCGGTCATTATTCCTATTGGAATATTGACGTAATCGGAAAATTGGTTTCGGAAAATGCCGTTCCGGATTTTGATTACTATGATCCGGCCAAAGGGAAGCTTAATTTTAAATCCGAGGGGAACAACTATGGCGTTGAACTACGTTTTTTTCCCGGTGGAAAAAAAGGATCTTTTTCGATTGGTTTCTCATATGAACGCAACAATTTTAAGGCAAAATTGGACGGTTCTTACACCGAAACCGATAACCTCGGCCGACAGGGAACAGCGACCGTCACCGGTACGATGGACCTGGTCCCCCATTCGTTCAATGTCAATTTGCGTTGGGAGATTGCGCCGGCCGCATTTATTCATCCCTATTTCGGTATCGGATTCGGCTTTGGAAAATTGGAAGGAGCGTTTACCGCGCATTCCTCCCTGGCAGTCACGGGCCAACCCATTCAGGAATCGAATGAGACCTTAACCCTCCGGGAAGCCCTGGATAAACTCAAGGAAGAAGGTAATGAATTTCCTTTTAAATTCTTCCCCATTGTGCAAGTTCAACTCGGACTCCGCATCCAGATCCTTCCGGGTGTTTACGCATTGGCGGAAGGCGCGGTTTATGATGGACTGACAATCCGAGGCGGCCTTTCCTTCAGACTTTAAAATCGGTCAACGAAATCAGTCGTAGCGTGCTACGTCTCTTTTTTTATTATAATTTTTTATTATTTCCAAACAAGCCGAATTTATTCGAAGAAATATTTGAAAATAAATTGGTTTTGTAATAAGATATAACGATTAAAAGCACGAATCAAGGAGTAATCAAACATGGTGACGAAACAATTAGAAGCAGGAAAACAATTGGGGCAATACAAAATTATCGGTTTATTGGGAAAGGGCGGAATGGCAGCCGTTTACAAAGCCCTCGATGTCTCTCTGAATCGTGAAGTGGCCGTCAAAGTACTCTCCGAGCAATTATCCGAAGATGCCGATTACATCAAACGGTTCCAGCGCGAAGCGCAGGCCGCCGCACGATTGAATCATCCCCATATCGTTCATATCTACACCATCGGCGAAACCGAAGGTCATTATTACTTTGCAATGGAATACATCAAGGGAAAATCCCTGGCCGATGTCAAACGGGAAAGCTACCGATTAGCCGCGGAAAAAGCCATTCCCATTATCATGCAAGTGGCCGATGCCCTGGGCGAAGCCCATAAAGCCGGCCTGGTTCACCGCGACATCAAACCCAGCAACATCATGATCGATGACGCCGGACGATCCAAAGTCACGGATTTCGGTATCGCCTATATCAGCAATTCCCAAACTAAACTCACCCGCGACGGTTCCATCATCGGAACCCCCGAATACCTCTCCCCCGAACAGTGCCAGGGAAAAGCAATCGATCAACGCAGCGATGTGTACTCGCTGGGTGTCACCATGTATGAACTCTTAACCGGAATCATCCCCTACGAAGCCGATACCACGGTCGCCATGCTGATGAAAATCGTGAAAGGCGAGTTCCGCCCCATTCGAGAAATCGCCCCCCATGTTCCTGCCGAACTCTGCACCATCGTCGAAACCATGATGCACACCGATTTGTCCCAACGGTACGCCTCCATGGAACACGTCCTAAATGCCTACCGTCACTACCGCGGCGAACCGGTTGCCTCACCCCCTGCAACCGAAGCGATCACCGTTCCCTCAGTCCCACCGAACGAACCCGTTTCCGGTACCCGCATGGAAGCCGGCGTCACCGCCGCCCGAACCGTCGTTCAATCTCCCGAAGCCGGCACGCGCGTGGAAAGCAATGGCCCCATCCAGGCCACCCAACGCGAACTCGGCGCCGTTCCACCCCCAGCCGCTGCCGCTGCCGCACCCGCTCCCAAAAAATCGAAAAGCGGTCTGATCGCAGCCCTTATCGTCATTGCCATCATCGGCGGAGCCATTGCCGCCAAACTCTTGGTTTTCGATAAAAACGGATCCCTGCCTTCTCCGGCACTCGGAAGCGATTCGATGTCTTCCGGCACGCAAGCGTCCCAAAACCAGAGCGCTCTCCCCAACCAGGAAATCCCCAATCCCGGAAGCAATAAACTGGTCATCGATTCCCCACCCTCCGATGCCTCATCTTCCCCATCCTCCGGTTCAACCTCCAACCCCCTTCCAGCCTCCGAAAACCCGACCTCATCCCTATCGGGAAAATCCGCCAAACTAAAAAGTGCCAAAACGCCCATCGATGCTCCATCAACCATCAACACGGTTCCGTCAACCGTCAATACAGCGCCGGCCAAAGTCGATGCCAACTCCTGTACGGTATCCGCCTACGGCGCCAGCGACAAGGTCGATATCGTGATGCCGTACGTGGATGAAATCCTAACCAGGAAAAATTTTAACGTGGTCCAGGGCAGCGCCGCCCGAACCCAAATCGTCGTGAACGTCAGCGATATGGGAACCTCCACCTTAAGTTATTACGGATCGACCTCGACTCAATACGCCATTCAAATCAGCATCAAAGCCGTAGACACCCTGTCCAAACGCACCGTCGGCGGCCCGATTACCCGGGTCGTCAAATATACCGAGTTGAATGCGGAAGATAACCTCAAAGAAGCACTCCGAGCAATGATTTCGAGCATCAAGCAATCGCTGGATAAATAAAAATAGACACTTTTTTAGGGTCAACTCCGTTCGCGTTTTTGTTTTTTGAGGCGGACCGAAACCGACCTTAATCCGGTTTTTAATTGTGAGGGGCGATTCGCGAATCGCCCCTACAGCATTGATTCCTAATTCCCCCCAATATCACAAAAATTAACAAAATACGAATCCCGCTTCCCGGAATCAGACACTTGATTTTTTGAGTATTCTAAAGTAAAATGCTTTCATGAGCGATTATTATGAGATTTTAGGAGTTAGTAAAAAGGCGTCATTAAGCGATATAAAGAAAGCATATCGAAAACTGGCTCGAAAATACCACCCGGACCTGAACCCCGGCGATAAAGAATCCGAACGGAAATTCAAAGAGATGACCCAGGCCTACGAAGTCTTAAAAGACCCGGAAAAACGCAAACAATACGATATGTTTGGAAGTACCGGCGGCAACTTCCGACCCGGAAAAGGCGGTTCCCCGTTTGAAGGCTTTGATTTCGGTTCGACCGGTTCCAGTTCCTTCGGCGATGTGTTCGAAACCATTTTCGGCAATGGCGGAGCCGGCCCGTTTTCCCAAACCCAGAACAAGCACCAACGCCGCGCCGAACAAGGCGAGGATTTACGGTATTCCATTAACCTCAGTTTTATGGACGCGGCTCACGGCATTGAAACCCCGATCCAATTGGTCCGAAAAGAAGCCTGTGCGGCATGCGGCGGTAAAGGCATCGAACGCAATTCATCCCGCGTGACCTGCCCCCGGTGCAACGGATCCGGTAAAATCCAGAAACAAACCGGTTTCATGAAGTTTTCCAGTCAATGCCCCCAATGCAACGGCACCGGTTACCTGCCCGGTCGCAATTGCCCCGAATGCGGCGGCGACGGTCGGGTCGATAAGGTGAGTAAAATCAGAGTCCGCATTCCCGCGGGCGTGGATAATGACTCCAAAGTGCGCATCAACCAAAAGGGAAATGCCGGCATTCACGGCGGCCCTGCCGGAGACCTGATCATCAGTATCAATGTGACCAGCCATAAATTCTTTAAACGAAACGGTCCCAATCTCGAAATCACCCTGCCCGTAACCTACCTCGAAGCCGCCCTGGGCGCCAAAGTCGAAGTTCCCACGCTCGAAGGCAATACGCTCCTCAAAATCCCGCCGGGAACTTCCTCCGGATTAAAACTTCGTCTTAAAGGTAAAGGCGTTCTTAATCCCAAAACCAAAACCCAAGGCGACATGATCGTGGAAATCAAAATCGTTCCCCCACCCACCACCGATATTGAAGTGAGACGGATGCTTCAAAAAATCGAAAAGAAAGCGCCCTATAACCCAAGATTGGATATGGTACCATGACAACAAATAAAAAAGAAAAAACCTATTTGATCTCCGGGGTGGCATCCAAATACAACATCCACCCGCAAACCCTTCGGCTTTACGAGCGGGAAGGCCTTCTGATCCCGTCCCGAAGCAAAGGGAACACCCGGTATTATACGGATGAGGATTTGAAGAAATTGGAATTTATTCTCAACCTGTCGCGAGATATGGGCGTGAACCTTGCCGGAATCGAAATCATCTACAACATGAAACTCAAAATGGAAAAGATGCAGGAAGAATTCGGGAAATTCCTCGAAGAACTCAAAAAAGAATTCTTTTCCGGAAAAGAAGTTCTCTTCGAACAAAAAAAGCAAAGCGCCCTGGTTAAATTCTCCCCTTCGACCGTGGCCATATTTAAGGACAAAGACAAAGATAAGGATAAAGAGAAAGAGAAAGAGAAAAAAGAGGATGAGGAAAAGTAAAGATTCGCTGAATTCTTTAACGCTCTACTTCCAACAGGTGAAAAAAATTTCGGTTTTAACATCTGACGAGGAAAGAGACCTCATTGGCAAAGCCAAATCCGGTGATGAAGACGCCTTTAAAAAAGTAATCGTTGCCAATCAAAAACTCGTGGTCAAAGAAGCCTTAAAATATTACTTTAAAGAAGACAATTTTCTCGATCTGGTCAATGAAGGGAACAAAGGGTTGATCGAAGCCTTAAAACGCTTTGACCCGGCGCGGGAAAACCGGTTTTATACCTATGCCCTGTGGTGGGTCCGAAGTGAAATCCGCCGTTACTTATCGAAAAACCAAAAACTCATTTCATTTCCCGATATCTTTTATAACAATTACCTCAATTTTAAAAAAGAATTCTACAAGCTGTCCAAAGAATTAAAACGCAAACCCACCGAAGAGGAGATGGCTGCCCGCCTGGGCATCCCTGAAAAGAAGGTGAAAATTCTCCTGGCTGTCCCCGATGAGATCGTGTCCCTGGATAAAAGTGGAAGCAGCGAGCAATCCTCCCAGCTCTCCTCATTGCTGCCCGATAAAATGTCCTCCGATCCCCAGGATATCTTTCTCGGACTATCGACCCGACACATGATTCGGGAAGATGTTGCCGAACTCACGGAAAAAGAAGCGGAAGTCATTAAATTGCGTTATGGGTTTAAAGAAAAGGAACCGATGAAATTAAGGGAAATTGCCCGAAAATTGGAGATGAGCCCGGAAGGGGTCCGCCGCATCGAATTGAAAGCCCTCAGCAAATTGCGGAATAAATTTTTAAAACAAGGCATATACGGAGTGTTAAATTGAAGGACGAATCCACCTATTGCACCCTGTGCGATAACACCGGCTGGGTTAAAATTCAGAAGGAAGACCGAGAGGTGATGCAGAAATGCAGATGCCGGGAGATGGATGCCTTTCTCATCAAATCGGAAAAAGCCAATATCCCCAAGCGCTTTATGGGGGCGTTCCTGGATCACTATTACCCGGATAAAAAGAACCCGTCCCAGAATGACGCCAAAAAAGCCGCCCAACTCTTTGTCAACGATTACCCCGCGGTGTTAAAAGGACTCCTCTTGCAAGGGCCCACAGGCGTCGGAAAAACCAAACTCTTATGCGCCATCGGTTCGGAGTTAATAAAAAAAATAAAAAATGTCCATATCTATTATATCGACTGCAATGACTTGATCCGGGAAATGCGCTCCGGCGATCATATCCAGACCAGAGACTATACGTATTTCAATCGCTTGCTCCATCACCTGGTCACCGTTGATTTGCTGCTGTTCGATGAACTGGGGGCAGTGACGACCACTCCCTGGATTCTGGATAACATCTACTACATCTTTAATAAACGCTATCTGGATAACAAGACCACGCTTTGCGCCTCCAATTTTCTGGATGAAAGCCTGAACGGTCAGGAAACCCTGGCCCAGCGGATTGGCGAGCGGACCCGCAGCCGGTTGTATGAAATGGCCCAATCGATGTCCATCAAGGGCGCAGATTTACGAAGATTTTAAACATAGACCATATGGATATGGATGACTTATACATGAGATATTACATGAGATTTACATGAGATATTATATGGAGGTTTTTACATGAACCAGGATTTAAGCTTCATCAATGAACAAATCCAACAGGAAAGTCGCGTCATCGATCAAATCCTCTCGGAAATGGAGAAAGTGATTGTCGGCCAACGGGCGTTGCTGGAACGCATGATGATCGCGCTCTTGACGTCGGGTCATATCTTACTGGAAGGCGTCCCGGGTCTGGCCAAAACGCTGTCGATCAAGACATTGGCCCGGACATTGAACCTCAATTTCAGCCGAATCCAATTTACCCCTGATTTGTTGCCTGCGGATTTAACCGGTACAATGGTTTTTAACCCCAAAACCTCGGATTTTTATACTCGAAAAGGCCCCCTCTTCACGAACCTTTTGTTGGCCGATGAAATCAACCGAGCCCCGGCAAAAGTTCAGAGCGCCTTGCTGGAAGCCATGCAGGAACTCCAGGTCACGATCGGCGATCAGAGTCACCCGATCGCCAAACCCTTTATGGTCATGGCCACTCAAAACCCGATCGAACAGGAAGGCACCTATCCCTTGCCCGAAGCCCAGATCGATCGATTCTTATTGAAAGTCAAGATCACGTATCCGACGAAAGAAGAGGAGCGCAGTATTGTCGATCGCATGGTCGGGGCGCACCATCCCGAAATTCACCAGGTCTGTTCCATTCATGATATTGCAAGACTGAACCAATCGTACAAACTGGTATATATCGATGAGAAGATCAAAGACTATATTATTAATATCGTTTTTGCGACCCGTTTCCCCGAAAAAGCCGGGCTTCCGAAATTAAAGAACCTGATCCAGTTCGGGGCCTCTCCCCGTGCGTCGATTTATTTGACTGAAACGGCTAAAGCTCTGGCGTTTATCCGGAGACGCGGGTATGTGACCCCCGAAGACATCAAGACCATCGGCCGAGACGTCCTGCGGCACCGAATCATCCTGTCTTATGAAGCGGAAGCCGAAGAACTGACCACCGATGACATCATCACGGAAATTTTCGATAACATTCAGGTACCCTGATCGGGAAATGACCGGCGGACCTGTTTTAAGGAATAAAAAAAAATGACAAAGCTTCGAACGACATTAAAGAAAAAAGCAAAACCACCCCGGAATGATCGGCTGCTGATGCTGATTGGCGGGGGCACGATGATCGTCTTTATCGTGCTATTCCTTCTGATTCTTGCTCCCAAAGCCCCTTCCAATAAAGCCGAAGCCATGGATAAATCGCTTAAGTATGTGAAGAACCAGGACGGGATATTGGCAGTTAAAACCTACCCTGAACAAAATCGCGCGGTCATTATTTATGACAGTTATAAAAAGAACAAGGATTTTGTTCAGATTGCCCGGTTTGCAGGAATTCGGATGTCCGATAATCTCGGAAATATCGAAGTCACCCTGGTATTGGCTAAAGATAAAGAGAATCAGCCCGTATATGAATTTGTACTAAAATCGGGAGAGTTGATCCGGGAATCGGAAAAGAAGTAATTTTGGAGAGTGTCTCGCAGAGACGTTGCATGCAGCGTCTCTGATATAACATGATAAAAAAGACGTCGCTCGCTACGTCTCTACAAACGAATAATCCGCAATAAATCGATTATTCATCAGTATTCATCGATCAAACGTTCGGTAAAATCCCCCCGTTCGGGATCAGCGCCGCTTCCATTCGTCTTATCCGGCGTGGGAAGCGGCGCGGTGTGATGGAGATGAGATGATGAAGAGGTAAAGAGATAAAGAGATAAAAATATCTGGATCGTTTTATATGGAAAGGTATAAATTATCTGGGGTACTCGCCCTTATCATCAATCTTTGGGCTATGTTCCTTGGTCCACTTTTCAACAGCCGCTTTTCGATCCGTTTCTTCCGGCATCAATTCATACAACACCAGCTTGTACCAGGGACCCTGCATGAACTTTTTCATGCCTTCGCCTTCGGGCTTTTCAAACAAATCGCGGATGGCTTGCTGAAGATTGGTGGTTTCTCCTACAAATCTGCAATGAACAGGTTTCTCATGGATAATCGCAAAAACTCCAAAAACCGCTGCTTCGGTCGGTAGAGTATCCAGGTTATCCTTTTTATCAAGGTTATAATTCTTGTGATATACATTAGACTGGACAATTTTGTCTTCCATAAGTTCCTCCTATATTTGCTATATTGTTTATTATCTTATATGATCACAATTTTTGTAAGAAATTTATCCATTTTTTTTAGAAACACCGCAATTTTTAACGATTGGGTTTTAAAGAAATTGAGTATACACAATCACTTACACTTTGTCAAGCCTTTTCAAAATGAGCGTCATTGACATTCCCCTGACAAGTTTTGAGCCGGAGATGAACCGACCGTTTCAGGAGGCGTCGAAACCTTTTTTTTTAAAAGGTTCTGACGATTCGGTGTTGCAAATTTTTCGGAAAAGAGTTAATATATTTTTAACGATATTTTTAACGATAATATATAATGATGATATGTAAAACATAATATAAAACATAATATGAAACATGATATGTAAAGATAACATGTAAAGAGAATATGCATCATGTATCAAAAAATGCCAGGTGATCAAAAATGGAAAAAATAAAAATTAAAAATAGGAGGAAAAATTATGACGATGTTTTGTAACCAATGTCAGGAAGCGGCAAAAGGTGTGGGATGCACCGTCAAGGGTGTCTGCGGGATCTCGGACGACGTGGCCAGACTCCGAAACTTATCGGTTTATCTAACCGAAGGCATCTCCATTTTCGCGGTTAAAGCGCGTGAATTGGGGATCGACGATTCGGAGGTCAACCATTTTGTGATGAATACCTTGTTTGAAACCATTACCAATGTCGATTTCGCTAAAGACGATTATTTCCGGACCTTGAAAAAGGGAATGGAATTGCGAAACAAAATAAAGCAAGCTTATATAGATGCAGGTGGCAAGATCGCCGAATCGCTTCACGATTCGGCGGTATGGAACGCCGAAACCGAAGCCGAATTTGAGGCCAAAGCCTTGGAAGCGGGTTTGGCGATCGATGCGACCGATGACGATGACCGGGCTTTGCGCGCATTGGTTCTTTACGGAACCAAAGGCCTGGCGGCTTATACCCATCATGCGGCGGTACTGGGTTATGAGGACCCCGACCTGTACGCGTTTATGCAAAAGGCCATGGCCGGCATCACCGACCATACCCTGTCTGTGGAGGCACTGACCGCCCTGGTCCTGGAAACCGGGAAATACAGCGTTGCGGCCATGGCCCTTCTGGACAAAGCCAATACCGAAACGTATGGAAATCCCGAAATAACCCAGGTCAATATCGGCGTCAGAAACAACCCCGGTATCCTGATCTCCGGGCATGATCTGAAAGATATGGAAGAGTTACTCGCTCAGACTCAGGGAACCGGCGTGGATGTCTATACCCATAGTGAAATGCTTCCGGCCAATTATTACCCGGCCTTCAAGAAATATTCGAACCTTGCCGGCAACTACGGAAGCTCCTGGTGGAAACAGGGACAGGAATTCGAGTCTTTTAACGGGCCGATCCTCATGACGACCAATTGCATCATTCCGGTTAAAGACGCCTATAAAGATCGGATCTTTACCACCGGAGTCGTGGGATATCCGGGTGTCAAGCATATTCCCGACCGTAAGGACGGAAAACCCAAGGATTTCTCCGAGATAATCGCCCTGGCCAAAACCTGCCCACCGCCTACTGAAATCGAGACCGGAACCATTGTCGGCGGATTTGCCCACCATCAGGTCCGGGAATTGGCGGACAACGTGGTCGAGGCCGTGAAATCCGGTGCCATCAAACGGTTTGTGGTCATGGCCGGCTGCGATGGACGCTTCAAAGAGCGGGACTACTTTACCAAAGTGGCTGAAACCCTACCCCCGGATACCGTGATCCTCACGGCCGGTTGTGCCAAATACCGGTACAACAAATTGGATCTGGGCAACATCGGCGGAATCCCCCGGGTGTTGGATGCCGGACAATGCAATGATTCGTATTCATTGGCAGTCACCGCGTTAACACTCAAAGAGGTCTTCGGGTTAACCGACATCAATGACCTGCCCCTGTCCTTTGACGTGGCATGGTACGAACAAAAAGCCGTGGCGGTGTTGCTGGCCCTGCTCTACCTCGGGGTCAAAGGCATCCACCTCGGACCCACACTGCCTGCGTTTGTTTCACCCAATGTGCTGAATGTGCTGGTTGAAAAATTTAATATCAAAGATTGCCTTGAATTTTTCTTTCCCGATATCCATAATGCCATTGATTTTACCAAAGAAGTCGTTTTCCTGGATAAAGAACTGAAAGAGATTTCCCCGGACAGTAGTCAAAGTGATCGCGTCGCTGATATTTTGGCAAAAGTTCATCTTCTCAAAAATGAGAAAATAGCTTATATCGGATTGATCCTTCATGTCGAAGTCCAGGGGCAACAAGAAACCGAATTCATGGATCGCATGTTTACCTATTATTACCGGGCATACGATAAGGAAAAGAAAGAGAAAATACCCGTGATCAGTCTGGCAATCTTAACGGATGGCAACCCCAATTTCAGGCCCGATACCTTTCATTTCAATTTTTGCGGATTTGAGATTCGAATGAAAATACCGATTGTCAAAATACTGGATTATAAATCGAAAAAAAATTTAATCGCAAAACTGGAGAAGTCCCACAATCCGATGGTAATGGTTGTCAAAGCGCAGTTAAAAAGTATTGAAATTCAGGGATCCGATAATAAGAAGAGGTTTGAAGTCACCAAAGAATTGATTCGGGAATGTGGCCGCAAAGGTTATGACAGGAAAGCGATACGGATTATGCTTCGCTTTTTCGAATGGGTCATTCGATTGCCGCAAGAATACAATAACCGGCTAAATGCCGTTTATAAAGAAGTTGAGGAGGAAACTAAAATGGAATTTTTAGCATCATTTGAAAGAGTAGCGATGAGAAAAGGCAAAACAGAAGGAAAAAAAGAAGGAATCGAATATAAGGCAAAGGAAACAGCCCAAAATATGCTCAAGAAAGGATTTGATATCGAAACCATAATGGAGATAACAGGTTTGGATAAAAATAAAATCAAGGAATTAATGTCTATAGTGCAATGATAAGCCAAGAGGGGAATGGGGACGGTGTTTGACTTTTTGACACTCTTGGGAGTGTCAAAAATTTTGTAGATTGCTTTGCCTCATTGAGCCGCCTTCTAAATCATTCCCCTGGTATAAGGGAGGAGGACTTCAAAAATATATCCGTAATTGAGATAGAATTAATCTCGATTGTTTTTGTTTGAGCTTTGGCAGCTAACTTTGATCGCCTTTTTTTGAACTATATCATATATCTCAAAAAAAGTAAAGAAGTCAAGCGTTATCAACCTTCTCTGAATGACGCCTGATATGCGTCGATCGATATTGCTCCATCAATAAATAAAGATACGGTAAACCGAACAAGACCCAATAAACAATCACATGAACGGTTCGAATGGGCGTATCCGGGATCAAATAAATCAACCGCTCCACAATTAACCCGGAAAAGAAAAGCAAGGCAATCGCAAAAACCGCGGGAACCGCAGCTTTTACTTTTCGAGAAAGCAACGAAAAAAACGGAATGAAAAACAAGGTGGCCAGCACATAAATCCCCATAGCCATTAGTTGTGACGTCGATTGGCGACGCTCAATGTACCGAACCTCTTCGGGAAGATTGCCATACCAGATCACCAGGTATTGCGCGTAAAATAACCCGGCCCAAAAAAGCGCAAAACCCATAAACAGAACGGTTAAATCACTGAACGCAAGTTTAAATCGTTCCAAATCCTTTCGCGCCAACAACCCGGTTAAAATCAGCGCAAACGCAATCCCCGTATAAAAGGATTCAATAAAGAAAAACCCCCCAAATAAGGTGTTCACCCACGGATAATCCAAACTCATCACCATATCAAACGCAATAAAGGACTGCCCGACCACAAACGCCAATAAATACAACACCGCATAAACCCCCAATGCCCTGGATTCCTTCCGGGCTGCCCTGACATAAAAGTGCGCAAAAATCAGGGGAAGCAGCAGAAAAATTTCATTTCGAATAATAAACGCCGGCTGATTAAACCATCGGGCCGGTGCCGCGGTCCATGGATACACGGCCATGTGTCTGGTAAAGATAAGAAAAGCGATGGGAAATAGGGCCAATAATGGATAGTATCGCTGAATGTAAGGACGGATACTTTTGATCCATTTTCCCCCGGACAAATCCACTGCTGCCAAAAGCGCAAGGACTCCCTGACCCACGGCGACCCAAAATAAAAAACCGACCAGCATCGATCCGGAACGCTGCGGTATGAACAACCAATCATACACGTACATGACCACCGATACCGATACCAACTGAAGGATTACAGGTACTCTTTTTTTCATTGTTTCTCCTCTCCTGTTTCCTGAATGATCACAAACCGACTGCCAGAATCGATCGGAGAAATGATCCGACGCATACTCGGCAACCGGGTTAAAATCAAAAAACCGATTAAGACCGTGATTCCCCCAAACAGGATGGTCGTTTCAAAGGCGACAATAATAAAGGGGGGAATCGAAATCAAAGGCTTCCCTCCGGTGATGAGGGGCCAATCCAATACCGTGAAAATCATAAAAGCAAAACCCAGGATAAAACCGGTTAAGGCGCCAAGTAAAATGTAAACGCGAACCGGACTCGGCCGGGTGTTTAAGAGACGCTGCACCTCCGGTACATCAAACGGGGTAACCGTACTGAACCCAATCCCCCGGGTTTCATGCTCGGTGACAACCGCTTTCAACTTTTCCAGAAACGCTTCTTTGGTGTCATACTCAAACCGCTTCATGACTCTCACCTCCCTGCTCCTTGATTTCGGAAATGGAAAGAACCGGAAGCGTTTTGGCAAACAGTAAAAAAAGCATAAAAAACATTCCGAAACTTCCGAGCGTGATTCCGATTTCAACCGGCCGGGGCGAATACGTTCCCCAGGAATACGGGTCGTATTCATGCGATAACGAGGTGACGATGATGATAAACCGCTCCACCCACATGCCGATATTGACAACAATGGATAAGGCAAAAAGATACCCGATATGACGCCTCAGTTTTTTGACAAACAAGGTCAACGGGGCAAGAACATTACAAACGATCATGATCGCATACAGGAAATTATAATGCCCGTTCATCCGGTATTTGAAAATGGCGATTTCAAAAACATTTCCCCCATACAGCGACAAACAGAACTCCACCACATACGAATAAGACACAATCAGCGACATGAGGAGAAGAATCTTGGCGATTTTTTCATAATGATCGACCGTGATGTAATGCTCCAGTTTTAAAATCCGACGCATGGGAACCGTGAGGGTAATGACCATGGCGGTTCCTGAGAAAATGGCACCGGCAACAAAATAAGGGGCAAAAATCGTGGAATGCCACCCGGGAACAATACTCATGGCAAAGTCCCAGGAAACCACGGAATGAACGGAAACAACCAGCGGCGTGGCAAACGCCGCGAGAAACAGGTACAACCGACTGTAATGGCGCCACTGTTCGTTGGTTCCTTCCCATCCCAGAGAGAGGATTTTGTAAACCCACTGCCGAATACCGGTAAAATAACGCCGCGCCACGGCAAAATCCGGGACCATGCCCACATAAAAAAAGATGACGCTGATAGTTAAATACGTGGATACGGCAAACACATCCCAGATCAGCGGAGACCGAAAATTAATCCATAAATCGCGTTGATTGGGGTACGGGAGTAGATAATAAAACCGCCATACCCGTCCCAGGTGAATGAGGGGAAACAAACCGGCAGTCATGATGGCAATCACGGTCATGGCCTCGGCCGACCGGTTATACGCGTTTCGAAATCTGGCCCGGAACAAAAATAAAATGGCAGAAATGAGGGTTCCGGAATGGGCAATCCCGACCCAGAAGACAAAGTTGGTAATATAGACGGCCCAATTGACGGGATGCATCAGCCCGTTGACGCCCAGTCCGACCAGAATCATGTACGCCCAGCACCCCAAACCCAACGCGCCCAAACCGGCAGTGAATGCCAGGGACAACCAGTAACCGAGCGAGGGCTTTCGCATCGCGCTCAACACATCGCGTTCGATTTGTTGGTAATAGGCTTGAATATTCATGCTCTTTTTCGTCTGATGTAGTGAACCGCTGACTCGGTTCCCAATTCTTCCAGGACGCGATACATGCCGTTGGATTTCAACCGCTGAGCCACTTCGGAATCAGGGTCCATCACATTCCCGAAGGAAATGGCATGAGCCGGACAGGTTTGAGCACACGCAGGGATGGCTTCGCCATCCCGGATCAATCGCCCCTGATCTTCGGCCTGATCCCGGGCCAACCGGATCCGCTGACTGCAAAACGTGCATTTCTCCATGATTCCCTTTGGCCGAACCGACACATCGGGATTCGAGGCCCGAACCAACGGCAACCCGGATTCGTTCGAAAACCAATTAAATCGGCGGACTTTATACGGACAATTGTTGGAGCAATACCGCGTGCCCACACAACGATTGTAGACCTGGATGTTCAGCCCTTCCGGGTTATGATAGGTCGCATAAACCGGGCATACGTTTTCACAGGGCGCACAATCGCAATGCTGGCACAACATCAACAGAAACTCGGGCTTTTCCGGACGATCGTTAAAGGGCTCGAGTCGAATCCACGACATTTCGCGTCCCCGGGCATGCTCCTTCGGACCCACCACCGGTACATTGTTCTCCACATAACAGGCAGCCACACACGCCGAACACCCGGTACAAGCGTCCAGATCGATCACCATGCCCCACCGGTAATTCGTATGGCCATGCGGGGGATAAAGGGTATACCGTTCATAATGATACGATCCGCGACGGGGGCGCTCGGCCGAAGACGCGGCCAATATCCCCCGATTATCTGCATTCGTTCCGCCGCTTAATGTCGTTAACCGGACCCGTTTTCCAACTTTATCCAGTTTCACTCTTCCCAATGCGAATACCCATTCGCCGGCCATGGGATCATACGGCAAGGTGGAGCCATTCAAGGCGTCGATCGATACGGTCATGACTCCGGGAGGACATCCGGGATGAACCATCACCGGCAATTGCACCTTGCTGCCATTCACGGTAAATGCCACCCCATCTCCTTCCGACAAACGCGTCCCATGATCCGTTCCTTCCCCCTGCGAAGATACGGTCACCCATTTACCGTAGGAAATCGCCGTTAATGGATCGGGGATTTCGCTAAGCAGGGATAAGTCGGAACTTCGCCCGTCATAGGTGCGAAGAGACGGAACCACAAACAGAAACGGATATTGGGGTTTAGACGTTTGATCGATATTGTGGCTAACGATTCCATTCACCAGAAAATCAGGGATGTTCGCGGATAAGTTGACCGGCTGCGGCACGACATCTACGGTTTTAAAACCCCGGGTAATCCAGTTCTCATCCATGCCGCCGACCTGTTTCCATTGAGCGGTTAAATACTCCCGGTACGATGGTGCAGGCACCGGTTTTCCCATCTGACGCAGCATTGCCAGCAGGATATCCCCCTCGCTCCGACTAGTGGACTGCGGCTCGATCGACGGTTGAATCACCGAGCGAAGCCCCTGGCGAGGCTCCACATCCCCCCACGATTCGAAAGACGTGGATAAGGGGAGCACCAGGTCGCATTGTTCGGTGAGAGGCGTTGACATTTCGGAAAACGCCACGCGAAACGTGGCCTTTTTTAGCGTTTCCTCGATTTCGGGAAACCAAGGCGTGCCCCGCAGTTGGGAAAAAATCGCAACCCCGATGGGATGACGATTCCCCGCGGTTCCCTGTTCACTGCTGAAGGCATGATCAAAATCCACGGTTGTGCCGATCATTCCCATCGTCCACTGAAGGAGGGACGTGTAAAACGCCGCCGGTAACCCGTTATCGCCATTGATGATCAATGGCGCTTTGGCTTTATCCAGAGCCCGGACCATTTGCCCGATCATTCCGGTCGCCATTCCCGTCATTTCCTGCACGTGTTCCGGTGAAAACTCGGGAATCCGGTTCATCAGCGATAAGGGGAGCGGACGACGCGGGGTGATGTGACGCAGAAGGTAAGCGAGCAGAACGGCTTCGCTGCCCGGATGGATGACCACCCGATGATCGGCCGATGCGCCGGTGAGACTCACGTACGGCTCCAGATGAAACCAGACCCGATCGGGTTTTTTCAGGTTTTCGGCGTATTGTCGCGTCCATTCGACGGGGCTGATAAAGGTTTCAAGAATCGGCGCCCGAAGCGTGATCACCACATCGGCTGCATCGATATGAAAATAAGGTACACGCGGTAAACCGAAAACCATTTGGTTGGCGGTTTTCATGGCCCCGTGGTTGAAGATTTCCAGTTCGTTTAACCGGACGATCCCGGTTTCCCGGCAGAACGTCTCGATCAAGTCATTCAATGAACCGGTGGTCCGCGACCGGAGAAACACATGCTGCCGCCCGGTTCCGGACGGATTCAGCGCCGTCTGAATTTTTGTTAAGGCGTCGTCCCAGGAAATGGGTCGAAACGTCCCGGTCGAATCTTTTAACAGGGGGTTTTTGAGACGACGGGGATGGTACAGCCGTTCCAAGGAGGCTTGCCCGCGCACGCAAAGGGTGCCTCGGTTCACCGGGTGGTCCGGGTTTCCTTCCAGTTTGATCGGTTGATCGTCTCGGATTTTGACGTCCAGACCGCAATGGGCCGGACACTCGGTGCAGGTACTCCGAATATAGCGGGCAACCCCGGGAATTATGCCATCTTCGGGGGGCACGAGGTAAGGGAGAATTTTTTTATCGGCGTCATTGGTCGTGCATGCCGTCAGCGCCGCACCGGCAGTCAGCCCCATTAGTTTAAAGAACTCACGTCGTTTCATCGTGATGGGTTTCTCCTTTTAATATTATTTATGACAGGTGGAACAATCGGTCAATGCGTGTTTTTCCCGGTGGCAATTCAGGCACCACCCCATGCGAAGGGACCGCACTTTCCGGTCCACGGTCATCATCCCAACATTGCCATGACATTGGGAACAGTCGATGCCGGCTTTGATGTGTCGTTTATGGGTAAAATACACATGCCAGGGGAGTTGATGGACTTTCGACCAGGGAATGGGTTGTTGTTTATCCCAGAACGCCTTGAGTTTTTTGACTTCCGGTTTATTGGTGGCCACGTTTTGATGGCAATCCATGCAGACTTTCACGGCCGGGATTCCGGCAACAGGGGATTTATCGGCATACGGATGGCAATGGGCGCAATTCAAACCCGCTTGTTCCATGTGGATGTGATGCGGGAACCGAATCGGTTGAGAGGGTCTCATGGATGTGCTTTTCCAATACAGGGCAAACGCGGCGACTACCAGAAGCCCGAAAACAGTCAGACCCGCCAGTACGACACGAATGATGGTTTTACTCATTTTTTCCCCTCCGCCTGAAATTTGTTCAGAAGAAATTTGGCGACGGATTTGGCTTGAAGCAGGGAGATGCCGGGGTTGGGCATGGCCGGGTATTGCGGATTCACTTTCACCGGATTTCGAATAAACCGGGTGAGTGCCTCTTCTTTGTTCACATATTTGGATAATACGTCGTTGTAAGGCGGCCCATAGACTTTTTGATCAAAGTTGTGACAGGACGAGCAGGTTTGGTTGTAGACCTGCTCTCCCAATTTCACGTCCGCGACCATGTTTTTGGTATATTTTTCTTCCCGTTTGGCGGTCAGGGCAGCGCGTTTTTTCTGGGCATCCGCTTCCAGGGCCAATTGGGATTCGGTTCCGGCATTGGATTCCGCCAGGCGCGCATTCCCCAGGATGAGCCCAAGCAGCAGCACGGTAAACACGAACAGGACACCGGGGAAACGGGGCGCGCGTTGTTTTTTATCAGCAATCGCCACAAGGGCGAGATAGAGAATCACGCAAATAACGATAATCGCGAGTGCCGTAACGCCGAATATTCGCACCGAGATGGCGTAGCCGGGGAGGTTCAGCAAATAAAGAAAGATCACATTCGGGAGGGGAAAGGTACCGGCCAGGATGAGAATGTACCCGTAATATTTCAGGGTTTTGTAATACGGAGAGGATTCCTCCAGGCGTGTTTCCGGCCATTTGAAATAGAGAAGCAGGATCGTTGCACCGGTCAGGGCCAGGGACATCAGGAGGAATTCCAAAAAAAACCAGAGCGGGGTAATGTCGTACAGCGGGTACGGAACCGGCGCGGTTAGAAAAAACCACTTTTCGGGAAAGATCAGGATGCCCTGGATATCCAATAATAAAAACGCGTAGAGACTCAGCCCCAGAACGCCGGCCGCACCGAGACCAGGATGCCCGAGCCGGCGATAGAGAAAAAGAAGAGCAAAGGCAATAATATTGATCGGAAGGAGTCGCAAAAAGTACAAATGAATGGCAATGGGGGTGTTGTATAAAAGAAGCTTATATAAAAAGGCCAGAGAGATGGGCGGCAACAACCCCATGATGAACCATATCGAAAGGTTATCGGACGTTAAATCGGCAAATGCAGTGGAAAGATCAGCGTTTTTATTTCGATCGTTTTTCTTTCGATAATAAACGGAGAATAACGAAGACCCCAAAACCATACCGAGATAGCCCAGATGGATCCACCACATGAAAAAAATGAGGTAGGGCATCAGTCGGGTGTACAGCGCACTCGGCTCCATCAACAGGTGATTCAATGCATTCATCATCATTTCATCATACGTTATCTTTATCTTTATCGCAAGACGCAATGGTCCATGACAAGGATGACCATAATCGACGGAATAAAACGGTTAATGGCGATAAAGGCATCTTTAAACCGTTGAGAATCTCCGGTTATGTTTGTTATGTTTACGATGTTTCTCTTCAATAACGGCAGGGCATGCCCCAGGAGCCAAAGACCGCAGGCAGTGAGCAGGACGAGCGAAACCGGGTGATGAACGGGTTGAAAGAGCGGGAGCATCATCCCGGCGCAGCCGGTTGCACTGATCCAGGTAAAGATGATTCGTCCCAATTGGGACAGGGTGAACGTGTCGGTGACCAGGGGAAGTCCGCTGCGCGCGTAATCATTGGCATGCATGGCGGCGAGCAGCCAGAAGTGGGGTACTTGCCATAAATAAAAGATCCCGGTTAAGCCGGTAATCAGGGAGGCGGACAGCGGTCCGCCGGCGGCTGTAGCGCCGATGGCCGGCGGCAGGGCGCCGATCAGGGCACCGGGAATCGCCGCAAAAGGGGTCACTCGCTTTAACCGGGTATACCCGCCATTGTAGAGAAGAACGGTCATTAAGCCCAGACCGGCCGGAACCGGGCCAAAACACGTGATGATCGCCGCCAGACCGGCGGCGATCAAACCCAACGCGAGTGTCAATCCCTGGCGCGGCGTTAAGATGCCGGCAGGGATGGGGCGATTTCGCGTGCGTTCCATGTGGGCATCCGTTCGGTATTCCTGGCATTGGTTTAATGATGCCGAGCCGGAGGCCAGCACGAACAAGGCCGTGCCGAAGATCACCGTTCGATAAGAAAATGCCTGGGACATCAGGATAAAACCCGTTACCCCCGACAGGGTCGACAGACCGATCACCCGGATCTTAACAAACGTCAACATCCAACGCCAATTTCTCTTCATCACCCACTCCTCATCACCCACTCATTCCAAACCCAAACCCAAAATTAACCCAAACCAAACGTTAAACCGAACCAAAAGTTTTTGGCCCCACCTTTTTTCAAAAAGGTGGGCTATTTAAACCCTCGGGGCACTTTATCCTTCGAATGATACCATTCCCGGTACTGGTCCGGGCTTAAGGCAATGACTTCCGAAAGCATAAACGCGTGCCGTTGGCCGCAGTACGAGGAGCAGAAAATATTGGCGGCGCCCATTTGTTCGGGTTTGAACCACAGGTAATTGACCTTGCCGGGCACCACGTCTTCTTTGATCCGAAAGGCCGGCACATAAAACCCGTGGATCACATCCAGGGACCTGAGTTCCAATTTCACCGGTTTTCCCACCGGGACATACAGTTTATCGGTATTTTTTCCATTCGCATAGTCGAAGGACCATTTCCACATTCGGCCCGTGACTTTGATCGTGATGGCGTCTTTGGGTACGGTTCGCATGAGTTGAAACCCGTAATACCCGTAAGCAAACATCACCAGCACGAGCGCCGTGGGAATCAGGGTCCACAGAATTTCCAGGGTCAGGCTTTGCTTGACGGGCGATGATCGCGGGTGTCGTTTTTTACCGTATCGAATCGAAAAATATATCATCAATCCCGTTACAATGACCAAAAGAATAACGGAAGAGATGAGAATGAATGTAAATGTCCGATCCACCGAGTTCCTGATGGACGCCCCCACCGTATAATTCATATTGGGTAACATATTTGCCTCCCTTTAATGATAATCAACCCCTAATCTCGTATGGCCGTCATTACCGGAACGCGACATCGGCAAATGTCAATAAAAAAATGGTAACCAGGGTTAGCAGTGCCACGCCCAACATGATTTTAAACACGGCATCCTCATACTTGATGTTCATAAAAAACCAGATGACCAGTGTACTTTTAATGGCAGCAATCAGGATACACCCCAGCACGCTAAACCGGCCGAGGCTTAACCCGGAAATCGTGACCGTTAAACCGGTCAGCATGACCAGCCCGATCCATGTCGACACATAGGTTGAAAACGGATGGATGTTCCGAATTTTCTTTTTCATTTTATATATGTTGTCTTCCATGCCGCATTGTCCTTTTTATATAATCATTTATATATTCATTTTATATAATCCTTATGTAATCAAATAAAAGAGGGGGAAAAGAAAAATCCAGATGACATCCACGAGGTGCCAAAAGAGGCCGGCGTTTTCGACCTGGATTTCCCGTTTTTTGTATATCTCCGACGGCAGCGGATGCTCTAACTTTCGGAATACATGAAACAGCATCACAGACAGGATCCCGACACCAATGATAATATGAAGGCCGTGGAGCCCGGTCATACCGAAATATAAACTATAAAAAAGATTTTCTCCGGGGGAGTGCATCTGCAACACATCGGAATTGGGATAAAGACCGTGATGGATTTTCTCGGACCACTCCACATATTTATTCAGCAGGAATTCGCAGCCGAGAAGGATGGTGGCGAGGAGAAAGATGCTGGCCAATTTCCGGTTCCTGTTTCGGATAGAGGTAACTGCCAGAACCATGGTCAGGCTGCTGGTCAGAAGGATAATGGTATTCAACGTTCCCAGTGCCACATTCAATTCTCCGGCGCCATAGTGAAAATCGTCCGGGAATCGCCACCGGTAAGCGGCATAAAGAAGAAAAAGCCCCCCGAACAGAAGGATTTCGGTAAAAAGGAAGAGCCACATACCGAGGCGGGCGCCTTTCTTCTCTTCATCGATCTCCTCCGGTGTCTCCATATCCGAACCCATTTCTCTTGAATTGGCGATACTCATGTCCCTCTCTCCTCTATGCCCGAGGACGGCACGATTGCCGTCTGCTTAATGCTGATCGTAATTGTACGGTCCCCGATTGACGGTCGGGATGTGTTCAAAGTTATCGGGTGGAGGCGGCGAGGCGGTCTGCCACTCCAGGGTGGAGGCATCCCACGGATTAGGACCCGCGGGCGATCCGCGCTTGATCGACCTCAATAACTCATAGAAAAACCAAATGAGCCCAATGGCCAGGATCCAGGACCCGATGGTTGCAATGACGTGCGGGGTAGCGAATTGGGGAAGGTAAGTCGAATACCGGCGGGGCATTCCCATCCATCCCAACACCAACATGGAAAAATAGAGCATGTTAAACCCGATAAACAGAAAAAACCAACTGTAAAAAACAGGGTGTTTGCGGTACATTTTGCCGGTGATTTTGGGCATCCAATAGAGCAAGCCCGCCAGAAACGCAAACACGGCCCCACCAAAAATGACGTAATGAAAATGCCCGACGATAAAATACGTGTCGTGGATATACACGTTGGTATTGAGCGTGCCGTTGACCAGGCCCGTTAATCCGCCGATGGAAAAGAGAAAAATAAAGGTGAGTGCAAACAGCATCGGGGGTTCGATCCGGACCGATCCTTTGTAGAGGGTCGATACCCAGTTAAAGACTTTCACGCCGCTGGGAATCGCGACCAGAAAGGTAAAGAGGGAGAAGAGCCAGCGGGCCGTGTCGCTCATGCCGCTGGTGAGCATATGGTGCCCCCAAACCAGGTAACCGAAAAACGCAATGCCCAGACTCGAAAATGCCACGGCTTTATACCCGTAAATGTTTTTGCGACTGAAACACGGAATGACCTCGGAGATGATGCCCATACCCGGAAGGATCATGATGTACACGGCCGGGTGGGAATAAATCCAGAAGAGGTGCTGGTAGAGGAGCGGATCGCCGCCCCGCGCCGGGTCGAAGAGTCCCAGATTCAAGGTGCGTTCGCCGATGATCAGCAGCAACGTGATGGCCAGGATGGGCGTGGCCAGAACCTGCACCCAGGCCGTTGCGTAAAGTCCCCAGACAAAGAGCGGCATGCGAAACCAGGTCATACCCGGCGCCCGGAACCGATGGATGGTCACAATAAAATTAATTCCCGTTAAGGTGGACGAGAACCCCATCAAAAACACACCGAACACGGCCAGAGTCAGGTTCGTGGTGGTCCGAACGCTGTACGGGGCATAAAAGGTCCAGCCGGTATCCGGGGTTCCGCCGCCGGTAAACAGCGAGACAATGACCACGATAATACCGGTGATGTACAGCCACCATGAAAACAGATTCAATCGCGGAAACGCCAGATCCCGAGCCCCGATCTGCAAGGGAAGAAAAAAGTTACCCAATGTAACGGGAATCCCCGGAATAATGACCAGAAAAATCTGAATGACCCCATGAACCGTAAAAAAGGCATTGTACGTCTGGGGAGCCACAAAATGCATGCCGGGTCGGAGCATCTGGATGCGCATCAGCACACCGATCACCGCTGCTGTGGCAAACAACGTTAACATGGTATACATGTACAGGATCCCGATGCGCTTGTGGTCCGTGGAGAAAATCCATCCGAACAGGCCATTGGTTTTACTTCCGGCATGATAGAAGTCCGGTTTGTCAACCATTTGGGAAGCTTCGATTTCATTTGCCATGATTATTATCCCCTTTACTATCTTTCTTTATTATCATTATCCTTTGTGATGCGAATGCTGCGTCGCCGGGTCAGAATCACCAGCCATATGACCAGAATAAAGAGAAAAAAAAGAGTCACGGTGGCCGTAACTTTCAGAATATCAAACACGTATCGCTTTCCATGCGAGTCATAGCGGAAACAGTACAGGAGAACCCGCCGGACCGTGGGGCCGACTTTTCCTTCGGACGCTTCGAGGAGCCCCAATTTCACATCAAAGGGGAGGTAGTCTGCCCCATAGATGTAGCGGGTGATTTTACCCTGAGGGGAAACCATGATGAGCGCCGTGGGATGGAGAAAATCGTCGCCCTGACGCTTAAAGTAGAAGCCCAGGGAATCGGTTAATGTTTTAATGGACTCTCGGTCCCCGGTCAGAAAATGCCACGATTCGGGCGGAAACGGCCGGCCGAATCGCCGAATCATGTCTGCTTTCATGGGTTGGGAATTGGCCGGCGTTTCCATTTCATCAAACGAAACGGTCAATGCCTGATAATCGACCCCCGGAACCAGATCCATGCCGCTCAACGCATCGGTTTCCGCTTCCAGGATAGGGGTACAAATATCCGGACAGTGATAATACACCGGTGAGATCACGGTCGGTTTTTTTATTACGTCTCTTAATGTCACCCGAGCCCCGCTCGAATCGGTGAATACCAGATCCAGGGGAATGAATTTTCCCAATTGTTCGACAATTCCCGTTTCCGGAACCGTTGCCCCGCTCGAAAAAGTCATGAAAAAAAGGGACATCCCTACCATTAAAAAGAATTTCTTGTAAGCCATTGTTGTTCCCCATCTCTTCCGGAAACCCATCTCTCTTTTTTATTCATTTTTATTCAACCGCGTCATCCGACATGCATGTTGAAAACTCATTATAAAAAAAAAAAATCGAAATTGCAATGAATTTTTTAATTTTTGTCTTAATCTCGAAATCCCTGTTGATTATTTTTGGATCTTAAATATAATATGGGTGTAACCCATTGTGGTTATGAATGGATTAAACCAAATTAAAAACTTGGAATAAGACATAGGGGAAAAGGAGAGAGAGATGAGGGAATTAAATAGTAAACAAACAATCATCGGTTTCTGGTTCATTTTTCTTTTAATTTCAGCCGTACATGGCTCTTATATCAAAGATTTTCCGGTAAAGGTCGCCCAGCCGGACGGCCGGATGCTGGAACTCTTTGTCAGCGGGGATGAATATTCGAACAGTCTCCACGACAAAAACGGTTATACCGTGGTCCAGGATCCCCAAAAGGGGTATTACGTGTATGCGGTCATGGAAAATGAGTGTATGGCCGCCTCCTCTTATCCGGCCAATGGCCCGGTGGACCCAAAAGAATTAAAGATTCCGGTCCGCTTAAGCGCGTCCGATTCGAAGACGCCCGGGGAACGACCGGTTCTCGCGGCACCGGCCGGAGTGGGAAAGCCGCCAAGACAGGGGAAATTTGCCAACATTGTTATTTTTGTTCGATTCAGGGGTGAGAGTGAATTTAAAGAATCGCTTGAGTCCTACAATGCGATATTTAATGATTCAAGGTCCGGCGCCAATTCCTTGCGAAACTATTTTTACGAAGCATCGTACGGACAATTGACCCTATCCACGACCTTTTACCCGGTAACCGCGGGACGAATCGTGTCCTACCAGGATTCGCAGGCCCGGGAGTACTACCAGCCGTATCATCCGGCGAGTAATCCCATCGGATACCTGGCCGATCGGGAATCGGGTGACCGGGTCAAACGGGAACAAACCTTACTCAAAAACGCCATTGAATCGGTCAGTTCTCAGATTCCTCGGGGATTGGAGGTCGACGCCAACCATGACGGGTTGGTCGATAATATCTGCTTTATTGTTTCCGGCGGACCCAGTGCCGGAAGCGCCTTGCTGTGGCCCCATATGTGGGATCTGTATTCGGAAAATATTTTGATTAACGGGAAGAGAGTGTGTTTTTATAACCTTCAATTGCACGATTTTTTTACCTATGGCGCTGTCGGTGTGCTGGCGCATGAGATGGGCCATTCGCTGGGTTTTCCCGATTTGTATCGGTATTACAGCGCGGGTGTTCCCGTGGGGCTGTGGGATCCGATGGCCGTCAATTCCGACCCGCCGCCCCATATGTCGGCCTACATGAAGTGCCGTTACGGGGGATGGATCGATTCCATTCCCGAAATCACCGCGTCGGGAAGATACACGCTGAATGCCCTGACCGCGTCTTCCAACAATTGCTACAAGATTTCCTCTCCCAATTCGGACGACGAGTACTTCATCCTCGAATACCGAAAAAAAAGCGGAGTATTTGAAACCATCCTCCCGAGCGAAGGGCTGATCATTTACCGCGTCAATCAGTACATGGGGGGAAATGGGGGCGGTCCCCCGGATGAGATGTATATTTATCGTCCGGAGGGGACCTCGACCAGCGACGGACAAATCGAGCGCGCCTGTTACAGCTTGAATACCGGGCGTACGGCCATCAGTGATTTTACGGACCCTTCCTGCTTTTTGTCCGGTGACCGGCCCGGCGGGATTAATATATCGGATATCGGAGAAACCGAATCCGGTATTTCATTCTTCATCAAGTTAAACAGAGGACTGACCGTCGGCTCGATCCCCAACCTTGCGGTCGATATCGGTGTGAGCCCCGATGATATGTATGGAAACGGAACTGCCCCCGCCCATTTTCTAAGGACCTATCCTGAGAATACCAACGTGACGCTGACTGCGCCGCCGATATGGGGAAAGTACCTGTTTTCCCATTGGACCCTGGGCGAGACCGCTTCTTTTGATCCCCGACTCGAGGTGAAAATGGATGCCAATCGGAAGGCGTCGGTCAATTATTACATGCCCATCGGGGAAGCCGTGGATAATGCCGGGTTAACCTTTTCAAACGGGGGAAACGCGGCCTGGTTCGGCCAGGAAAATATCTATAAAACCGATAAGGATGCGGCGCGAAGCGGCGCCATATCCAATAATCAGGTGTCTCACCTATCGACCGATCTCCAGGGGCCCGGTGTATTGAAATTTTATTGGAAAGTTTCATCGGAAACCAATTACGATTTTCTGACGGTATCCCTCGATGGCGTGAGGCAGGACCGCATCAGCGGCGATGCGGACTGGCAGGAGGAAACCCTGGCCATCGGTGCCGGGCGACACCGCGTCACCTGGAGTTACGAAAAAGACCTCATTGCTTCCCGTGGGTCGGACTGCGGATGGGTGGATCATGTCTCTTTTGTTTCGAACGCCCAGATTACGGTTACCGCTCCCAATGGGGGAGAACGGTTTAAACGAGGGAATGTCTGTGAGGTAACATGGAAATGGAAAAATATCACCGGCGATATTACCCTCACGTTGGTTAAAGGAGCCACCCGGATACTGGATATCGGAACGTTTCCCGTCAATTCCGGGGGGACCCAATGGACCGTTCCGGCAAACGTCGGAGTCGGCAGTGACTACCGGATATGTATTGCCCAGGATTCATTGGAGGATTATTCCGACGAGTATTTCACGATTCTTTCGCCACCGAATCCGCCGGATTTTAATAACGACGGCAAGGTGGACACGCTGTGGCGAAACCTGTCCAATGGGGCGTACCGGGTCTGGTACCAGGATGGGGTCAACATCCTGGGGTATGGCGACTTACCCGAACCATCCGATAAAAACTTGAGAATCGTCGGAACCGGGGATTTTAACCATGACGGGAATATCGATATCCTGTGGCAACACGCCTCCAATGGAAACAGCGAAATTTGGTATTTAAACGGTGTGGCCGCAATCGGTAAGACCGGTTTGCCTCGCCGAACCGATGCCTGGGAAATTGCCGGGACCGGGGATTTCAATAACGACGGGAAAGCCGATATCCTCTGGCAAAACACCAAAAATGGGGCCGTCCAGGCCTGGCAAATCAATGGGCCCCAAATCAAAACGGTCACGATTTACAATAAGACAGATACGGCCTGGCAAATCATCGGGACCGGGGATTTCAATAACGATGGTCATACCGATATCTTGTGGCGAAATCGTCAGAGTGGGGAAAATGAGATCTGGTATATCAAGGGGTTTGGGGTCATTGGCACGGATTTTTTGCCCCGGCTTACCGATCCGCAGTGGCATGTAAAAGGGACCGGGGATTTCAACCTGGATGGGAAAACCGATATCCTGTGGCGGAACAGCTCGACCGGGATTGCTCGGATTTGGTATTTGGATGAGGCAACGGTTCTCGGTTATGGGGAGTTACCCACGCAAACCGAGGAGGAATGAGAAAATAGGGAATCGATATGACGTAAAGATAATACGCAAATAAAAAAGGCGGCTGCTTTGGCAGCCGCCTTCCGGTTTTTTATATTTTTATTTTTATTAACTACTTTCTTACCTATTTTTTATTATCGTTATTATCGTTATTATCGTTCTGATTGCAACCCGAATAGGTTTCGCCCGCCATTTTCTCATGCCATCGGGACCGAACCGGGTTTTCCGGGGTCACCGGTTTTTTCACCGGGTTCTTGTTCAATTCCATCAGCAACTGTTTGACGGCGACCTCAAGGCTCGGATCATTTCCTTTGGCAATCTCTTCGGGACGATCCTCAACCTCGATATCCGGGCAAACGCCGGTGCCTTCGACCACAAACGCACCATTGGTATCGGTTACCCCTGCCATGGGGATGGCAAACTGAGGCCCATCCACCAACGCGGGACTGGAATTGTAACCCACGAGACCGCCCCAGGTGCGGGTGCCGATGAGAAGCCCTAGCTTCTGAGTCTGAAACATGTAGGGGAAATAGTCCCCGCCCGACGACGAATAATGGTTGATCAGCATCACTTTGGGACCGTTAAAGGTATAGATCGGATCCGGCCTTAACGCGAGATCCCTGGAATACCAGTAAGCAACGGGTTTTTCCATTAACCGCTCGATCATGGGCGTGGGATACCAGCCGCCGCCGTTATACCGGTCATCGATAATAAAGGCTTCTTTATTATTAAACGCATAGAGCCCTTTACTGAATTCGCGGAACCCTTCTTCCTTGGTGTTGGGGGCATGCAAGTAACCGATCCGCCCGTTGGAGAGTTGATCGACCAGCTTCCGACGCGATTCGACCCAATCGATGTACCGGAGTTTCTGCTCGTTTTTCGTGGTTTTGATCCAATAGGTCCGGGCTCCCACGTCGGAGGGTTTTGAATTCACGGTAATGGAAATCATTTTTTCGCCCGTGTTTTCAAGGAATTTGTAGGGATTATCACTGGTGGTGACATTGTAATCATCGATCCGGATGATGTAATCGCCTTCCCTGACGCCGATTCCCTGCTCGGTCAGGGGCGAACGGGTTTCATCGTTCCAGTTTTCACCCTTGAAGATTTTGGAAATGATATACCGTTTGGCCGTGGTGTCGGCCTTGAGTTCAGCGCCCAAAAGCCCACCCTCAATGCGTTTCGGCTTATTAAAGTCACCCCAATTGACGTACGTGTGACCGGCATTCAATTCACCCAGCAATTCGCCGAAAACAAAATCCAGGTCCGGCCGGCATCCCAGACATTGAATCAGGGGAGCATACTTCTCCTTCATCGCTGCCCAATCCACGCCGTGCATGTTTCGGACATAGAACCAATCCCGGTAAATTCGCCATCCGTCATGGTACATCTGTTCCCATTCTTTCACGGGGTCGATCTTCATCATGACGTGACTCATATTCAATTCGCCGGCTTCGGGTTTCTGATCTTTCTTAATATCGATGATTCCCCATTTCGCGCCGGATTTGTAAAGCAGCCGCTTGCCATCGGACGATACTGCATTGACGCGGGTCTCCTTGATGACCCCACTGTCTTTTTGGGTTTTGAAGTCATAAACGCGAACCTCGTTGCCCTGGGTAAAGAGAAGCCGTCCGTCGAGGTCAACCAATTTGTCATAATTGCTTACCTGCATCGGAAAGACGGAAATCCTTCCCTGTAGCCCCTCGAAGTCAATCACGATATCGCCTTTTTTGGCTTCGGGTTTTGCATTTTTATCCGAATTGTTTTTATCCGAATTGTTTTTCGTTTCGAACAGGTTGGGGGCATTGGGAGTGAGGGCCATGGCGTAAATGCGCGCGGTTTTGGGATAGATCAGCGAATCCTCATCCACGGAGTCCCGAACCACCTGATCCAGATCAAAGTCCCGATTGGAGACAAAGAAGATATAGGAACCGTCTTTTGAAAAAACAGGAGCGGTGTCATTATACCTGCCGGAACTGATCTGGTAGGTCTTGCCGTTGACAAGGGAATACAACCATATGGCCGACAGGCGATTTTTTCCTTCGGCACAGTACATCACCCATTTGGAATCCCCGGACCATTGATAATCGGACACGATCCCGATGTCCCCTTTACCGACTTCGGTCATTTTCCGGGTCTGAGTATCCAATACATTGAGGTTGCGGTCCGTATCGGAAAAGAGTAATTTTTTGGAATCCGGCGACCATTTGGCGGGATTTTTCCAGATTTTGTGATTTGTGGTCAACTGAATCGGCTCGCCCTTTCGGTCGCTATCGATCATGTACAGTTCATACTCCCCGGTTTTATCCGACATAAACGCAATCCATTTTCCGTCCGGAGACCAGGCCGGATGCGTTTCCCGGATGCCTTGTGTGCGCGTGAGGTTAACCGTGATCCCGTTTTTATCCGCTGGCACCACAAACAAATCGCCCCGGGCATCAAATACGGCGTTTTTTCCATCCGGGGAAATATCGGCTCCGCCGCGGGGCGATACAAATTGAGCGACATCTTTAAAATACGGCAACCGCTTCGGATTATCGAAATCGATAGCGATCGTGACCTTATGGGTGTCCCCGGTTTCCAGATTAAGCACATAAATGTAGCCGCCGTTTTCATAAGCGATCAGGCCACCGTTATCATTATTCCCGGACGGCCACAGCACATCGAAATCCTTGTGAAAGGTAATCTGTTTGTACTCTTTGGAATTAAGGTCATAGGACCAGAAATTCAGCTTCGAATCTCGGTCGGAGACAAAGTAGATCTTGTCTTTATACCAAAACGGCTGACGGTCATCCCCGATGTATTGGGTGATCTGTTCGGACGTATTTTTTTCCAGGTCGTAAATCCAGATATCCTGAGCGCGGCCGCCTTTATACCGTTTCCATGTTCGAAATTCGCGGGAGATGGGTGAATAGACTATTTTTTTGCCATCGGGAGAAAACGAGCCGAAGCTGGCTTCCGGAATGGGAAGCGGCGTTTCCAGGCCACCCTCCAGACTCACCGTATAAAAACGCTGGATTCGGTCATCGTACGGGGTTCGGGTGGTGAGGATCAGGATATGTTTACTATCCGGCGTCCATCCCACGACCAGGTGATCGAAGCCGCCGCGCGGGGGCTGTTCCCCCATGTCGCTATAATATGTCAATTGGCGGGGTTCACCGCCTTTTGCCGGCATCACATAAATTTGACGGGTTCCGGAATATTCGCCGGAAAACGCAATCCATTGACCATCCGGAGAAATTCGAGGAAATATTTCCATTCCTTCATGAGATGTGAGTCGTCGTGCGTTGCCGCCGGTAACAGGGACACTCCAAATGTCTCCGGCGTAAACAAAGGTGATGAGATCTTTATTAATATTGGGAAATCTCAACAAGCGTGCATCGTCCATCGCATAGCCAATGTTAGCCAAAAGGACGGTAATCAAAACAATTAAAAACGCGTTCTTCATATGACCTCCTATATCGGTTGAAATTAATTATACGGGGTCTGAAAAGATTTGGTTTCTGATCTTTTTTATCTTGACCCTTTTTGGGATTTGTATTATATTTTAATTCATGAAAAAAACGAAATCATTGGTGATCCCCCAAGTATTCTTATTGATTTTAATTTTAATTATAATTATATTATTTGCTCCCTCATCCCTTCTTTTTTCCGAACTATCCTCCCAATCATCGCCCCGATCCACTCCCGCCTCAGACAAGGAAACGGTTTTAAATTTTCTCGCGCTCGGTCAACAGTACCGCGAAAAGGGACAATACGCGGAAGCCCTCAAGATCTTGAACCGGGCCGCCTCTCTGGTTGGTCGTTTAAAGACCAATACCCTGAAGCGGGACACTTACCTTGAAATGTCCAAAACCTATGAGGCCCTGAAGCAATACGACCAATCACTCACCTTTTATAAAGAATATAAGGCTATCGATGATTTGATTCTTAAAAAAACATCGCAGCAAAAAATCGATGAATTTCAAAAGAGCTACTTACTCGATAATAAAGAAAAAGAAATCGCTCTCTTGAAAAATGACGAAGAAATTCGCCAATTAACCCTGGGTCGACAACGCATCTTTATTACCTCGGTTATCTTGATTTCATTTTTCATTTTGCTGGTCATCATTGTGATTCATGCTCGGTATCGCTTAAAAACCCGAGCCAACCACCTGCTGCAAGAGGAGATTCGGGAACACAAACAAACGGCGCTCAAACTCCAGGAAAACGAAGAGCAATTCCGGACCCTTACCGAGCAGGCCGTGGTCGGTATTTGCATCACCCGGGATGACATGATCCAATACGTCAATCCCCGACTGTTAACGATGTTCGGTTATACCGAATCCGAAATTATCGGGGGTAATGCGCTACGGCTGGCTGCCGAAAGCGAGCGCCCGGCCATTGAAAAATTCCTGGATCCTGGCTTAATCAAAGACGGCGAGGCCACCGCCTATGAATTTCAAGGAATCACCAAAGAGGGCCAGATCATTCACCTGGAAAGTTACAGCACCCGGATTATTTTCCAGGGGCAACCGGCGGTATTGAAAACCATTATCGATGTCACCGAGCGCAAACGCCTGGAAACCGAACTGAACAAAAACCAGCAATTGGAATCGGTGGGCGTGCTGGTCGACGGCATTGCCATTGATTTTGATAAGCTTCTTGCGGTTATTACCCGGAACCTGTCCGCTATTTTGGGACATACGGACACCAGCGCAGAGGCCGCCAAATTTTTAAAACCCGCTGCAAAGGCGTCCCGACAAGCCTCAGACCTCGTGGAAAAACTGATCACCTTTTCCCGGGGCGGCTGGTTTAGACCGCAAAAAATAAAATTTTCGACCTTGCTCAACGACACGTTGAATTCCTACCCGCAAATCAACCATGACATCGTAATTGCACCGGGTTTAAAACCGATATATGGCGATGAACGGCAATTGCGCCGGGTCCTGCACAGTATCCTCCTCAATGCCGACGAATCCATGACCGATCCGAAACACGTGAAAATCGAGGCCACCGATATAACCCTGAAGTGCGACAACCCGTTTGGACTCAAACCAGGGGATTACATCAAAATATCGATCACCGATAATGGAAAGGGAATCCCGCCGGATCGGTTGGAAAAAATTTTCGAGCCTTATTTTACAACCAAAAGTACCTTTAACCAGAAGGGAATGGGCCTGGGACTGGCGATCTGCTATTCGATTTTGAAAAAACACAACGGTCATATTACGATCTCCTCTCAACCCGGAAAAGGGGCAACGGTCGAGATGTATCTTCCGGTTCTGATTTAAAATCGAAGGAGTTTTTTAGTGGTTTTAGTGCTTTTTTCTTAGAATGACCGCCAAAACAAAGGCTCCGATACCGATAATTGCCGTAAAAATAAAAATAAAGTATCCGCCCTTTTTCTTCAAATCGTGAAGCCATTCTTCCCAGTCTTCCGGGGTGGTGCCAAAGGGTTGGCCCGTAATTTGACGCAGCGAAACCGCGGCAACGTCTTTTACCCGGTCGTCCCTGTCGCGAAGCATCCGGATTAAGGGTTTCACGGCGCGTTCATCGCGAATTTCTCCCAATGCGCGGACAGCAACCATGCGAATCGCGGGTTCCGGATCCGTCAGGTAGCTGAGAATCAGGTCCGTGGCCCGAGGATCTTTGATTTGTCCGAGCGCATGGATAAACACGCGAAGGAGAACGGATTTATCGGGCAAACCCTGCACGCGCCTCAATGCTTTGATGAGCGGGTTGACCGCTTTTCGGCTTCGCAGCTTTCCGAGTGCTTCGGCCGTGTCCACCCAGGTGCGAGGATTGCCCTTTTCAAGTTCACCGATTAAATAGGGCGCAGCAGATCTGACCTTCCAATTTCCCAGAGCCCGAATCACACCAATATGCGCGTCATCTCCGGTATCGTTTTCCAATATCCAAAAAAAAGGGACCATCCACTGCTCTCGGGTCGCATGTTCCAGCATATCGGCAATCGGGAATCCCGGCATATAAACTTGCTCGGTGAGTTGGAGCGCAAGAACCATATCCGGGGGCATGCCGCTTGATGGTTCGGGCATTAAAACCGTGGCAAGGCAAAGGATAATCATTAAACCTGCAACTTGCTTCATTTTTATGGTTCTATTTTATAGCAAAAAAAAATCGGAAGCAATAGGAGAAAACGGATTTTTTAAGCGGGATGGACACGGCATAGCAAGGGGACTAGTATCCTCGGTTTTTCTGCCATTCGGGTTTGTTGTCGAAGACCCATCGATAATAGGCGGCGCGCGTGAGTTTGGAGGCGGCGTCTTCATCGATGAGCACAACGGCACGCTCATGCATCTGAAGGATGGACGCCGGAAGCGAAGCGGATATGGGCCCTTCGACCATTTGAGCCACCGCTTCTGCTTTCTTCGACCCAAAGGCCAGCATTAAACATATTCGGCTTTCCATAATGGTTCCCACCCCCATGGTGATGACGTGATGCGGGACGTTTTCTTCGCCTTCAAAAAACGGCGCATTGTCTTTGCGGGTCTGGCGGGTCAATGTTTTGATACGGGTGCGGGAGGCCAGCGACGAGGATGGCTCATTAAACCCGATGTGGCCGTCGCGACCGATCCCCAGTATCTGTAAATCGATACCGCCTGCGGCGTGGATGGCCCCTTCGTATTGCCGGCAAAACGACACAATATCGGGCGCCAATCCATCCGGGATGTGGATCCGGTGCGACGGGATATTGATATACTTAAACAGGTTTTCCCACATAAAACTGTGGTACGACGACGGATGAGATGGTTCCAATCCAATGTACTCATCGAGATTAAACGTCGTTACAGCCTCGAAATCCAGGTTTTCTTCCCGGTGCATTCGGATCAATTCCCGGTAAAGCGGTAACGGGGTATTCCCGGTGGCTAAGCCGAGCACGCCATCTCGTTTCTTTCGGATCAATTGGGCGACGATTTGAGCCCCTGCTTTCCCGGCAGTCTCCTGGTCCGGTAGAATAATCACTTCCATCTTTTCTCTCCTCTTTTTTATCTTTAAGGATCATTATATTCCAAAATACATCTTTTCGAAAGTCCGTGCGAATGATAAAACACTTGACCTTTTGTCTTCAGGTATGATATAGTTAAAAACATAGGACTGCAAAACATGGACGAATAGGAGATTAAATGAAAAAACATTACATATCTATCGTTATGGTCGTCATTTTTCTTTCATTGTTTCCATCACTTTTAAGGCCTCAGCAAGCCGATATTCGCAAATTGAATTGGGGGATGCCGTTTGACCAGGTTCAACGCATCGAGAATCTGAAGGGAGAATTTTATAAAGATGAAGAATTATTCGGAACCAAAGTCGAAGTGCTTTTCGGATGCGACATGAAGGGGTTATACTCGGTCACCTATTCGACTCAGGAAAAGTTCTTTGCGGATCAGGCAAATAAGATGCTGCAAAAGAAATATGGGGCGCCGAAAACCAGTCTGGATTATGGTTTCTTATTAAGATCCAAAGATATTCTTAAGAGTTACCCGGATACGGTTATCCCGGTTTTTGAAAAAGGGACTTTTTTTAAGCTGAATGAAAATCCGGAGATTCCAATGGAAGAAAAGAAAGTCATTCGAGTCGGATTAACCAAGCGTTCGATATGGGAATACGGCAACACGGTTGTTCTTCTCCTGAATTCGGTGGATGGCGCGGTTTTGAGTTATTATTCGAAGCCTTATTACGAGGAGAGCAAGAAAAATTTTACCGATTTTATGACCGAGTTAAAACGGAAGGTTTCGATTGCCCCACCCAAAAAACAAACCGATGATGGGGAAAAATTTTAATTTCCCGGCGCAGGATGGTGCGTTATATCGCGAAACGTTTTCTTGTCTTTCTTTTTCTTTTTTTGAGTGCTTCGACCGTTGTTTTTTTTCTTATTCGTCTTCTACCCGGGGATCCGGCATTGGGGGTATTGGGCGACAAGGTGCAATCGGAAGATCTTGAGCGGATTCGGGGCGAGTTAAATGGGCATCAACCCATTGGTTATCAATACCTGGTTTTTCTAAAACATACGGTTGGTTTTCATTTGGGGCACTCGCTCGTCGATGGTCAACCGGTTTCGCGTCTCATTTTCGTTTATTTTCCCAACACGTTATATTTGGCATTCCTATCGATGGCATTGGCCCTTCTCCTCTCCTTACCGATCGGGGTATGGGTCGCGTTTAAAGGGCAGAGGAAACCGTTGGTGAATGCAGCCGTCACCTTGGTCGGTTCGATCGGATTGATCCCGAGTTTTGTTTTGGGGCCCTTGCTGGTATTCTTCTTTTCCATTCGATTGGGTTGGCTTCCGGTTTCAGGGTCGGGGGATTTCCCGCATATCCTCCTGCCTGCCCTGACGCTGGGGATTTCGATGGGGGCTTTTTTGATGCCCCTGATTCGCGGGGCAGTGGAAATCGAACTGGAAAAGCCTTATATTCTTCTTGCGCGTGCCAAAGGGCTTTCGGATTTTAGGATATTCAAGAATCATGTGTTGAAAAATGCGATGATTCCGGTTTTAACGATGATGGGGCTGCAATTTGGTTCGTTATTGGCGGGAACGGTGATTACGGAGATGATCTTTTCGTGGCAGGGGATCGGGAGTTTGCTCATCGGCTCGATTCACCGGCGTGACGAGGCGTTGATTCAAGGGATCGTGTTATTTATTATTTTCGTATACATGTTCATCCATTTTCTGATCGACTTATCTTATCTATTCATTGATCCGCGAATCCGGGCGGGTTACAGCGATGAGCATCACCACTAATCCGTCATTCATCATCGGGGTTTCCCTGTTGGGAATTCTTTTGGTGTTAATGGCTGTTTTTGTTATATTCTGTCCGTTTTCCATTACGATCGATATGGATCACCGGATGGAGGCGCCGTCACGGGCTTATTTGTTGGGGACCGATAGTATGGGGAGAGATTTTCTTTCATGCGTGGTTTATGGGATCGGCGTATCCCTGGTTATCGGCCTTTTGGTCGCAGTATTGTCGGGCGCGGTCGGTGTCGGATTGGGAATGGTTGCCGGATATATCGGCGGTATCATCGATATCGTTATTATGGGGATTACCGAAGTGTTTTTGGCGTTTCCCGGGATTCTTTTGGCAATCGTTGCAGCGGCTTTTCTGGGTCCGGGTCCGGTTCATTTGATCGCCTTGTTGGTGGTGATGAATTGGGCGGGTTATGCGCGAATGGTCCGGGCTGAAGTTTTAAAACACAAACAAGCGGAGTTTATGATGGCGGCGCGGAGTTACAATGCGTCAACCGGCCGGATTATCGTTCATCATCTCTTTCCGCTTGTGCTTCCGTTGGCGGTGGTGCAAGTATCGTTGAATATTTCCGGTATTATACTGGCCGAATCGAGTATTCATTTTCTGGGTATCGGATTAAGTGCCGATATCCCCACGCTTGGCCAATTGATCAACGAAGGAAGAGATTATTTGTTCAACGATCCGATATTTATCGCATTACCGGGCGGGATTCTTTTCCTGATTATTATTGCTTTCCATTTTATAGCCGACGGATTATCCAAAAAAAACGAATCCGGTTTGGGCGCGAATTATAAAAATAACTAAAAATAATAAAAAACAAAAAAAAAAATAAAAAGTTTTGGGAGGGTCCGGGAACCCTTTTTCAAAAGGGTTCCCGGTCGCCGAAGGCAAATCGATTCCAAAAATCATTCCTCGAAGGGTACGGGAACGACCTTATCAGCGATCTCTTTCTTCAATGCGTTTATTTCGGAATTAATTCGATCTAAGATTTCTTCGAATGGGACGATATCCGGGGTTTTGGCGGTCCGGCGTTTCATTTCGACCCCGCCTTTTTGGGCGGCGCGGCTGCTGATGGTTAAGCGGAGCGGGATGCCGATCAGGTCGGCGTCGGTGAATTTCACGCCCGGTTGTTCTTTGCGGTCGTCGTAGAGGACTTCGATGCCTGCGGATAAGAGTTGCTTATAGATTTCATCCGCTTGATGTTCGAGGGTTTCGTCTTTTCCTGCCAGGAGCACGATGTGCACGTGGTAGGGGGCCACGGAGATGGGCCAGATCAGGCCGTTTTCGTCGTTGTGTTCTTCGGCGATGCAGCCGAGGAGGCGGCCGCTGCCGATTCCGTATGAGCCCATAATGACCGGTTTTTTCTTTCCGTCTTTATCCAGGAACATGCAGCCCATGGCCTGGCTGTAGCGGGTCCCCAGTTTAAAGATATTACCGGTTTCAACGCCGCGGGAGGTGCGCATGGGGGCTCCGCAAGTGGGGCAACGGGCGCCTTCGCCGGCACCGGCGATATCGCAGATCAGCGTCGGGGTAAAGTCGCGACCCGCGTTCACGTTCAGCAGGTGGTATCCGGGTTCATTGGCGCCGGCCACCAGGTTGGGGGATTGCGGAATGATATCGTCGATTACCACGGTTACGCCTTTCAACCCCACGGGTGATCCGTATCCGGGAACGGCTCCGACCGCGCGAATTTGATCTTCGGTGGCGGGAACGAGGTTTTTGGCTTTCAGGGCATTGGAGAGTTTGGTTTCGCACATCTCCATGTCGCCGCGCACGATCGCCAGCACGAATCGTTCGATATCCGTATCGTTTTCATTGACGGTTGCCATCATGAACAGGGCTTTCGCGGTTTTGGAAGCCGGGATATTCAGGAATTTGGCTAAGTCTTCGATGGTGGATGCGTTCGGGGTGGCCACTTTTTCAACGGGTTTTAATTCTTCGGGAGGCAGGATGGGCTTTTGAAACCGGGCGATTTGGCGATTGGCCCTGTAGCGGCAGGAGTCGCAGATGAGCAAGGTATCTTCGCCGATGGGGGTCAGGTACATGTATTCGTGGGCCATGCTGCCGCCCATCACCCCGACATCGGAGCCTACGGAAATCACCGGGAGGTCGCACCGGTTAAAAATATTAAAGTAAGCCTGGTAATGGGCGCGGTATTGCAGATCGAGTCCTTCGGGGTCTGCATCGAGGGTATAGCTGTCGAGCATGGTAAATTCGCGGACGCGAATCAAGCCGGCGCGGGGGCGCGGGTCATCGCGGAATTTGGTTTGAATATGATAAACCAGTTGAGGCAGTTGGCGGTAGGATTGAATTTCTTTTCGGGTAAGGTCGGCAACCACTTCTTCATGGGTCATGGCCAGAAGCATGTCTCGACCGTTGCGATCGATGAAGCGGGCCATTTCCGGTCCGATCTGATACCAGCGTTGGGTTTCCTGCCAGATACTGGCGGGGTTGGTTACCGGCATGGCCATTTCCTGGCCGCCAATGGCGTTTATTTCATCTCGCATGATGTTTTCGAGTTTTGTCAGCGATCGTTTGGCCAGCGGCAGATACGAAAAGATTCCCGACGCCAATTGTCTGATAAATCCGGCGCGTTCCAACCATTGATGGCCTGTGGTTTTGGCATCGGAAGGCGCAGCTCGAAGGGTCATTCCAAACATCTTACTCATACGCATGTTGCATTCTCCTAAAATATCAATTCATTATATCAATTCATTGTTTTATCATTTTACCACTTTTTTTTAAAAAAGAAACCGTTTTATCTATTTCCGGTGGTCCGGGGGCACAACCATCCGGTTGGCCATGTTTTTTAAATGGGCAATCGCCTCTCGGTTGAGTCCGGATTTATGGTAAAGAAAATAGATTTTATTGGTCTCATAGAGGTTGACCGGTGTCGAGAGAACCCCGCTTTCCTGCATCCGGATAAAATCCTGGGTTCCGGGCACGGGCGAATAAAAGGAAAGGTGGGGGTTCACCCCCAAATCGCCGACAAAATCCAATGCCTCACGGATATCGTCGACCCGCTGCCCGGGAAAACCGAACAGCAGGTAAACGTCCAACTCGCGGCGCTGATAACCGGCCGCTTCCAGATTCTCAACGGCCTGGATCATCTGCCGCACCGATACTTTATTGGAACTCCTGGCTAAGATCTCTTCACGGGTGGATTCAAAACTGAGCCGCAAGGTTTTAAACCCGCTGGCAAACATCGTTTCTGCGGTTTCCCGGTCGATTTCACCGGCATGCAACCCATTGGGCGTATGAAAATGGACGTTCAAATGATCTTTCACCTTTTGAAATACCGTTAAAAAGCGCCGGCGTTTGTTGATCAATAGTGCATCATCAAAAATGATAAAGTGGCGGGTTCCGTACATCTCGTGGTGGCGGTAGATGTCCTCGTAAACGGCTTGGGGCTCGCGTTCGATAAAATGGGGATTCAATCGGTTGGACGCGCAGTAGGTACACTGAAACGGACACCCCCTCGAGGTCATGAGCGGAAGAATGTCCCGATTGCTCAGAAAGTCCACGGCCGGTTCGGGGATATGGTCGATCCGGGTCAAATCGGGGTGAGGGTAAACCCGCCCGTTTTCGGCTTGAATAATGGTTAAAATCTCCTCTTCACCGTAGCCATGAACCCAATAATCGGCGTTCACATAACACCGCAAAAGGTCATGGGGAATCAGGGTCGGGAGAATACCGCCCACAACCACCTTGGCCCGGGGAAACCGGCTTTTTAAGGTCTCGAGGGTCAGGCGCACACCATCGATCCAGTAGGTCATCAGGCTGGTCATCAGGATGAGGTCCACCTCCGGGATGGCATCGCGTTTATCGAGAAACGCGGGAAGCGGGATGCCGTAACGGGCATAGGTCCGGGGAATATCGGCATAAATCTGCGGGCGCTCCACGGTTTCGCGGTGGTATTTTCCCTGACCATTGGCCTGGGTGTATTGGGTCACCGACTCTCCGGGCGGAAACGCGTTCTCCTGAAACCGGTCCAGCGCGTCGAGCCAGTACAGCTCGGCATCGGTGTACCGACGCAGCACCGATGCAATGTAAAGAAGGCCCAGCGGGCGCAGCCAGAGATCGAATGCCGTGAAATCATAAATATAGGGATTAACGAGCAGGATTCTCATGATCTAGGAAACGGGCCGGGCCGCGACGACCCGGGGAATGCCGCTGTAATCCCTGGTAATATCGACGATTGAAAATCCATGGGCGTGAAGTATCCCCACCACCTTGGCGTCCTGCTGATAACCGAATTCGAGCAGGAGGGTCCCGTTGGGGTTGAGAAACAGTCGGGCGTTTTCGGCAATGCGTCGGATCACATCCAAACCATCGGGGCCGGCAACCAGGGCCAGTCGGGGTTCATAGTCTTTGACCGAAGGATGAAGCGCCAGCCATTCGGATTCGGACACATACGGGGGATTGGAGACAATCAGATCAAAGGTGTTTCCGGCCGGGGGAAACAAATCGGCGCGTACGGGGGTGACGCGTTGTTCCACGTGAAACCGCACAATATTAGTGTTCAGAACCCGGAGGGCATCGGGGCTCATGTCAACGGCCGTGACTGTCGCGCCCGTGTGTTTGGCCAGCATGACGGCAATGGCGCCGCTTCCGGCACCGATATCCAGAATGGTGGTGGGAACCGGGGTTAAAGCAAGGGCGCGTTCCACCAGCACTTCGGTTTCGGGGCGCGGAATCAGAACGTGGCGGTTGACGACAAACGCCTCGCCGAAGAAGTACTTTTTTTTCAGGATGTAGGCCGTGGGTTCGTCCTGGGCGAGCCGCTTCATGTACCGGTTAAATCGCGCCAGCGCGTTACGGTCGGTGATTTCTTCCCCTTTTTTGGTCCAGAATTCGGTGCGGGATAAATGAAAGGCCTCTTCCATCAGGAGTTGAATGTTGAGTGCTTTGTTTTCGTTTTCCAGTCGCTTGAACCATTTGGAAAACAATTCGGAATAATGCACGGAGAATGGTTTAGGAAATAATTTCTTTAAATTTGTCTTCGAGCGCCTGACGGTTGTAGTCTTCCGAAAGAAGGCGGACCATCTCGTCCATGCCGCCGTCCAGGATCACTTCGATGTTGAAATTCTGACCGGTAACGCGGTGATCGGTCACCCGGCTCTGGGGAAAATTGTAGGTCCGTATTTTCTCCGAACGAGCGCCGCTGCCAACCTGGGATTTCCGGTTGTTGGCGATATCGTCGGCCCGGCGTTCTTTTTCGAATTCATAGAGCCGCGATTTGAGGACCTTCATCGCCCGCTCTTTGTTTTTGTGCTGCGATTTTTCGTCCTGACAGGAGACCACGACCCCGGACGGAATATGGGTGATGCGGATCGCGGATTCGGTCCGGTTGACATGCTGGCCGCCAGCCCCCTGAGCACGGTAGGTATCGATGCGAATATCTTTGGGGTTGATCACCACATCCACGTCATCCACTTCCGGAAGCACGGCCACGGTCACGGTCGACGTATGAATACGGCCACTGGATTCGGTGACCGGTACGCGCTGCACGCGGTGAACCCCGCTTTCGAATTTGACGTACTTATGAACATCGGTCCCTTTGATATAGAGAACGATTTCCTTGATCCCGCCGATAGACGAATACGTGGTTGAAATCACTTCGGCTTTCCATCCTTTGCGCTCGGCCACACGCGTGTACATGCGAAGCAAATCCGACGCAAACAGCGACGATTCATCGCCGCCGGCACCCGCACGAATTTCCAGAAAAACATTGCGACTGTCCTCGGTTTGGTCCGAAACCAACAGCGTATTGATTTCCGTCTCCAGTTCCTGCATTTGAAGCGTAATGTGTTCCAACTCTTCCCTGGCAAGATCTTTCATCTCGTCGTCATCGGCCAATTCAAGGAGTTCATGGGTTTCTTTTTCCCTCGCCCGGATATTTTTAAACTCGATGAATTTATCACTTAAAGGTTTAAGATTCGAACGTTCGCGGGAAAGTTCGATAAACTTCTTCTGATTTTTTAAAACATCGGGGTCAGCGACCTGATCGGATACAATTAAATATTTACTGTGAAGTCCCTCGAGATAAGAGAATAATTTTTCATTGCTCTTTGTATCCATATTTCTTCTTAAACTTCTCTATTCGACCGGCTGTATCGATATATTTTTGTTTGCCTGTATAAAAGGGATGGCATTCAGAGCAGATTTCCACTTCGATTTTCGGAATGGTGGAGCGAGTGACGAAGTTACTTCCACATGCACACGTGACTTTGCATTCCTGGTAATTGGGATGAATTCCTTTTTTCATTTTTCCTCCAAATTAGTTTATTTTATCATTTTCATGGACCAATGTCAACAATACAAAAAGTTGGTCAGCCTCCTTGTTCCAAAATTTCAGCTCCTTGCTCGACGTTTGCTTTTTACTCAAAAATAGATTACAATAAAAAAGTGATAAAGAAATTTACATTAAACATCGATATGATTGAGCAAACCGATTGCTGGTATTTCTCGATCGATTGGAGGGATCAAACAGAATCCCGGTTCAAGCGCCGGTGCGGCTTGCTTCAACGCCAAACCACCGGCGGCCGGATCAGTAAATCCGTGGAACTCAACACGCCGGCCGATGCCAAGCCGTTGATCCCCTACCCGGTTCCGGCGTCGGCATTGAAAATACGCAGCAAAGATGCGACCTTTACTCTCGCCAAACTCCTCCGGGACAATGAACCCATTCTGACGACCATCCGGCAATTGGCCCTCTGCGAATGGAAGGTCATTTTTCGGGCTTCCCATTCCAACCGGATTATTTTGGAAAAAGATCAAAAGGAAAAAAAAACGGAATTCAACTATTACAGTATCCTGATCAAACTAAAACTCAGCGCCAATGGTAAATTCATCGAAATCGGCCAGGGTTCGGTTCAAACTCCCAAATTTAACCAGGATGGACTGAGTACTCGCGTCAAAAAAATTGTGGACAATCATCGCGATAGCGCCAAACACCGCTTTTCGGGGAAAGTTCCGGCCATTTTGAATGCCGGCGATGGGGCCATTCTCTTTCATGAACTCCTGGGCCACCTGCTGGAAGCCGATTATGTGTACCACCGCCAATCCCCGTTTTCGGTGGAACATCTCGGCAAACCGATTATTTCCAAAAATATCACGCTGGTTTCCCGGGACGAGAACGATTCCTTTTTCAAAGGCATTGGGTGCGATGACGAAGGCCGCGTCCCCGATTCGCCGGTATTGATCGAAAAAGGCGTTCTGCGAAATTTTGTCTCCGATAGCTATTATCAACAGATGATGAAATTGAAAAGCTGCGGCCATGCCCGGGTGGACAGTTTTACCCGAAATCCCATGCCGCGCATGTACTCGCTTTACATCAAACCCGGTACCTATCATCCGGAAGAGTTGGTGGCGTCCACGCCTTACGGTGTCTATGCCGGCGAATTCGGCGAAGGCAAAATCAACTTCGAGAAGAATCTCTTTTACTTCCATATCCGGGAAGCCTGGCTCGTTCAGGACGGAAAATTGACCGACCCCCTGGGCAGCGTGCTGGTCAAAGGCAATATTTCCGAGGTGTTAAATTCCGTTGCCATGGTGGCGGACGACTTCCGGTACGATAAGGGAATCTCGTATTGCTCCAAAAACGGCCAAATCCTGAACGTACGGGTGGGCCAACCCACGGTCAAAATTAATAACCTTTATGTCTCCCAGGAGTTCGGATTCCAATGACCGACATGATCCGTTATCTCATCGACGAAGGTCGCCGGACAGGCTTTGCATTGGTGGAGGGATTCGGCGAAAATATCGAGAAACAAGAATACGAATGCTTTGCCGGGGAAATGCCCTCCTTTCACACCCTGGAGACGCACCGCATCTCGGCACGGGCGTTTTGGGAAACCGGAAGCCCGGTCGGATTCAGTCTGTCCCGTCCCGATGGTCCGGCTTTAAAATCCGCCCTCTCCGACCTCTATAGTTCCAATTTTCCCGACGAAAGCCCCAACTTTCGACATCTCCTCCCGGAAAAAGTGGAAAAAAACAGCCCCGCCATTTACGATGACCGCATCGATACCGTCGATGTCCATGTCTTTAACCGGATGATCGATCGCATCAATGAACTGATCGGATCGTCCGATGTTCAGGGGATGAAGATCCGCCGAACGTATTTATCGAAAACATTAAAAAAAGTCTATATTGCCAATACCAAAGGGTTGGATGCCCGCTACATCAAAACCCAATTTACGCTGGCCCTGGATGCGGTATTAAATCACAACCGGATTGCGGTGCGGGAGAACCGCATCTTCTTTTCCCAGATCGAACCGGCCAAAATCATCTCCCGGGCCTTTAATTTATTAAATTCCCTGACCGAAGAGAGTCTCCCGTCCCGTAAAAGCAAGAACCTTTACCTGATCTTATCCCCCGAAGCGTCGGTATTCCTCCTGAGAGAATTTTCCCGGTTCTTCAAGGCAGGAGCGAATGGAACGCATGGAACGCATAAAGAGATGATGGATATTCAATATCCGGCCATCGTCAATATCGTGGATAACCCGTTTATGGACGGACAACCGGGCTCGGTTCCGTTTGACGATGAAGGCATTCAATCCGGTGAAAAATTTTTGTTCCAGAAGGGCATCTTTTCCCAAACCATCAACGATACGGCCACGGCGTTTCAAACCGGAACCCAACCGACCGGAAACGGATTTCGGGACGAACGCTCGTTTTTTCCGTCGGTTCGGTTTTCGAACCTTTATATCAAGCCCACGGTGCTGCCGTTGAAAAACCTGATTACCGATGCGGGCGAAGGGGTCCTGGTGTCGCTGCTGCGGTTAAAAAGCACGGATAAACACGGCGGAATTTTTTCGGCCTACGGGTACCGCTTTAAAGGCGATTCGATCATGGACCCGGTTCATTTTTACTTCCGGACCTCGTTTCGGTCCTATTTTTTGAAAATCCTCAAAGTATCCAAAGAAGTGAAGTACTTTTACAGCTCGTACAATATGGGGTCGCCGTACATGTTGGTGGAAGGCCGCCTGGATAAAGGATCGGGTTTATTTGAAATCTAAGCCTGGTTTTTTGGCTCCATCCCGGATAGATCGTTTTCCAAAAAATAAACAAATTCGCCACCCATGATTAAAATTGCCGAGGAATAGTAGACCCATAAAATAAAAATAATCAAGGTACTAAAGGAGCCATAAAAAATCGAGTAATTGTTCAAATGGTTGACATACCAACCGAACAGATGTTTGGCGCCTTCCCACAACAGGGCGGCAACCAGGGCAGCCTGAAGCGCACATTTATAATGAATTTTGATTTTGGGTACAATTTTGTAAATCAAAAAAAACATTAAATACGTGAATAAAAAGGGGATTAGATATTTCAATAGCCATTGAATTGCGGAACCCAGGGCCACCATCCAACCGGCGTTTTTCACAAACGTAAATACATAAGTCAACAGCATACTTAACAGGAGCAACAGTCCAATCAAAAGAATCATGAACATATCGAGCATCAACCCGGCCAACAGGCTTCTCGCTTTCTCCACCTTGAAAACGATTTGAAAGGCCGCCCGCATGGAACTAAAAACATACGTCGCTGTAAAGATTAAACCGGCAAACCCAATGACACCCAGCACATGACGCTTCTGGGTCACATCCGAAAGGTTTTCCATGATTTTGGGATCCAGAGTGGGGGCCAAATGGGCCAAATAATCCCGAATTTGATTGAATACCCGTTGCTCATCGTGGAGATAGATCCCGGCCAGTGCCAATAACAGCAAAATTAACGGTATTAAACTGACCAGAATATTAAAGGCGAGTCCGGAAGACAGAAAAAATCCATTATCCGTGTTGAATTTTTTCAATGCCTTCCAGAGCAGACAAAAATCTTTCATTATTTTCTTAAACTGTTTGTATTTCACCGTTTGATTTAATTTCATTATCATCCTGCTCCCTGTTATTTAATGCATATTTCATGCAATTATTTTTCCAAGGGCTTGCGTCGGGCTCTCCATTGACGGGGCGGGCCCACAGGTCGGCATCGAGTTAACCGATCTGCGAATGGCGTCCGAACGGGCGCATTAACGACGAACAAACGGGCGCCCCGAGCGAAGTAGACAAGAGGACACACGTCTTAAAAAACAGCACATTTCCTATGAAACAGGATGTTTCCCGTGTCGCAATACACTAATGAGTCATAATGGCAGGGACATTTAACTCCCGGATCAACCGATTGAACGCGTTCACGTCGGTCTCGACGATCTGTCGGAATGTCCGGTCCTGCGCATCTACCCGCTTGCTCATGTCCTCAAATGCGTCCAGGGCCTGTCGGGTTGGCGCACCTTCGGCAATTTCGCTTCCGATTCCCAACAGCAGCAATTTGTTGTTCAATTGAATCGGGTAATGAAGTAAGTCCTCGATCGCCTTGGCATGATGTTGAACCAGTATGTCTTCGATCGGCTTTAACTTTCCTTCGATCGCAGCCGATGCTTTTTCAATTTTTTCAAAATAACTTTCCTTTCGGGTCTGATCCTGATACCATTGCAATTGTTTTCGAATATTTCGAATTTCAATGGCGATATCGTGGGCGCGCGTCAGTTTGTCCCGTACCCGGATGAGGAACCCGAGTTGCTGCTCGTACTCTTCGGCGGAAATCGAAAGGTTCGGGTCGCTGACAATTTCAAAATCCGCTTCGAGTTCCTGTTTTCCAACCCTTAATTTCACCTTGTGGATCCCCGGAATGGCATAAGGGGCCAGGCTCGGGGGACCCCAGAGCACGCAACCGTCCAATTCCCGGGACGCCTCATAAGCCAGATCCCACTCGAAGCGGTTGATCCCCGGGTTGGCCGAAACCGGCGGGTCGTCTTTGCGTTCCGGTTTTTGGGTATAGGTCCGCAGACAATTCCCTTTGGCATCGAAAAACGATAACGACACCGGGTCTTTGTCTCCGGGCTTCTCCTTTAAGTAATAGCGGACAATGACCCCATAGTTTAGGGATTCACCGGCATTAACCGGCTTGTCATTGTACAAACCCGCCGCCCGGATCGTTCGCGTCGGTTTGAATAAATACATCGCGGTCTCGGGTTTGAGGTCCACGGCCTGGTAAAGGAGGGTGAGATCATCGAGAATCCAGAAAGACCGGCCGTGGGTGGCCGCGATCAAATCGTTGTCATGGATGATCAGGTCATGAATCGGGGTGACCGGTAAATTCAGGTTCAACGATTGCCAGTGGGTACCGGCGGTAGTACTGACATACACCCCGCTCTCGGTGCCGGCATAGAGAATCCCCTTTCGGTTCGGGTCTTCTCGGATGACTCGGGTAAAGTCATTGGCCGGGATGCCGGTGGTTATTATCTTCCACGTTTTGCCGTAATCCTGGGTCATCAGGAGGTAAGGGCGGTAATCGTCCAGTTTGTAACGGGTGGCGGCCACGTAGGCGGTACCCGGATCGTAATGGGAGGGTTCGATAATACTGATTAAGGCCCACTCGGGGATATTTTTGGGTGTCACCTGTTCCCAGGTTTTACCGTTGTCCGTTGAGACGTGAATCAAACCGTCGTCGCTTCCGGCCCAAAACAGCCCCTTTTGGATCGGCGACTCGGCGAGCGAAAAAATCGTCCCATAGTATTCCACGCTGGTATTGTCTTTGGTTAAGGGGCCTCCGGCCGATTCCATTTTACTCGTGTCGTTTCGGGTCAAATCCGGACTCAGGGTTTCCCAGCTCCGGCCGTCGGTCGTGGAGCGAAACACATGGTTTCCCGCCGTATAGAGGATGCCCGGATCATGGGGCGAAAGCAGGATCGGAAATGTCCATTGAAAACGGTATTTCAACTCTTTGGCCCCCCATCCGATCGAGTAATCGGGCCAAACCGAGATATCCCACAACCGATTGAGTTTGCGATCGTATCGGGTAAGGGTTCCGCAGTAACATCCCGCATACACGACATCCGGGTTCTTCGGATGAACGGCAATGTAACCGCTTTCGCATCCGCCGACACCGTAACATTCCTCCAGGGTGATGGCGCCTTTGTCCGACCGGCTGGGAACCGAAAGCGTTTCGTTATCCTGTTGAGCCCCGTAAACCCGGTAGGGAAAGCGGTGATCGGTCGTGGCATGGTAAAATTGAGCGGTGGGTTGATTGAGGATCGAGGACCAGGTTTTGCCGCCGTCGAGGGAAACCGTGGCTCCGCCGTCATTGCCGTTGATCATCCGCATCGGGTCATTGGCATCGATCCAGAGGGCGTGGTTATCGCCGTGCGGGGTATGCATTTTTTCAAAGGTTTTGCCCCCATCTGCGGATTTCCAGGCTTCCACATTCATCACATAGACCGTATCGCCATTCTGATGATCGGCTTCGATGTGGGAGTAGTAAAACGGCCGCTGGAGCAAATCGGCCTGAGTCGAGATCAACGCCCAGGTGTCACCGTTATCTTCCGAGCGGTAAATGCCGCTCTTTCCGGCTTCGGCTTCGATGATGGCCCAGAGGCGATTGGGTTTGGCGTCGGACATGGCCAGGCCGATCCGGCCTTTGATACCGGAGGGCAACCCCGGGTTTCCGGTGATCTCCTTCCAGGTATTTCCGCCGTCTGTGGATTTGTACAGGGCGCTTCCCGCTCCCCCGCTGATAAAACCATAGGGAAAGCGCTGCACTTCCCAGAAGGCCGCATAAACGGTATCCGGATGATCCGGTGCCAGGATCACATCCGCGGCTCCGGTTTTATCGTTGCGAAAAAGGATTTTTTCCCAGGTTTTGCCGCCATCGGTCGAGCGGAAGATCCCGCGGTCCCGGCTGGGGCCAAACGCGTGACCCAAGGCTGCCACGTACACGATATCGGCGTTTCGGGGGTGGACCCGGATGCGCGAGATATGGCGGGTGTCGGCCAATCCCACGGGAGCCCAGGTCTTTCCCCCATCCGTGGTTTTGTAGACGCCGTCGCCGTGGGAGATATCACCGCGCAGACACGCTTCGCCCATGCCCACGTAGAGGACCTCCGGACTGGAGGGAGCCATCGCCATCGCTCCGACCGAACTGGTTTTGAAAAAGCCGTCGGAAATATTTTTCCAGGTTTGGCCGCTGTCTTCCGTTTTCCAGACACCGCTTCCGGCTCCCCCGAAATAAAAGACGTTTCGTTTGACGGGGTGTCCGGTGACTGCGAGGACGCGGCCGCCGCGATAGGGGCCAATGTTTCGCCATTTCAACGCGTTCAGGTAATCGGAGGTTGAAGCGGCATCCAATTCTCCCAGGATAAAAAAAGCTGACCATAGAAGCACCGCCCATAAGAGGGGCATCCGAACATAGCGATGATATCGATCATATCGATTGCGCATAGAATATCTCCTTATTGATAATTTTTCGAGACAAATACCGTTGATACGAATAGGATATAATCATACGCGTCCATGGAGCGAAAAGTTTAAAATCCACGGAATAGAGAGGGTTCTGTAGGGGCAGACCCGCGTGTCTGCCCGCGGTGTGCGATGGGGTTTCGTGTTGGGGACACAATGTGAATGACTGAATGGCAACGATGAAACGTGGACTTTTCCCTCATTCTATTATACTATTATACTATTATACAATTATACAATTATATTATACAATATGCAGAAATTGGAGGAATACATGATTTCATCATCGTCTTATATATCCGAACCGGAAGGAAACGCGATCGTTTATTGCGATGGCGCATTTATGACAACCAACGGGAAAACCGCCCACGGTTTGGTACGATTTACGAAGCGGTACCGCGTACTTTCGGTCGTTGATTCGACCTGTGTCGGAAAAGACGCCGGCGAGATTCTGGATGGGAAACCGAAACACATCCCGATTTATGAGTCCGTTGAAGCGGCGTTAAACGCCTCCCGGCTCCAGGGCACGCCTGCCACGCATCTGGTCGTGGGGTTGGCGCCGGACGGCGGGCGCATCTCGGCCAAAGGCCGCGAGGATGTGTTAAAAGCCATTCAATTGGGACTGCACATCGATTCGGGTCTCCATGATTTTTTCTCCGACGATCCCGAATTTATCGACGCCGCCACACGCGCCGATGTTGCCATCCGGGATATTCGCAAGCCGCCTTCCCGCGAGACCCTTCACTTTTTCACTGGAAAAATCGAGGAGGTACGGGCATTGAAAATTGCCGTGCTGGGAACAGACTCGGCCGTGGGCAAACGCACCACAGCCTGGATGCTGGTTCATGCGCTGAATGCCGCCGGATACCCGGCAGAAATGGTGGGGACCGGCCAAACTTCCTGGCTTCAGGGTGCCGCCTACAGCTTTATCCTCGATACCATGATCAATGATTTTCTGACCGGGGAGATCGAACACGCCGTGTGGAGCGCCTGGGACGCGTCCCGTCCGGCCGCCATTATCATCGAAGGCCAGGGGAGTTTGCTCAATCCTGCTTACCCGAGCGGTTACGAAATCCTGGCTGCCGCCCGCCCCGACCTGGTCATCCTCCAACACGCTCCGGCCCGAAAAGAATACGACGGATTCCCCGGTTACCGCCTCCATCCTTTATGGAAACAAGTTCAGGGGATCGAAGTGGTCAGCGGCAAACCGGTGGTTGCCGTTTCCATTAACCATGAAAACATTCCGACCGAAAAAATTCCCTATGTCTGCGATGCGATCGAAATGGTCGTTGGACTTCCCACGGTCGATGTACTGGTCAGCGGCGCCGATAAACTGGTCGAAACCTTAATCCCTCACCTGGAAAAACGCAAAAGGATTCTGTAAAGGTGTATAGGGCAGACCCATGGGTCTGCCCCTACAAAGTGAGAATTACCCCGATGGAATTTTAAATATACGACAGCGCTTCTTTTAATTCAAAGAAGTCGCTCCCCTTGGGAACCGCTCTTAATTTGGTCAGCAGCGTGTCCGGATCGATCAATTGATCAAAAGGCACAGCCACAATCTGGAAATTATCCGACACGGACACCATGCAACTGATGGAGCCATTGCAGTACAGTCTATACGCACCAAACCCCAGCATGCTGCCCAGGACCACATCAAAACTGATCGGTACCACGGTCCGGGTTTCATAACCGATTTGTTTGGCGGTGATTTTCTTTTTCCGTCCGGTTCGTTCCGTATACCGGTCGGCGACGATATCTTTGAGAATGCGCGCGACTTCGGCGGTGCCCAGCAGAATATTGCCGTGCTTGTCCTTTTCTTTCGGTCTGAGCTCGTCGGGAAGTTTATCGGCCAGCCCTTCGGCCACACACAACACACCGTAATTTTGTCCCCGGCGTTCCCTGGAGATCATGACATCCACCATTTTATCCGCGAGTTTGTTAACATCCAGCACTTTTTCTTCGATATCTTCGGATGAAATCATCAGATCCGATTCACCCGCGATTCCGGCGGCATACGTCACCCATCCGGCTTTACGCCCCATCAGTTCGGCAATAAAATACGAATCCGTACTTTCGGCATCGGCTTTGAGATTAAGTAGGATGTCCTTGCACATCTGAACCGAACTCCAGTAACCGAATGTCCAGGCAATACCAAAGTAGTCATTGTCGATCGTTTTTGGAATGTGAATCACCGGAAAGCCTAAAAGACTTAAATAGTTGGCGGTTTTCAATGTATCGTCGCCCCCGATGGTGATCAAGTGACCGATGCCAAGGCTATCCAGTGCCTCGATGATGTTGCGAAGCTTTTTACTCTTTTCCGGATCGTCCAGGTCTTTCTTGCTGTGGATATCCTTGCCCGGATTCCCGCGGGATGTTTTCAAATACACACCGCGGCGATTACGAATGTGGGCAATATCTATTTCCAAAGTTCGGTAATGAATATTTTCGTTCAATAAAAATCCCTTTTCGGAATTGTACTTTTCCAGGAATTCAAATCCGCAATAAAAACCGATGACGGGAATATTGTTATTCAAAAAAGACAGGCAGGCCGAAGAAATAACGGCATTTGCCGATGGTGCAGGTCCGCCCGAAAAAACCAAACCAATTTTTTTGTTACCATTATAGCCGTTCATGATTAACCTCCGTTTGGCAAATGATATCCAATCATATGATAATTTCTTTTTTTTGTCAAGACGAGCGTTTTATGATAAAATCAAGGATGGTGAATAAAAAGAAAACTACAGTATCGTTTATTTCCCTGGGATGCTTTAAAAACCTCGTGGATACGGAAGTTCTGGGGGGTATTCTGGAGAAGAAAAATATTCGCGTGGTGTCTACCTATGAAGACAGCGATTGGGTGGTCATCAATACCTGCGGGTTTGTCCGCGACGCCAAAGAAGAGAGCATCGACGAGATCCTCGCGGCCCTGGAACGAAAGGATAAGGGCGATATCAACCATGTCGCTGTTTTTGGTTGTTTAACCCAACGGTATTACACGGAACTGAAAGCCAACTTCAAAGAGGCGGATATCGTCTGGGGGGTCAATGACCTGGACCGGCTGGCCGACATGATTGCTCACTATGAAACCGATCAAAAGGATGTCGCCCCTTACACCGGGGAATCGCTATTTTTGTATAACGAGCACTACAAACGGATCATTACCACGACCCCGAATGTGACCTTTATCAAAATTTCGGAAGGGTGCAACATGACGTGCAGTTTTTGCGCCATTCCTCAAATCCGCGGCCCTTTCCGTTCCCGAACCATCGATTCCATTGTCGAAGAAGCCCGAAAATACCAGTCCATGGGATTCCAGGAGATCAACCTGGTTTCCCAGAATTCCACTTATTTCGGGAAAGACCGAAACGAGGCTTCGGAATTACCGCTGCTCTTAAGAGAATTATCGAAACTCACCCTCAACCGCATCCGGGTGCTCTACCTGATGCCCGAAGAGGTTAACGACGACATCATCGAGGCGTTTGCCTACCCATCCGTGGTTCCGTATTTTGATTTGCCGTTTCAGCACGTCTCCAAAAACATCCTCAAGGCCATGCATCGCGGAGGTGGGTTTGAGGAAAACGCCGAATTAATTCGTAAGATCAGGAAAAGATACAAAGAAGCAGTCATTCGGTCCTCCTTTATCGTGGGCTTTCCCGGTGAAACCGAGGATAATTTCAAGGAATTGATCCGGTTTGCCAAACAGACCGGAATCGAACGCATCGGCGTTTTCGGATTCTCGGAGGAGGAAGGCACGCCGGCTTTCGAATTGACCCCCAAAATTTCCCAGGAGGTCATCGACGAGCGACGGGAATTATTGATGGACGTGTCGGATGAGAATATTGAGAAATACAATCAAAAATTAATCCATACGGTCCATGATTTCCTTCCTCTGGGACCATGGGATAACAATGGAACGGTCGGACGCATCAACTCCCAGGCTCCGGATACCGATGGACTCACGGTGGTTGGGGTTCCTTTCGAAGACGATTACACGCCCTATAAGATCAATATCAACGGCTTCGAACACGAATTGCTGTATGGAGAAAGAGCATGAAAAAAGCCTGGCTCCTGGTGGCAACCTGTTTGAATATCGGGCGTATTCCTCTGGCTCCGGGAACGTGGGGATCGCTCGCCACCATGTTACTGGTTTACTTTATCGGTCCTTACTATCAGGCGCCCCTGTACGTTCAACTGCTGATCATCGGGATGGTTTTCCTCCTGGGGATTCCGGCCGCCAACCAGGCCGAACGGCATTTCGGCAAGAAGGATCCGGGCCAATGCGTGATCGATGAAGTGGCCGGCCAAATGGTGACCCTTTTGGCCGTTCCTCACAACAACATGTATTATGTTGCAGGCTTTTTTCTCTTTCGTTTTTTTGACATCCTCAAGCCGTTTCCGATTCGCAAACTGGAAAAAATACCCGGTGGTTTGGGAATCATGATCGACGACATTGCGGCGGGCGTTTATGCGTCGCTTGTCCTGCAAATCGGACTCTTCCTCTATCAAAAAATTTAAACCCATCTTTTTGAATCAAAAAAAAGATGGTATAATTTAGTCATGGAAAACAAAGAGGAGAAGAAGAGGATGGATAATCATCAAGAGGAACGTGAGTTGATGGTGGAATACCAGATCAAGGCTCGCGGGGTAATGGATCGGAAGGTTTTGGACGCCATAAAAAAGGTTCCCCGGCATCGGTTTGTTCCTTTATATGAACAGAGCAGCAGTTACAGCGACAGCCCGCTGCCCATCGGTCATGGGCAAACCATTTCACAGCCCTACATTGTCGCCTATATGACGGAATTGCTCGAATTAAAAGGGGAAGAGAAAGTGCTGGAATTGGGAACGGGTTGTGGGTACCAAACCGCCGTACTCGCTGAAATTGTCCGGGAAGTTTATACGATCGAAATCATCGAAGTACTGGGCAAACATGCCAAACAATTGCTGACCAATGACTTAAATTATGCCAATATCTTTTTTCGATTTGCCAATGGACGGGATGGATGGTCCGAGCATGCGCCCTTTGACCGTATCCTTTTGACGGCGGCGCCGCCCGAGTTCCCTGAAAATTTGTTTGAGCAACTGGCCGACGAGGGAATTGCCGTTGCTCCGGTGGGGGACTATTTCCAACGCATTATCAAGTATCGCAAATTAAATGGGAAAATTAAGACCGAAGCATTGATCGGCGTTTCATTCGTTCCTTTTGTATGATTTAAATCGATGTTGGCGATGTTGACGATGTTGACATCGATGTTGACTTTAGTTCGAATCCGTTGTATCGTTTAATATATTTATCATATATATATCAAAATAAAAATAGAACAATGAAAAAGACAAAAATTCAAATCGTATTGTGTATTCTCATTTTGGGGATGGCGTGGGGCGTGGGGGCGTTCGCTTCCCCCAACACCATGATTCCTCTCTACATCGGTCAAAAGAAATTCACCGTGGAAGTGGCAGATACCCCGGAAAAGAGGGCCCTGGGCTTGATGTTTCGCGAATCCATCCCGGATAATTTCGGAATGTTGTTTCTCTTTGATGCCGAAGAGGATTTATCGTTCTGGATGAAAAACTGTAAAGTGCATTTGGATATCATCTATCTCGATTCGAGTAAGCGGGTGGTGGATATGTATTCGAATGTTCCCCCGTGTAAAAACGACCCCTGTCCTTCGTATGAATCCCGGAAACCGGCCCGCTATGTGCTGGAATTAAGGGGCAACCGCGCCAAAGAACTCAACCTTAAAGCCGGGGATTTGATCTTCTTTCTCCCGGGACGTTGAGTGCGACACATAAATCCGCAGGGGCGATTCGAAAATCGCCCCTGGGTTTCAACCGTCTTCATTTCCGAAGACGATTCCAGTTATTGATAAACGATTGATAATTACTGATCACGAGTGATCATTATTTCGGATTGATAAATCCGTTCCGTTTCAGCAACGGTTCAATGCCGGGTTCCTTGCCTCTGAAACGCTTGTACAGTGCCATGGGATCGGCCGATGAACCCTTTTCCAAAACGTTGACTCGAAACGCGTGAGCCGTATCTTTATTGAAGATACCGGTTTCTTTAAAGGCCTGGAAGGCATCGGCTTCCAGCACTTCGGCCCAGATATAGCTGTAATACCCGGCTGCGTATCCGCCGCCGAAAATATGGGTAAAGTAGGTGGCCCGGTATCGCGGAATGATTTCGGGAATAATGTGGATGCGCTTCATGGAGGTTGATTCGATCTTTTCCACGTCCACATTTTCCGGAGAGGTAATGCCGTGGAGATCCATATCCAGAATCGCAGCCGCGTATTTCTCGAGGGATTCAAAGCCTTTGTTAAAATACGTGGAGCGTTTGATTTTATCGATCAACGATTGCGGAATGGGTTCGCCGGTCTTGTAATTTTTCGCGTATTCCTTCATGACTTCGGGTTCCATGGCCCAATTTTCCATGATCTGGGACGGCAGTTCCACAAAGTCGATGGCCACACCCATGCCGCCGGTGCCGGGGTAAGTGGTATTGGCCAACAGACCATGAAGGCCGTGACCGAATTCATGGAACAGGGTTCGGGCTTCGTCGGCATTGAGCAGGGTCGGAAGTTCGGGGGTGGGTTTTCCGAAGTTATGAACGTTGATATCCACCGGTGCAATGCGTTTCCCGTTTTCCCTGTATTCGGAGCGGAACTCGCTCATCCACGCGCCGCCCTGTTTGCTGGCTCGCTGATAAAAATCCATGTACAGGATTCCCAGATGGGACCCATCGGCATCCAATACCTCGAAGACCTGAACGTCTTTGTTGTATTTGGGGATGTCGGTTCGTTCTTTAAAGGTGAGTCCCCAGAGTCTCTTGGCAACGTAAAAAGCGCCGTCTCGAACGTTTTCGAGTTTAAAGTAAGGCCGCATGGTTTCATCGTCGAGGTTGTATTTTTTGACTCGCAGTTTTTCGGAATAATACCACCAGTCCCAGGGCTGGAGTTTAAAGCGGCCATGTTCGCGATCGATCAGTTGCTGGAGTTCTTTGGCTTCGCGTTTGGAAGCTTCCAACGCCGGTTTCCAGAGTTTATCCAACAGATCGTAGACCGCCTTGGGCGTTTTGGCCATATTGGCATCGATGGTTAATTCGTCAAAGGTTTTATATCCCAATAGATTGGCTTTTTCCAGATCCAGGGTCAGGATTTGAGCGGCAATTTTTTTGTTGTCGAATTCATTGTTGTTGTTGCCCCGGTTCATATAGCCTTTGAAAATTTTCTCTCTCAGTTCGCGTTTTTTCGAATACTGGAGGAAGGGGAAGATGCTGGGTCGGTGAAGGGTATAGACCCATTTACCGGGCATATTCCGATCGGCGGCCGCGGCTGCGCCGGCATCGATAATGCTTTGGGGAAGGCCCGCGAGGTCTTCTTTTTTCTCGATTACCAATTGAAAGTTATTGGTTTCGTTCAGCACATTGGCGCCGTACTTTTCTTCCAGAACCGCCAGTTCGCCATTGATCTCTTTTAGCCGGGCTTTCTTTTCCGGGCTTAAATTGGCTCCCTGTCGGGCATAGTCTTTATAATATTTTTCGAGGAGTTTTTGTTGTTCCTCGTTGAGGCCCAGGCTATCTTTGGTCTCATAAAGGGTTTTGATCCGTTGGAATAACTTGTCGTTTAACCGGATATCGTCGTTATGTCGGGCCATGAGGGGAGAGAGTTCTTCGGCCAGTTTTCGAAGTTCGGGAGTGGATTCCGTGGCCTTTAATTCGCCGAAAATGGTTTGCACGGTACTCAATTTTATCCCGCTTCGGTCCAGGACTTCCACCGTATTGGCAAACGTCGCCGGTTCAGCATTATTGACAATGGCGTCAATGGTTTGATCCTGCGCTTGAATCAACGCCTTGAAGGCCGGCATAAAATGTTCCGGTTTGATTTTATCAAAGGGGGGAACATCAAATGGGGTATCAAAGGGTTTAAGCAGCGGATTATCGTCGCTGGGGGTCTCCTGTCCGTTCATTGGGGATGAATTAACAAGAAAAAATAAAGCGGCGAAGAATAAAAATACCGAAAACAAGACAAAGTAAGGTTTGATTGTTTTATTTTTATTTTTCATATTTGATTATAGCAAAATGTCAACTCTCTTTTCAATGGTTTTCTTTTCTTGAAACCTTAATCTTGGAACCTTTTTAAAATGAGGATTTTATTTTGCTTCCCCACAGTTGCACGTTCGAAACAAAAAGGGTGGGGCAGCCGATCCCAGCAAACCACTGCAAATCCGAGGCAACGCCGGTGATGGAGCGGAGTAAGGTCAGCAGGTTTCCGCTGACACCGATTCCTTGAACCGGGAAGGTAATCGCGCCTTTTTCGATCATAAACCCTTTGACGGGAAACGAAAAGTCGCCGGTTATCGGATTAATACCGGCTTGCAGGCCAATTGCATGGTTTAAATAAAAACCGCGATCCATTCCGGCAATCAGGGAAGAGACCTCGGTTTGCCCCGGTTCGATAAACAGGTTCGTATGCCGGATGCCTTCCTGCCGTTGATAATTTCCGAGTAATCGGTTCCCGGTAGAGGTGGTGCCATCTTTTTTGGCTGTTCCGGCGTCATAGAGAAAATGGGTGAGGAGACCGTTTCGGATGAGAACGGTGGTTTGTTGGGGGACGCCTTCGCCGTCGACCGGACGGGTAGCCAGGCCGTTTTTTCGTTTGCCGTCGTCGATTAATGTGACAATGGGTGATGCGACGCAAGTTCCGAATTTTCCGGCAAAAGGGGATTTACCCTTGTGAATCCAATCGGCGGATAGCATTCCCGAAAGGCAGGACAAGCATTCGCTTGCGACGTCCGGAGCAATAATAGCGGGGATTTGGCAATTGGGAATGGGTCGGGCGCCCAAGATGCGTCGGGCTTTGGCTGCGGCCTGGCGGCCGATATTCCGAGGGTTTAAATCCGAGAGGTGAACGTGGGAGGCTGAACACGATCCCGATTGTGTGTCGTTGCCGTTGGACGCAGAAACCGTGATGCTGCCCGTGCATCCGGAAAGGGGAAAATGGGAACAGATATTGTTGGAATTTGCAATATAAAAGTAATCCGTATGATCACGGTAAACAGCCGACAGGGTGCCTTTGATTTCAGGACTGAATTCCAGGGCTGCGGTTTCCATTTCAATGGCTTTGTTTATTTTTTCGTCAATGGCAATCGCTTCCATTTGCGGGTCATACGAAACCGATTCCGTGCAGAGGGGATCCTGGTCGGGGAAGTAATCGGCCCCTTTGGTGGGGATGATATGGGATTCACTGGGCGAATGGTATGGCACACGTTTCAGGAGTTCGGTAATCAGAGGCGTGACTGCCTTTGGGGACAGATCATTGGTAAATCCCGATGCCATTTTGCCGTCTTGAATCAGGCGAATGCCCATACCGGTTTCGTGGGCAGCATTGACCGCGTCGACGTCTCGCTCATGAACGCTTACGGTTAAGGAGCGGGAATCCGAAATAAAAACTTCCACGTGGTCGGCACCTGATCGAAGGGCAATCTCCAGGGCTCTATCCATGAGGTTTCGATACGTTTTTTCTTTTTTTTTCTCTTTCATAAGGATTGTTTTTGTCTTTACCAGGATTCGCCGTTTCCGCCCACGAGCATGTCCGAGACCCGAATTGTGGGCATGCCCACGCTGACGGGGATGAGTTGGGTTTTGCTGCATCGGGCTCCGGTGGGGGTAATGACCAGGTCGTTACCTACCCTATCGATGGCGTTTAGGATCTGTGTTCCTGTGCCCGAGAGTGAGCCGCCTTTGATGGGGCGGGTCACTTTTCCGTTTTCGATGAGATAGCCCTCGGTGATGGTCATCATGAAATTTCCGGTTATGGGATCGACCTGGCCGGCGCCCGCTTCGGTCACGTAGATGCCTTTGCGGGTATTGGCGATGATCGACTCGGGGGAATCGGTTCCTTTATCGATGAATGTATTGGACATTCTCGGAAGGGGGGCGAAGCGAAAGGATTGTCTGCGGCCGTTGCCTGTGGCGGGCAGGTTTAGCTTTTTTCCCCAATTGAGGTCGCACAAATAATTTTCGAGTATGCCTTCGTTAATTAATACGGTGCGTTGGGAAGGGACGCCGTCGTCGTCGAACGGATATGAGCCGGGCATTTGGGGGAGGGTGGGATCGTCGATCAGGGTAATTTTTGGTGAGGCAATGGCTTTGCCCAGCATGTCTTTGAAACAGGAGCCGTTAAAAGCCAGATCGGCTTCCAGTCCATGACCGCAGGATTCGTGGAAGATCATTCCGTTCATACCGGGTCCCAGAACGACCGGAAAGGTTCCATGGGGGCACGCGGTGGCATCCATTAAGAGTTGGGCGCGGCGAACGGCCGTATCCACGATGGTTTCAAAGGAATGAGCGTCCCTGAAAAAATGTTGTTTGGAATGAGCGGATTTTCCCTCATAACCGGTTTGCAGTTCTCCGTTTTTATCTTTCATCATAATGATGGCATGCATTTCGGTCAGTGACGGATGGTGATGGATCCATGACCCGGTGGATGAAATCAGGGTAAGGTGCCTGCGGCTTTCTCTGTAAAACAGGATGACCTGGAGAATGCGTTCGTCGGAGGACCAGGCGTGGTCGCTCAGGGTGTTCATTTTTATTGCGAGCTCTTCCAAGGGAAAGGGCATGGTTTCGAGATCGGGGGAAAGGGAATCGGGAATCGGTGTTAGGGATTGCATGGAAGGGGTGGTGGAATTGGAAGGGGTGTGGGTTCCGAACATGGCGGCGTTTGCGGTCAGGTGGGCGGTTGAAATGATATCGCGGGGATTTAGGTTGGAGGTATAAACATAGCATGTTTTACCGTTTTTAATGGTGCGGAATCCGGCGCCTTGTTCTCGGAAGGTGGACGTGGAGATTTTTCGATTTTCGATTCGAAGGCTTTTATAGGACGCTGTTTCAAGGAAGACATCGCCGAAATCGGCGCCTTTTCGCATCAAAATGGCGATTGCTTTCTTTAAAATGTCATCGTCGAGTAATTGGCTTTGGTTTTTAGGTTGCAAGCTATTATTGAATTTTAAAAAGAATGGCCCCGAAAATAACAATTATCGGCGTTTGGAAAAAGAGAATGGAAAAATCTTTTTCAAATATCGGGGTTTGTTCATACAAAATTGACGAAAAGGAGAAATTATCCTCGCACCGAATGTTCGAAGTGTCTCTTTTAAAATAAAAAAATGATACGCCAAGGAACAAGAGAAATGAAGCTGTTACGCTGAAAATATAACTGAATGGAATTCTTTTGAGAATCAGGAAACAGTTTAATATCGAAAACGGAAAAAAGATCAAACCACTGCTGATGAGTTTACTCCAAAAGATGGTGCGCGTTTTGACCGGGATAGTTTTCAAGAAATACCGGCCCTGTTTTTCAAAATTGAGGAATACGGATAATGGAATCTCGGAAAAAAAGATCATCGTAATTAAATACGTGGCTGTAACTTTGTATATACCCAACCGTCCATAGGAAAAATACCGAATAAAAATGATAACCACCAAGCTATTCAATAGGATTCGGAAGTAATTGAAGTAATTTAAGCTAAAATAATAGAGGTCTTTATAAATTATGGGCCTCCACTCGGGAGGAAAAACAACACTACATTTCTTTATGAATGCTAAAATGGTTTCTGAAATTTTCTCATTTTTCCGATAGGATCGGTGAGCCCCTGATGATAGTTTTTTTTTAAGCTCGCGCCCGGTAATCTTGGTAAACATAAATATAATTGTAGAAACGCACGTCCATAATTGGTCGAATAGACAAGCGATAGAAAACATTGCTCCCAAAGAAATAATTGGTACCAGTAATTGTTTCTTTTGATCGATAATTATAGATAAATAAAAAGCAGTTGAAAAAGCGGTAATAATACACAGATGTAGAGGAACTATTTTGGGAGAATTTAAAACAATTGACGTATAAAATGCTGATATATAAATAACTAAAGTATAATCAAGAGAATGAATCATTACCCTAAAGAAGATAGCCAACTTAATCCTCTTTGGGTTCCATAAAAACGCTAAGTTTCCTTTTTCAAAATAAATTTCATTGACAAAATAAATAAAATAGACCGCGAGAAACTGTGAAAAAACAATGTGGATAGAATAATTTCCATATTCTTTTAATAAAAAATGATTGAAAATTCCTAAGATAAAGAGAATAGTTGTACGTAAGAAAAAAATAAAATAGTTTTGGCTAAAAGTTTTACTATTAAAAGATTCGAGAAAATAATGCCTTAAATATTTCATACGTACGTATTATTGAGCATATTGATGCTGGTTGGTTTGGGGTTCAACTTCTTGCAGATACGAAATATATTCGTTTAGTAGTGATCCGCCATTATATTTGAATGGTTGGATTTCTCCCTTTTTCATAACAAATATGCGGTCACTTATTTCTTCAACGAGATCCATGGAATGAGATGAAATAAGAAACGTCTTTCCCTCTTCTCTTAATTTTAACAATATTTGTTTTAAATTGTATTGGGATAAGGGATCGAGATTGGCAAATGGTTCATCCATAAGAACAATTTCAGGATCATACAATAGCGAAGCCAGAATCATCACCTTCTTTTTGGTTCCGAGCGATAGATTGCAAATAAAATCATTAAAATATTTCTTAATATTGAGAGTTTCCGCGTAATAGTTCATTCTTAGCTCGGATTCCTCCTTCTTTCCGTATATTTCTCCAATAAAATTGAGGTAATGCTTCACCTTGAATTTCTCATAAAGAATCGATGTATCAGAGACATATGCTATTTTTTTTAATATTTTTTTGCTTGCTTTTTCACCCCAAAATAATATTTCTCCTGCGTCAGGTTTGAGAAGATCCATAATAATCTTAATGGTAGTGGTTTTACCTGCACCATTTTCTCCAATAAAACAGCAGATTTCACCCCGATTGAGAGATAGATTGATCCCACTCAATACATGTTTATCACCAAATTTTTTAAATAAATTCTCTAATTTAAGAACCGGATGTTCACCTTTCAAGTTGCCCACTCTCTGAGTTACGAGTGCAAGATTATTCGCCTTCTCTGGTTCCAACATTTCTGGAACTATCTTTAAAGACAATGTTTCTTTTTCATAATCACCGAGAGGAGGATCATCCGATACTGACTTTTTAAACCGTCTCCTCTTCCTTTCAAACGCGAAAGCAACGATCGTTAACAATGCAAGTCCGGAGTATTCAAATATGGAATTCTTAAATAAAAAAAACGGAACCGAAGCTGCTATGGGAGCTTCCAATAAAATAATCCCAAACACGACATTGTAATTGTTCTTGACAATGGAAAACATTTTTTTTTGTGGACTCATGCGGCACACTCGTATCGAATAATTTTATGCTGATCGATGACCACATTCTTGAAAATGCGCCTATACAATCGACTGTATTTCTGATCAAAAATAAACTCAAGCTTCTTAACGCCCAATTCTCTCAATCGATTCAAAAAATCCTCGGCCAATAACCGAGCCAACTCCAATGAACGGTACTTCCTTTCCACGGCAAACTCACCTCCTAAACACGAGCTCGAATCGGGTTTCAATATCCCATAAATAAAACCGATGACCGTATCGCCTGCCTTTGCAACCACACAAAGACATCTGGGCGATAGAATCAACGGTTCCAATTTATTCAATTCCAGCCTCTCAAATTGATCAACCATACTATTATAATATATTTCGGCTAATTGGTCAAACTCTTGATGATTTTCTATTTTTTTTAAAACGATTTGCTTCAATTCGCTCATAATTCCAATTCCCCCCTGCAGAAATTGACCCCACTCTTGATTTTACTACTTTTAAAATCCAAACGCTCGGTGGCTTTAAACGATAACCTCACCGAAGAGGTCTTCCTTTCTAAAAAGGCATCGATCAATCTCTCCAAATACGCCAACTCTTTATAGTTAAACAACAGGATTTGAAAAACCCCGGTTTCCAATTCTTCAACATATATAAAAGCCAATACGTCGCCACTCCGATCATCCACCAATAACTGCAACCTCCCCGGCGGCTGCGACGCATATTGCAAGAAAACCGCTGCATTCTCAGGCCCCCTTCCAAACACCGTCCGAGACCGCTGAATTTCAGGGATCAATCTATCCCTAAACTCATCCTGATACTCAACGACCCGATACATCATCCAACCTCGAAATAATACAATACTCTTTCAAATGATCCAGGTACTCATTCAAATCATCAAAAAGCTGCTCATCACTAACCCCGACAAACGTCTCCTTCATTTCCTTCAAAATTCCCCGGAACGAAAACCCCCTGGAAATGCAATCTAAGATGACCTTCCCCACATCATTAATTTCAAACACCTCGCCACCATACCGATTCATCACGATCAAACCACCATCCCTCTCCCGCTTAAACGGCGTATCGATGAAAAAAACATCGTCCTTCTGCTCCCCATATTTCATTGTCCGCGATTCCTCCAAAACCAAATTTAAATCCATCTCAAATTACCTCCATCAACTCCAGGCAGTATTCAAAATACAGGGCTTCGATCTCGCCTTTACTCAAATGCTCGGTTTCCACGATGCAATCGTAACTCCCATAATTATCCCATAGCCGCGTTAAAATTTTTATATTATACTTTTCAGGATCACGGTATACCGGCGTCCCGGGATACGGAATTAAAAACCGCGCTTTGGGCTTCGCCCCAATATCCCTTAACTCTTTCATGAATTCAAAGGCTTCGATGAGCGACTCCCTGCTTTCTCCCGGCAAACCAATGACAAAACTGGTATGAACCTCGATTCCACAATCAATACACGTCTTCGATATATCGATAATTTGATCCCGCTGAGGCAGCCGTTTGCGAATCACCCGCTGAATCGGCTGATGAATCGACTCAATACCAAACAGGACCTTCTTGCAACCACTCCCGGCCATCCGCTTCGCAAGAACCGGATCGATCTGATCCACCCGACACTCACACCCCCACTCCAGTCGAAGGCCTTCGGCATCGAACCGACCCAAAAGTTTATCGGTAAACACGGGGTCAGCCAAAAAATTGTTATCCAAAAAATAAACGTCATCCGATAACGCCCCGGAAACCAAACGATTCGATTTTAACTCGTTTAACTCGTCCAAAATATTCTCGATGGAGCGCCGCCGATAATCGGTGCTGCAACTGCAAAATATACAGCGCCCATTGCAACCCCTCGAAAAAATGACCGAATGATAATTGTAAAATGATGTGTCGATCTGTCGTCGGTCAGGGAATGGCAACTCATCCAGGTTCTCAATCAAATTAAAATGGTAATTGCCCCCGACAGCCTGACGCTCCGAGTCCCAAACCATGACACCGGTCAAATCCCCAAGCTTTGAAAAAAATGCCTTACTCTTCTTTTCCGATTGAAATGCTTTTACCACTTCGGTAAAAACATGTTCTGCTTCTCCCACAATCACACAATCACAAATCCCATCCTTTAAAACGTCTTCATATAAATAATTGGTGTGATGCCCCCCGAAAACCACCAGGGGCTCTTCACCCATGATCCCTTTCAACCGTCCGGCCAATTTTTTCGAATTCTCATAAGTTAAGGTATTGTTACTGATGCCGATTACATCCGGTTGATGTCTGGCAATTTCCGCCGCAAAACCCTCGGCGTTACCGCCATAATACATTTCATCAAATAAAACGGTTTCAAATCCCGCCTGCTCCAGAGCGGCAGATAAATAAAGCAAACCCAATGGCATTAATTTTAAGTTTTCAATAAAAAAATTGTGCTTGAGATACTTGGACGGAATCGAGGGATGAATTAATGCCACCCTCATCGATTTCCCCCTGCGCCCTCATAATCCATGATGGTTTCCGTGATAATCCCAAAGAGAATTTCGGCCAACTCCTCCCGGCTAAAATACCGGGTCGAAATGACAGGATGATACTCGTAATAATCTTCCCAGTTATAAGAATGAATCTTGATTTCCAACTGATCCCTTAATTTAAAGACCGGCGTCCCCGGATACGGCACCAATCCCCCTACCGCCACCTGAACGCCCATGGATTTTAAGTCCTTGATCAGTCCCACGGTTTCCCGGACGTCTTCCCTGGTTTCATACGGATGCCCGATGATAAAACTGGCAGCAACCATGAAACCGATATTTACGGTTTTTTCAACTACGTCCAACACATCCTTTCGGGTCACCCCTTTACCAACCTTTTTTAATATTTTATTGCTGCCGCTTTCAATACCGAACTGGATCCCGCGAAAACCGAGCGAATGCATGGTTTTAAAAAGAGTATCATCGAAATCGCCGATCCGGGATTCACAGCTAAAGATTCTTTCGATTTTTTCTTCTTTTATCTTTTGAAGCAAATGCTCCACGTAATGCGATTCCCCCATGAAATTATTATCCACGACAAAGAGCGTGCCATCTTTTTTTAGCGCGATTCCCTCTTTAAGCTCGTGGAAAATATTGGATAAATTCCTTCTCCGGTACACGCCACCGATTAGTGCGCCCGCGCAGAAGATGCACTTCCCATTACACCCTCTGCTCGTCAAGAGCGAAAGGTTGGTATAACGGTCGATATCAAGGAGCGAATAATCGATTTTGGGCATCCGGTCCAGATCGTCTAATACATACGAGTGAGTACCGACGGAAATGCCATCGGCGCTCCTGAAATAAAGACAATCGAAATTCTTTAAATACTCAAAGAAAGAAGCGTTTTTCGGATTGCCTTCAAATGCCTTCAAAATCCGATGCAGGATGATTTCGCCCTCACCCACCACAATAATGTCGCATTCGATCTCCTGAATCGTTTCCAAAGGCAGAGCCGAAGGATGAGCCCCACCCAAAATGATGAGCACCGAATCATTGTTCTCCCTTAATTTTCTGACTAATTTTTTAACGATATAATAGCTGATCGATGTTAAGGTAATACAGATGGCGTCAAAGGAGTTAAGGGCGCTATGATTTAGCAATTCCTCTTCGGTTGTACCTCCAAAATCAAAGAGCTTAACATCGAAGTCATCCTGACAATAAGAGGCCAAACTTAAAAGGCCTAACGGCATTTTGGAAAGAAACCCCTTTTCTCTCCGTTTAAAATAATTAGCGGGAATCGGCGGATTAACAAATGCGACGTTCACTGTTCTACCTGCGCGTATAATCCCCTCCGCTTGTTGATCACAAGGGAGGGGATTACGTACACCTTAAACAACAATAACAGCAAAGATTGTGCCTAACTGGGGCTGGGTTTCAACTTTCTTCACGATGGGTTTCTGGTAACTCATCTGTTTCCTCCTGTAAGTTTATCCATTTTTTATATTATATTTAATAATATTTTCTAATTACCCTCTATTTTAAAATAAGAAGCATTATAACACCACTCGAAATAAATGTCAATAAATAATTTGGATTATAGGAAGTCTCTCTTTAATCAAAATGCCGGAATACCTTTATGTCATCTTGTTTCTCAGCTTTGAAAGAATTAATTTACATAAATATACGCAATTGGCATTTTTGGGGTTCCCCTAAGACGTTCAAGAATTAGGGCGCACGCATGGGGGCGTCCCTACGGAAAAAATCCGAACAATCCATCTCGGCATAGAAGGCTTTATCTTTCTTTCCATCTTTTAATCTTAATTAAGTATTTGTTTTAAAGATCTCAATCTCCGTCTCTCTCTTAAACCGGGTTACAATTAATCTTAAACACTCGAATCTTCACTCGGAGATTCTTCTTTCGCAAGTTCTTCCGAACCGGGGATAAAATAATCGACATAATTGGGAATCACCTGCGAGAGAAAGATTCTCCATCCGTCCAGATACCTTTCCCGCGAATACCAAAAACCATGAAGATGCTCCCCTTTGATCTGGAGAAACACTTTGGGTTCATTGGCCGCTTGATACAAGGCCAGTCCATGCGCGTACGGAATGGTTTCATCCTCCGGACTGTGAATAATCATGACCGGGCAATGAATGGTCTTTAACCGTTTGCGTGTATCGTATTTAAAACGCATCAATAATTTGATGGGTAAGAGGCGGGAAAACATTCGGCGGGCCATATCCAGCGTGGAGGTGAACGACGACTCGATGACCAGAGCCCGGGGCGGATGCTTTTCGGCAATGTAGGCGGCGACCGCTCCGCCCAGAGACCGACCGAATACGATCAGCTCTTCAGGCTTTACCTTCAGGGTATTGACCAGATAATCCCATGCCCCTTCCACATCGCGGTATGTCCCTTTTTCGGTCGGTGTACCACCGCTCTTTCCATAACCACGATAATCAAATATAAAACTGCTTAAGCCCAACTGCCGAAAGAGGATCAGGGCATCGGTTCGCTGCGTGATGTTTCCGGCATTGCCATGACAAAACAACACAACGCCCACCGGATTTTCGACCGGAACATACCAGGCGGAAATGGGAATGCCATCCGGAGTGGTGTAGGAAACTTCCTGGTGAGGAACCGGACCTTCCCCGGATTTGCTCTTGAGATCCAGGCCGGGATGGTAAACCAGATAGGGCTGAATCTTGTAGAACCGAATACACGCATGGATATACGTTGCCAAAGGAAAGGCACCCAGAACAAGCAAAAACAGAAGGACTTTAAAAATTAATTCAATCACATGTTACGTTTTCTTGGTTACGCGATTGTAATCGTCCTCGTATCGGATGATGTCATCTTCACCCAGATACGTGCCGATTTGAACCTCGATAAATGCGGCGTCGATATCGCCCTCATTGGCCACGCGATGCTTGGCTTCTTTGGGAATATGAATAAATTCGTTGGTTGCCAGAGCGATTTCTTCATCATTTCGGGTGGCCACGACATTCCCCTGGATAACGACCCAATTCTCCGCCCGATATTGATGACTTTGAAGGGAAAGGCGATTGTGGGGTTTTACCACAATCCGTTTGATCTTCATCTGACTTTCTTCATAAAGTACCTCAAAAGTACCCCAGGGTCTTTCTTCTTTATATGTAGGTTCCATCTCTTACCTCCTGATTAAATCGTTAATGATTCGTGTATTTATATTTTATTATTGGTTTCTTAATTCCTTCTTTAGAAAGGCCATATCCGCATCGACCATCATATGGACCAATTCTTCGAAACTCACCTTCGGTTCCCATCCCAGGATTTGTTTGGCTTTGGTGCTGTCTCCGATCAGGAGATCGACTTCCGCCGGCCGGATAAACCGTCCATCGATCACCACAAACTTGCGATAATCCATGTCCAGGTAGGAGAACGCGGTTTCCACCAATTCTCGGACCGAATGGGTTTTACCCGTGGCAATGACGAAATCTTTGGGGTCGGGTTGCTGGAGCATCATCCACATGGCATTGACATAATCGCCGGCAAATCCCCAGTCGCGTTTGGCGTCGAGGTTTCCGAGCCGAAGTTCTTTGGCTAACCCCAGCTTGATTTTGGCCGCGCTGTAAGTGACTTTGCGCGTCACGAATTCCAGGCCGCGGCGCGGGGACTCATGGTTGAATAGAATTCCGGAAACACCGAAAATATCGTAACTTTCTCGATAATTGACTGTAATCCAATGACCATAAACTTTGGCCACGCCATAGGGGCTTCGGGGATGAAACGGGGTATTTTCGTTTTGGGGGATTTCTTTCACCTTTCCGAACATTTCCGAGGAGGACGCCTGGTAGAAGCGGATCTTGGGATTGACGGCCCGAATGGCTTCCAACATGCGGGTCACGCCCGTTGCTGTAAATTCGGCGGTTAATACCGGTTGATTCCAGGAGGTCGGCACAAAGCTCATGGCCGCGAGGTTATAGATTTCATCGGGTTGGAGGTCATCCAGGAGCTGGATGATGGAATATTGGTCTAACAGATCGGCTTGTTGAATGTTAATTCGTTCTTTAATGTGTTCGATTCGATCGAACTTTTCGGAACTGGAACGTCTCACCATGCCCGTGACTTCGTATCCCTTATCCAGTAAGAGTTCGGCCAGATAAGAACCATCCTGCCCTGTTATTCCGGTAATCAGCGCCTTTTTTGTCATATTTAAACTCCTATATGAAATATCCATTTTAACTTATTTCCATTTTTTAGTCAATCAGTAATGAGAGTAACCAGCGGTTCGCGATTACCGAAAACATTCCGCAGGGACTTTTTGAGGACCGCCCTTTAGCATACGATAATTTAAACGTGACCCAGCACTCGTTCGAAATCGTTTTCGGTTTTTTGGTACCACGTCAATGCGCGTTCATCGTTATCCGGTGATAATCAGGACAAACGTTCTCCAACCGGGCATAACTCATCCATTCCAGGATATTGTTTTTACCGTTTGATCTTTTAACCCATTTATGTTATAAAATGATCATGAAATACGCATTAGAAGAACGAATCGGTAACCCGGAATTGTTTGTGGGAAGAAAAAAAGAATTGGCTTTTTTTCTAAAATGGATCGATGATATTAAGGGAAAAAAATCCAAAAGTACCGCTATCCTCGCCCGTCGAAAGATGGGAAAAACCGCGTTGACTGAACGATTGTATAATATCACATTCGATAAAAACGATGGGGTGATTCCGTTTTATTATGAAGTCAAAGAAGCTCCCATGTGGGCTGGGGATTTCTGCAAGGGATTTTTCCTTACGTTTATTTATCAATACATGGCTTTCAAATCCAGGAAACCGGAGTATTTGATTTCAGCAGGGAAGAGCGATTTTAATCTTGCAATCGATCATGCCAAAAACGAAGGCCTGGATTATTTAATCGATTATATAAAGGATGCGGCGCATGCGTATACTCATGAAAGTGTCGATATTTTATGGGATATCGCACGGAATGCCCCGCGAGATATCGCTGTTGGTCAGGGGGAATTCATCGTACAAATCATCGATGAATTCCAATTTATAAATGATAAAATCTATCGAGATAAGGCTTTAATCCATCCGGCAAAAGATTTTGCCGGCGGATACCTGAGTACCGCCGAAAGTAAAGTCGCCCCGTTGCTGGTGTCCGGCAGTTGGGTCGGATGGCTGATGAACCTCTTGATCATGTTGCTTCCGGCACGGTTTATTTACAGGCCGTTAGGGAATATGCCCGAAGATGAAGCCATCGAAATGATTTTTAAATATTCCCGGTTTTTCGAAACACCGGTTACCGAAGAAACGGCGTTTTTGATCTCCCAATTTACCGAAGGAAGCCCGTTTTATATCAGCGCGATTTTACGTTCCCCCTATGAGGGAAAAGACCTGACCACCATCGATGGGTTAATCCAAACCATGCAATACGAGACAACATACGAATGGGGGGAAATCAAAAGCACATGGATGGAGTACGTCAATACGGCCTTTAGCCGGGTAAACGAGAAAAACGCCAAAAACGTCGTCCTTTATTTATGTAAGCATCGCGACCGTGAAGTCACCCGAAAAGAGTTACTCGATACCCTTCATCTGGATATGACCGATGCGGAACTCGAAGCCAAGCTTAAGGCATTGGTTAAAGCCGATATTATCAAACAAGGGACCTCCAATTTCGACTATCGCGGAGTGCCGGATAATTTTTTCGATAAAGTGTTTCGAAGTGTTTATCAAAAAGAGATTGAAAGTTTCGATCCGGCAGAGATTAAAAAAGAATTCAACGATTCATCGAAAGAGTATGAGAAAAAATATCTCTCCCTTTTGGGAAAGCACAATCGTCAGAAAGGATATTTTGCCGAGTATGTGATCCTGGATCAGTTGATGTTTCATGGACGAAGAAAAAATGCGTTATTAAAATCCGTGACCCGGAATCTTCCGACGGATTTTGATTTTTCCCAATACAGCAGTGTCTGGAAATACAGTATAGTTTCGGAATATTCTAGGGAAATGAAGATCGATATTCTGGCGCGGGCCAAAACAGCGGGGTCTTATTCCATTATCGGCGAAGTGAAAAGCAGGGACATCAAGAAGTTTTCGTTGGAAGAAGCGGTTTCATTTTTGGAGAAATTTGAAATAGTGAAAGCGAAAGAGTCTCTTTCACCTGTTATTGGTTTTGTGTTTTCCTGGAATGGATTTAGTCGGGAAGCGGAGCTCTTTTTAATCGAACATGGCATTGCGTATTCGGAAGATGAGCAATGGCTGGACATGTAGTGTGTGACACTAATTCAGGGAATTTTGGAAATTAGGGTATCGTAGAGACGTCTCGTGCTACGTCTCTTTTTCATTATAAGACTATTACCCCCATCTATCAGAGACGTTTTTATGCAACGTCTCTGCGGTTCAAATAAACCCAACGCTCAACAGTTTCGGTGATCTGTTTCGATTCTCACAGAGCGCGTGGCATTCTCGTTTTAGGAAAGAAAAGAATAACAGTTCTCTTCATTGTTTCGTAAGCTGAAACCTCCTACAAAATTTATTTTTTTTGGCGAACAAATTCTATTGCATTTTGTTTTGATTTACGTTATGCTCTTGGTGAGGAAAAAATGGTAAGTTCGCTACGAAATCGGATGCGTGATACGGTTATTATATGGCTCGGATTTTGGATTATCGTTTTAACGCAAATCAATGTGAATGCCTCACAGGGAAATGACATTCGATTTAAGCATCTTTCCATTGCAGATGGGTTGTCGCAAAGCGCTGTTACCTGTATGATTCAGGATGGATTGGGCTTTATGTGGTTTGGTACTCAAAATGGTCTGAACCGGTACGATGGTTATAACTTCAAAGTTTACACAAATGAACAGAACAAGGAAACCTCGATATCGGATAGCTTTGTAACAGCTATGATAACGGATCGTTATGGAAATTTGTGGATCGGAACCAAGAGTGGTGGATTAAACAAATTCGATAGAGCCCATGATTGTTTTACTAGATACATGCATAATCCCAATGATTCAAGGAGTTTAAGTAATAATGAAGTCACCATGATTTGTGAGGATCGATCCGGTAAATTATGGATTGGCACTCGGGATGGACAACTGAATCGATTCGATCCGAAATCGAATACCTTTACCCATTATGCAATCCATAATAATGCGGTTTATGGTAATAGTGCAAACGTCATTTATGAATCTAATGACAAATTATGGATTGGCTCAGATAACGGATTGTTTACTTTCGAACCAAATACTCGGGTTTTTAAAAAATCAGAATCCCTTAAGCAAATAAGAGTAAATGCTATTTGGGAAGACCGGTCAGGAATATTATGGATTGGGACCAATGGCAGCGGGTTAATCAAATTTAATTGCGAAACCAATCGCGTCACCGATTTATACTCGAAAGATAGTAAGACTTTAAGCGATAACCGGATAAGATGCATCTATAAAGATAAAGAGGGTCGACTTTGGGTGGGGACGCAGGATGGGTTAAATCTATTAGACAAGGACAAAAACGAATTTATTCAGTATAAGAATAGCCCGACAGAAAAGTTTAGTTTGAGCATCAATGATGTATTATCAATCGTCCAGGATCGATCGGGAATCTTATGGTTGGGGACTTACGGCGGGGGATTAAATGTATATGATCATGATTTTCAGCGATTTAATCTTTATAATAATGAGGGAGGAAAACCGGATGGTTTAAGCTCGAATACGGTCTGGTTTATTCACGAAGATAAAAACGGTATCCTCTGGGTTGGTACTTATGGAGAAGGCTTAAACAGACTGGATCGAAAAACAGGGCAATATAAGAAATACTTGAACAAAAACGATATCCGTTGTATTGTTGAAGACGATAAAGGAATGTTTTGGCTGGGGACATATGATGCCGGATTCCTGAAATTCGATCCCCAAAAAGGGAACGTACTCGCCTGGTATGGCAAGGAGCAAGGTTTAAGCGATAATCGGGTTGTAACAATTTGTGTAGGCCAACCGGGAGTTCTTTGGATTGGGACGTACGGCGGTGGTTTAAACATATTCGACTCTAAAAATAGAACCTTTAAAGTATTCAATCAGAGAAATTCCGGTTTGAGCAATGACCAGATTCGTAAAATTGTTAAGGATAAGGATGGTACACTCTGGATTGGGACCGATGGTGGGGGTGTAAACCGATTTGACCCAATAAGGGAGGTATTCACGATTTACAACAGGCATCTGAAAAAGTTGAGTAACGACAGAATTAGAACCATTTACATCGATGGAAGAACTCTTTGGATTGGAACGGATGGCGGATTGAATCAGCTTACCGACCGGGAAATGGGCACCCTTGTTTCATATGGAATCAAAGAAGGCCTACCCAATCAAACTGTTTATGGAATCCTTGGGGATAAGAAGGGGAATTTATGGATGAGCACGGATAAAGGAATATCCATGTTCAATCCAAAAACGAAGTTATTTAAAAATTACGATATTGAAGACGGTTTACAGAGTCTTGAGTTTAATTCGGGTGCGTATTATAAAAATCAGAGAACCAGTGAAATGTTTTTCGGTGGTATTAATGGTTTCAATGCATTCTTTCCCGCTGATATCAAAGATGACTCATATTTACCGCCGGTAGTCATCACCGATTTTCTTTTATTTAACAAGTCGGTAAAACTTAAATCCGAAGATCCTAATTCGCCGCTGGACAAATCCATTATAGAAACAACGCAGATTACATTGAATTATGAACAGAATATGTTTTCTTTCGAATTTGCCGCTTTGGCTTTTTCAAATCCGAATAAAAATATTTATAAATACCAATTGAAAGGATACGACAATGAATGGTTAACAACCAATTCCAAAATCCGCCGAGCCACCTATACCAATCTGAAACCAGGGAATTACACATTTATGGTCAGAGGGGCCAATAAGGATTGGAAATGGAACGAAGTCTATACTTCGATCGATATCAAAATCCTCCCTTCATTTTGGAATTCCTGGGGAGCTTATTTATTATACTTTTCAATCCTTTTTTCACTAGCGCTTTGGTTTATATGGTCACAACATACAAAAGTATCAAGAGAGAAAGAATTGAGCAATGAGTTGGATCAGAAGGTACGAGAACGAACACGAGAATTGAATTTAAAGAATGAAGCATTGGAAAAGATCAATCTCATTGTTAAGTCAATTAACACAGAGACAGAACTTCAAAAACTCCTTAACACGATTTTAAAGGAAACAAAGATAATTAGAGGTGTAGATAGAGCTGGAGTACTGATTTGGGATTCAGAAAAAAGCATGTTCTATTTTAAAACAGTTACGGGTTGGGATTTTCAAAAAATGTCCGCATTTACCATGACTTCCAAAGAGGTTGAGGAACGATATTTGAAAGAGTCGGATGAAATTTATGAAGATATTTTTGTCGCTAAAAATGTCGTTGAGCGACGCATGAGCGATCATTTTGCAAAGGGTAATGTAGAACTTGCCAAATCGATGTTAATAGCACAGATCCGTTTAGATAACATAACGCAGGCCTATTTTATTTTCTACAATATGACTGACGAGAATGCCTTTGATGATCAGGATATCCTCTTATTGAAAAATTTGAAAGAGCATTTCGTAACCGCTTTTCATAAGGCCATGTTAATCGCTCGATTGGAAGAAAGTTATCAAAAATTAAAGAATGCCCAAGACCAATTGATTCACGCGGAAAAGATGGCAAGCCTGGGTACATTGCTTGCCGGCGTTGCTCACGAGTTAAACAATCCTGCGACTGCAATCATGTTGAATTCCGAATTCTTTTCCAAGGCATGGCAAGATGTTGTCTCGTTTATGGATCAATACAAACCGAAGAATGAAAACCCACTTATCGCCAATATTCCATTTAATGAGGCAAAAGCGGGCATTGACCAACTGATTGTAGGGCTTCTGGATGGCTCGCGTCGCATTAAAAATATGGTCAATGAATTGAAATATTTCTCCAGTAAGGACGATGGCTATAAAATGGAACCAGTCCATATTAATAAAATTATCGAGTCTGCAGTTAACTTAACTCATAATTCAATAAGGAAATCCACCCAGCGTTTTTCACTGGAACTTGGAGATTATATTCCAGAACTTCAAGGAAATTTTCAACGCCTGGTTCAGGTATTTATTAATCTTATTCAAAATGCATGCCAGGCCTTACCAGATGATTCCAAGGGGATTTCCATATCCACATCTTATAATAAACAAAGTAATGAGATAAGGGTTAGGGTAAAGGATGAAGGGGAAGGCATCGAAGAACAAAACTTAAACCATGTCATGGATCCCTTTTTCACTACCAAGCGGAATATCGGGGGGACAGGTCTTGGGCTCGCCATTTGCCACAAAATTATATGCGATGAACACCAGGGCAAAATGAAATTCACTTCAACCCCAGGGAAGGGGACTAAAGTCTCGATCCATTTACCTGTAAAGTCTGTTAAAAAAAAATAAATGATATTACAAGGAGGTGACGCGTGGGTCACGAAAATAAGGCAAATTTAACTCTCGACCTTCCGGTATTATTAGTGGATGATGAGGAACTTGTTTTGCAAAGCGTTTATATGACATTAAAATCGGCAGGGATAACCAACGTTGAAAAGTGTAAAGACAGCCGGGAGGTAATTCGTATGCTTAAACAAAAAAGGTATTCGCTCATTCTTCTGGACATTTTAATGCCTCACATCAATGGAGTCACCCTCCTCCCCCAAATTGTGGAAGAACAGCCGGGAATCAAAGTGATTATGCTTACCGCAGTCGTTGACATTGGAATCGCTGTAGAGTGTATTCATACTGGGGCGGCCGATTACCTTCAAAAGCCGGTTGAAGCATCGGTACTAATCGAAAAAGTGAATCATGTATTGAGGAGTGAATAATGCCTGAAGGCCAATATTATCCGAAAGACCCTGTTCTGATTGCTGGAATAGATGAATCTCTTTATAATAAATTGAGAATGATGTTAACTGAATCAGGCATAGAAAAAATCAAACAATGCCAGGAGATCAATGAATTGAGATCGGCGCTTCAATCAAATAAATACTCCTTTATTTTGCTCAATATCTCCATGCCGTATATTAGCGCAACAGAGATAAATAAAGTCATTAAGGATTACCCCATCATTCCGGTAATTTTAGTTTCTGATGATAGCTCGCTTCAAAGGGCCATTGACTATATGAAGCAGGGGATATTTTATTATTATCAATATCACAAAGGGGCAATAAATATTGCCAAATTAAGTGGCCAAATTCTTGATGGTATAAAGTTATATGAGATTATAAAACCTTTATTCACGAATGGGCACAAAATGAGGCCCGTATTCACTGAAATATGGAAAATTGCCCAAAAAGATACCGCAGTTATATTAATAGGGAAGAACAACGAAATAAAAGAGCGCGTCGCGGAAGCAATTCATAATTTGAGGGGCATACCAGGTAAATTTGTCAGGATGAAAGCATCCGGATTGGCCGATAGTAATTTTAACGATTCGCTTTTGGAAGAGGCACAGGGTGGGACTGTTTTTATTGATGAAATTGGTGATCTAACGGAAAATTCCCATGCTAAATTAATAAGGTTACTCAGGGAAGGAATATATTTTAAGTCTGGATACAAAGCAGATTTTCGCATTATTGCTGCTACAACCAAGAATATTGAACATGACATTCAATATGGAAAAGCCGAAGAAAGTATCTTTCTAAAATTAAAATTTTCCCCCATTAAAATTCCGACTTTGAAACAGTAAAAAAGGATGAAAAAATTGGAATCGAATTATCTATGTTTTATTATAGGAGATTATGATGGTTTATGAAGAAGCATCAAGCGAAAATATATTTCCCAGATTTCCCTTATTGCTCATAAGTGCTAAAAAAGAAATTTTAAACTCCATGCATGAGGCATTGGAATCCGGGGGAATAAACAATATTGAAAAATGTCAAGACAGCAGACAAGTACTTTCTCTTCTAGAACGAAAAACATATTCTCTCATCCTCCTAGAGCTATTGATACCGCATATCAGAGGAGACGCTCTTTTACCTAAAATACTCGAAAAAGAGCCAGCAATGAAAGTTATTATGCTTACCCCGCCTTCTGAGTTTGAAGTAGTTCCTGAATGTAAACGTGCAGGGGCAATTGATATTTTGATAACCCCAGTTGAGAAAATTGAATTAACTAGAAGAGTTCTAAAGGGATTAAATTTAAAAAGCCCCCTCAAAAAGGCTTTTATTGCTGACAAAAGAATTGAAGATGTGATAAGAAAGACAAATAAGAAATTGATTTTTAGTTCAAAAGGTAATTATAAAACGCTAACTATTTTCCTTGCAGGTCTTGATTTAATTAGTGAGAGATCAGATTTCGGTCAAGAAGAAAACAATAAGCGTAATTTTTATCATGATCAACTTGCGGCTAAAGTACTCAAATCTTTTGATGGCAAAATTATCAAGAATAAGGTTATAGAGGGCAGTGTCTTCGCTGTGTTTGATGAAATTCCAAAAGCGGTTAAAGCAGCCATTTCTTTTCGTATGGCACTTGAGTTTTTGGAAGAAGAAATTGACCTCCCATTAAAATCGAGGATTGTCCTAAATTGCGGAGAAGTTAATCCAATAAGCCTAAATAACAAATATAAGATATTTGATAAAGAGATAAATAAAGCAGAATATATTTTAAAAAACACTCCTCCCGGGAAACTACTGGCCACTATTCAGACGATAACCAATGCAAAATTAAGCTTGGGGGAAAATCCTTTTATAAAAATATTGGACTATTCAGAAGATTTGGTTTTTAAAATAAAAGGCATTGATGAACCGGTAAAAGTTGTCGAAATTTCAGTAGACGAAAAAAGTTGAAAATTCTTTAAACATATCAGCGATTAATTCCCAGTAAATTTTTCACCCATATCAAACCGCTACGTCGAAAAATAAATTAAAAAATTTTCTCTAAAACCACAATATATTAAACCCAGGCAATAGCAATTGTTTCTCTCCTCTGGTTCAACCGTCTCCACCTTCCCAATTTGACCGCTTTCTTTTCTTAAATCGTCAATCAATAGGTAACCGGCACGCTGATTCTGCCGTTCCGGATAATCACACAACCGACGGATACCGTCCCATACCGGCCAGGGGATCGCCAACTTTTGGCACAAAGAGACTTACTTTTGCAATCGATCGACTTACTTCGGGCACAAGGAGACTCACTTTTGCAACAAAGAGACTTACTTCGGGCAAAAGGAGACAAACTGCGCGCGGAAGGAGACAAATTTTTGGAACAAGGAGACCAACTTCGAGCACAGGGAGACAAACTGCGCGCGGAGGGAGACAAATTTTTGGAAGAAGGAGGCCAACCGTTGGGTACAACGAGACCTACTTTTGGAACAAAGAGCCAAACTTTTGGAAGAGGGAGACCAACTTCCGGGACAAAGAGACCTACTCTCGGGCACCAGGAGTATTATAAGTTTTTGCGAGCGAGCGCAAACAAACAATCCAAGTAACCTGAAACGGAAGGGTGACCCGAAAATCCGGAAGGATTGAGGGTCGGTGTATTCTTTAAAAAAGAATACCGAA
>JBLMYT010000024.1:0-14371 GCA_050258455.1 Candidatus Omnitrophota bacterium | reverse complement strand
TTTTTCCTTATTGGGGCATAATTGGAAAGGATTTCGCCTCAACGAGCTGTCAACAGCGGGAACCGCAAAAAAAAAATTTTTCTTTTAATATATTTCTTCCTTATTGAAAAATTTTTTTTTTTGTTTACTGTTGACTGCTCGGAGGAGGCGAAATAAAATTCGCAGGCCCCAATTGGTGGAATTTCTAAAAATTACCCACTGATTTTTTTATAGACCCAAAATTTTTAAATAAGATGAATATCCACTACTGGCCCCAAAGACAACTATTGAATGTTATAGAAGACTTTATTTTATCTCTTAATTACTACATTTCTAAAAAACCTATAAAATTTGAGAAAATAGGCTTGCCAACAAGAAAGCAAATAAATAAGGAATTTGTGGAATACAAGCTAATAAGAGGAATTATTAGATATTCTGAATTACTGACAAAAGATAAACGTTATTGCCCTTTTGATTACCCTACATGGATATTGCAAATTATACTCCGATGCTGGCCCAACGAATATAAAACTAAAGAAATACCCGCTCCATTTAAAGTAATCTCAAAGGTAGATGAAATAAATGCAAAATTAATTCGAACAAAAAAAGAGAAAACACAACAATTTGACTCAAACCTAATTGATTTTATTGCCCACGCGCTTGAGAAAGAATTTGAATTAGTTTTGAGCGATCTATATAATGTTAGCGGTATAACTAAGAAAAAATTTGGATTAACAGGAAGTAAGCATAGTTCTGATGGAGTCGATTTTAAAAAGTTGTGTAAAGATATTACGTCAGAGAATCCAGACGCCTTAAAAAAAATGTACGATCAAGCTGAGATTGATATTTTTACGGATGAAATAAGTAGAAATAGCGACTATAAGAAAATTTGCAATTCCGTTAGTGGAGACTATCTGCTCGATATTTATTCTCAAGAGGAAAGAAGTATTGCAATGTACAATTTCACCGGTATAAATTGGACGGAGCGCATTTATCCTTTAAACCAATTGGAAGATTATAGATATGATGGAAATGATAAATTGGGTATTCGATTTATCAAGAAAAATGATACTACTGGGAGCTTTAGCATTCCTCTTATCTATAAGGAGTTATATGGCTCCAAAATTATTATACATGATGATAGTGTATATTGGATGCTATACTTATGTATAGAATTTAAATTAAATGGATATAATGACCAATGGTCGGGCATAGAGATATTAAGTGTTCTTATTCCTGGATCAATTGATAGTTTTGGAAATGCAGAAAATAACAAGTTTATAGAGTTTAAAGGAGCGCTTGAAATTATGACATTTTTACTTTTTGGTAATCCTGACTGGGGTAGTACTTTGAGCTATAGGCAATACCGATCTATGTTTCTTCAATTAAGATCTGAAGTAAGAACCAATCCGACTGAACCAGTTGATTTAAAAAAAATAATAAACAATACAAAAAAGGACGTGCCGAGAACTCCGTTTGATGACATTGATATAATTGAAAAAATATAAGCGCAGGAGGCGAAAATGATATGTTTATTTTATTCTTATAAAGGTGGGGCTGGCAGAACAACCTTGATGGCAAATGTGGCTTATCAATTATCGAAAGAAGACAAGACAGTAATCATCTTGGATTTCGATTTTGATGCTTCTGGGGTGGACCTCTTCGATGCTTACAAATTAACTTCAAAAAATCAAAAAGGCCTTTTGGATTATTTGAATTTTGCCATTGAATATTGTATAAATGAGAAAAAGGAGAAAGCTGATTTAAACAAGAAAGCTATTGATATCAAAGAATATTTTTATGAGGCACAGATATGTAAATCATATGACGGACCGATCCGGGTCATGTGGGTTGGGGGAACAGACGAAAATAGAGGTAAATTAAAGAGTCGAGTTATGGATCAGCGCGATTTCATTAATAGCAGAAAAATTTTACATAATCTTTTAAAAATATTAAATGAAAAATACAAACCGGATTACATCTTGTTCGACTCCCGGCCGGGCTACTCATTCAATGTCGGAATTGAAGCAAAAGCACTTGAAGGAAAAAAACAAGAGGGTAATGAAGAAGTTAATAATAAGATTAACCAAAACGATATCCTGATTTCTGTGACAAATGTCAATAAAAAGGTCATTGAAAATACTAACTCCGCGGTTGAATCAATACGGAAAGATTTAAAATTGCCTGGAATTAAAGTGCTTCCCGTATTGTCTTTGATGCCAAAATCTTCAACTCAAAACGAAGAAAAATCAAAAAATATTAAGAAATTAATGAATGATATAGCTATTAAATACAGCAACGAATTTTATACAATTGACATTAATGAAGAAATGCTTTTTGATTATATAATTGTTGAAAATGATGATATAAGTAAAAAAGAGGATAACCCATACAATAAAATTGCCAATAAGATTATCGCCATGAACCCATCTGATATTCTAAACAAAATCAAGCAAATACCAGATTCAAATTATGCTCAAATAGTAAAAGGATTTTCCAATCTAATGCGGGATCCTGTCTATAAAAACATGCCCGCACTTTATATTAAATATGCCGAAGCTCTAAAAGAAAAAGCCCAAAAAGAAAGTCATTTTAAAAAGATAGCCAAGTTGCTGGAAACTGCAATTGAAAAAAAAAGGATCATCAAGCGCGATGTTCATCCAGATATTCGTACATGGCTCAGCGAAACATATCGAGAATTAGCAGATAAATCGAAATCCGACATCAAAAAAAAGGAATATAATGAAAAATCGGAAAAATATTTGCCGCATCCTTGTCCAGAGAAGCCGAAAGGAGAATCGACAAGTAAAACATAATGAGGAGTATTGAATGGAATATTCCAACCGTGAGCTAGCTTCAATAAGCGCAGAATGGGCATTGGTATTAAGGAATTCTGCTGAATTGGAAGAATCCCCGGAGAAAAAACCCAAAATACTCCAACAAGCCCTGGATAGAATCGAAGATGCAATAAATAAAAATAATTCCAAACCGGATTACTACGAAATTAAGGGATTGCTTTTTACCGATCTGAGTCTGCTGCAACATGGTGACGACAGTTTATCGACACTGGAAAAAGCAAATTCCGCTTTCCAGTTATCGGCAATGCATCAGAATAGCTATAAAACACATTTTCAATGGGCAAGGAATCTATATTCCATGTCACGTATCGCTCAGCAAAAGGAGAAACAAACGAGATACCTGGATGAAGCGGATAAGCGGTTTTCGATTGCGGTGGAATTGCGAAATAATCACCCCGATTTATTTTATTATTGGGGGGTATGCCTTATATTTTTGTCACGCATGTCTTCGTATAATGCCGCTAAACGCCCACTAACCATAAAGGCGATCGATAAATTGAACACATGTGTGAATTTAAAAAAAGATTCGCTGGACGCTCATTTTCATCTTGGGGCCAGCCAATTTATTATCTGGAAAGAATCCGACAAAGAAGAGCAACCCCTGTATTTCCGCGACGCGTTTTACCATTTCGAATGGACTGTCAGTTTATTCCACAATATCCCCGGGTTTTACTTTAAAGCAGAAGAAATTGAGATATTTCGGGGAAACCCGTTTCAATTTGTTCGAACATTGGAGAATTACTACCAAATGGAGCCTTTATGGGAATTATGGATCGGCCCGACCGATGTGAATCCGGTATTTTTGAAAACCATAGAAGCGGCTGTCAAGCGAGAGAAAGAAGCATTGTTAGAAAAAACGCAGGACGGGGAGGAGGTTCAGTCATGATTTTTGTGTTTTTTTCTTTTAAAGGTGGGGTGGGCCGTTCCTCATCACTGATCAATACATCCCGTGCTCTGGCCAAAAAAGGAAAGGATGTCTGCATCGTGGACTTCGATATTGCCGCCCCTGGAATCGATATATTCAACGGTACCAATCCCAAACGGACAGCAGACGAATATAAGTTTTTAAAAGATACATGCGGGTGGTCGATGGAAGATGTCCGGGAGTATAAGGACAAAGAAAGAGCGAATTTAAATGAATTAAAACCCGGGGTAACGGAATATTTTGAAAAAGCAATTAATAATGCAGATTCAAGTAAATCGAATGAGGGCCTGACAGTCCCACCGATCGATCCGTATCTCTATATTTATCAAAAATCCAACCTCGATGAATCGGCAAAAACAATTACACGCTACAGGGATCCTTCCGAAGGCATCCTGCATATTATGCGGGCGGGTCGTCATGAAGACCCATTATATGACGAAAAACAACGTAAATTGGATGCAACGTTCAATGAAATCGATATGCGGATCAACCTCTCAATGGTGATGAAAGCCGCTAAAACAACAATCACGGAAAAAGACCAAAAGGAATTACTTACCGAAACCAAAAGACTTTTAAAAGAGTTGTCTTTTAGCACGGGCACATCAGGTACTGATACAACCATAGATGATTTCCGGACCATTGAAGAAATAGAAACATTAGCCGGCCCTTTTGGGGATCAGGTCAAACAATGGATAAAAGACGGAAAGAAATATGAAAAAATGCTGGCATTATTTAAAAAGGAGTTGGAACGGAAAGCCTCCTATGTTCTAATCGATGCACGCCCCGGTCTTTCTACGATTTCAATCCTGGCCATACAGAAGTTGGCAGATGTAGCCGTTTTATGCTTTAACCTGAATCCTTACAATTTTGAAGCGATTATAGATATTTATAATCGACTTACCGGCCCCTGGAAGCGGTTTACCATTAGTCCATTACAAAAAATCGTTCTTGTGGTGACGCCGATCCCGCGTTATGCCTACCAATACGCGTCATTTAAACATCAATTGGACCGAATCGGCAAAGAGATGAATGTAGCGGTAAATGCGGGAGGAACAAAAGAATTAAAGCCGATCGTGGTGCCATATAATGAACAAATGTCGTTGCAGGATAAATTGATCGTCGATGATGACGAACTGAAAGAAGACCCGACGACACGGGCTTATGAAGAAATCAAAGAAATGCTTGTCCGCCTGAATCTAAAAGATATCGAAAATAAAATAAACAAAGCCATGCAAGGTTCGGATGCAGCGGCGATCAAAAAAGAGCTGGACCGTTTGGCCGGCCAATCCACGTTACGGGACCAGATCCAGGTATTGCATGCATTCGGTAACTTCCTTTTTAGAATGGGACAATACGATGAATCTGCGGACCGTTTATCCGACGCGATTCAAAAAGGCAACGAATTATCACGGCAGGGAAATGAGAATGAACGCATTAAGTATGCCAGACACGAAGAATTATGCATCGATGCCGCGTTTGCTTTATTCACGTTTAGCCGAAAATATGATATTAACCCGGATTTAAGGAACCGATACCTGAAAAGAGCAAGGGAATATCTCCGAGAAGCCCGGCATGAAGATAAAGACCGCCCAAACATTTCGGATGTTAAGGTTGTTTACAAGGGCCCCATGCGGCAAATCATTATACGCTCACTGATCCTGGAAGGAGATGTGGCATTCTTTATGGCTGAAATTAACCCGGTAAAAACCCTAAACCTACTGGAAGAATGTTTGCTGCTTTACCAAAAAGCGAAAGACCTTGAAAAAAATGAAGCGGATCATTGGTATAAACTGGGGAATGTGTCGGCCACGATTGCCCGCTTATCGGGTAATAAAGCCGGCGAGAATAAAAATGCCCAACATGATGCCAACGAATATTTTAAAGAAGCAATATTGAGACGGGAGGAATTTGCCGAAGCCTATTACGAATGGGGAAAGAATCTGTACTATGAAGCCACGGCATGTCCGGATGAGCGTAAAAACAAATTGGAGGACGCCAATGAAAAATTTGCCCATGCAACCAAATACCGCTCCGATTATGCAGAGGCTTACTACTTTTGGGGATTATCATTATCCAGACAATCCATTCCATTGCAAAATTTCGTTAAACAAACCGGAGTCGTATTGGAAGAGGCCAGTTTACACCATATGACAGCATTGGAAACGCTTCGCGTGAGTAAAACCCTGCCCATCGCGGAACGCACCAAAAGCCTGGAACAGGCGTGCATCCATTTTGGGTCGGCAACCACCTACCGCAAAGATTTCAAAGAAGCGTATTTTTTCTGGGGTTCAGCATTGTTTATCTTGCAACGTCAACGGTGCCTGGCGGCAAGCATGGAACAGGATGAGGATATAGACGACGAAATCGATGATGATGAATGGGACGACGAATTGGAAGATGAAAAGGAAGAGAAAGTAGACAAGAAAAAAATCGCGGAACTTCAATCGGAATTGGAATTTCGCGATGCATTCTATAAACTGGAACCGGCCATTGCCTTGTTTTTCGATTACCCGAATTTTTATTTCGATCCGGCGGAAATCGATGAACTCAGAAATGCCACATTCCGATCCGTTTTCACCATCGAACAATTTTTCGCAGACGAAGAAGAACACCGGGTATTTGAGGAAGTGAAGAAATTAACAGGTATCAAGCGGGAGTTGAAAATAAAATTTGAGCCCCAATTTAAGGACTGGTTAAACGAAGAGGAATTAAAGGAGCTTCAATACGATCCTTTTTTTGAACGCCTCATCCTTTACGCTGTGTTCCGTGATTTCATGGATGAAAACGAAAAAGAAAAATTCCAACCCCTGCGTGAACGATTGCAAGAAATGTCGACAAACGAAATCCTTGAAGTTCTGAGAAACGTGGGAAAGCGGGATTCATGGAAGAATAGAAAGGTAAAAACATGAAAACTCCCGGACAATGGCCGGTTGAAATAGGTTCAAATGATTTTCAATCCTTTTTAAATTTCTTACGAACCGACCTTCGTAGTCGCTATCACACATGGAAAGAGCAATCAGCCACGGAAAAAAAAGAAAATTCAGAAACATGGCTACATTTTTGGGATGAAGAACTCCATAACAATTACCTTCAACCTTCGATACTTAACGAACCGCGAAAACGGGAGATCATGGCACGCTGGCCCCACGATATCGAAGCCACCATTCATGCCAAGGAAGACGCGCTGGAACAGGCGAAGAAAGCATGGGCCGGGTTAATACTGGGCTCCCACATCGATTTATTGAAAAATGAAGCCGCATGGTATTCGGTAAACGAAACCTCTTCTCCCATGAAATACCGATTTCAAATCGGTTTCCGAAACCGGGGATGCCGGTACTGGCGGGAAAACCCAACGAAACTGGGGTGCCTGAATTGCGGGTACTTTTTTGAGACCACGGGCGGCTTCAGTAATATCGGAAATGAAAACTTCCTCAATCAATTCGATACAGCATTTAAGAAAATCTGTAAAGACGTGGAAATAGGCGCAGAACCCGCCTTTGACGTGATCGAGTTTTTGAGCGACGGTTCCTTTCTCAATGACGAAGAGGTCCCCCAAAACGTCCGCCGGCAACTCTTCACCCGCATCAACCGCAATAAACGAATTACCAAGATTCTAATCGAAACACGTCCGGAATACCTCGACGAAAAAAAGATCCGGGAACTGCTCGGCGAACTCAAACGCGGTCAAAAACTGGAAATCGCAATGGGACTCGAATGCACGGACCCATTTGTGCTGGATTTCTGTATCAATAAAGGGTATGGGCTGAACGAGGTCCGAGAAGCGGCAGCGCTTCTGGCAGGAATCAATCAAAACCACGGAAACCGGTGTTCCCTGCAACTCTACCTGCTTCTCAAACCCGCATACCTGACCGAACGCGAAGCCCTGGATGTGGTCATGGATTCGGGAAGAGAACTCAAAATCATCGCATTGGAATATCCCCAATTGCCGATCGTGATGAAACTGGAACCGGTCGTTGTGCCGCAGGGTACGATATTGGAGGTGTTGTCGCGTCAGGAAACCGGAGCCGCGTATCATCCGCCTTCCTATTGGACGGTCCTCGAAGTGCTGGCGCGGTTCACCGAAGAAGGCATGGGGTCCATGCTCCGAATCGGAGCCAGAGAAGACATGGACCGTTATTTCGATATTCCTGCGGCTTATTACAAACAAGGCGACAAGCGGGGCATGCTGAGCCGGTACGATTTCCTGCTCTATGAAGCGGTTCAGGAATTCAATATTCATCATGATTTTTTCCGAACCCTGATTCCCCTGGCACATATTTTTCATGATACCAGCCTTGACCATTGGCAATCGGAAATCGGACTCGATGAACCCGTGTTTTTACGGTTGATTAGAGATCATCATCCGACCATTGCGTTGATCCGGGAACAAAAGAAAGAGTATTATGACCAAAAAGATTTGTTTACGACAAAACTCACGGACGTGTTGACCCGGATCGAATATGGGGTGCATTTTCAGGAATTGGCGCAGCAATATAGTCATTCGCAGAATTACGGCGATCTGGAACAGCTCACCCGCGATATCAAGGACTTGCTTCATCGCGAGCTCGATATCCTGCCGAAACATATCAAAATCAATAATAAGTTTATTGCGTTTATTCACAATGAGTTACGGATATTGCGGATGCATATCAAGATTGTGGTAAAGCATAATGATTTTCAGGATGTCAGGAGTATTTGGATCGGGATTCCATCGAAAAAATTCATCGCCTGGAAACCGGAAGAATAATTTTCGAACTCCAAAGATGCATTAAAAGGACTTCACAAAAGCATCCTTCCCCAACTGGGGCTTATTTCCTATAAGGCGAAAACGGAGCATGCTGAGCTGGTACGCTGGTACAATTTTCCTGCATGAAATTTATTGCGGTTGACTTTTCTTTTTAGATGTGATAGATTAATATCTTTTTAGGAGAGCTAAAGATTTCAGATATCTCTATAAAGATTTAGGATTAAAGGGTCAGAAAAAGCGGCAATTGATGAGTTGGATTCCTAAAAAACGTAAATGGTGGGATTTTAGAAATTGTTAAACCATTAAAGACCATTTTTTTCAATAAATCGAAATTATAAATAGTAGGAGGAAGGAATTAAGATGGAAAAAAAAAGTGAAGCCAAAGTACAGGAACCCTCTCAAACCCTAACTGATAATTCAACTATCCCTGAGGGTAAAAAAGAGGCGGATTCTCAGAAAACGTTAGAATCCTGGGCCTTCGGATCAAACACTGAAAAGCCCAATGCTTGTGCGGCCTGTGCTCCGCAAGCGACCTGTGCAGCATGTACCCCGTTATCGGCCTGTGCGGCCTGTGCCCCGCAAGTGGCCTGCGCCGCCTGTGCCCCGTTATCGGCTTGTGCGGCCTGTGCTCCGCAAGCGACCTGTGCAGCATGTACCCCGTTATCGGCTTGTGCGGCCTGTGCTCCGCTAGCGAACTGCGCCGCCTGTGCCCCGTTATCGGCTTGTGCGGCCTGTGCTCCGCTAGCGAACTGTGCAGCATGTACCCCGTTATCGGCTTGTGCGGCCTGTGCTCCGCAAGCGAACTGTGCAGCATGTACCCCATTATCGGCTTGTGCGGCGTGTGGGCAACCCAGTGCCTGTTTACCTACTCAGTGGACCATACGCTTATTTTAGCGAACATTCAAACCTGGCGAAATTTCGGCCATAATTAAAAATTGCTTTTCCGCAAGGGAGCAAAAAGAGCTGACGGATGATTGAAGCATCTGTCGTGAAGGATAAGGAAATGGGCCGAAACATGATTCTGCCCATTTCCTTACCGTAATCGATAAATGAACCGGGTCACGATGACTCATCTTTAACAATAGGAGGATCCAGAAGTGAAAAACATACGTGTTTTATGGATAAACACCAACGAATGCATATTATTTAATGCTTTAGAGAAAAAAATTTCCAACCGGTGTCCGGCTCTGGTGGGCCGGGTTGCAGAAAGAGTTCTATCCGGGGAGTCGCTGGAGGCCGTGTTGGCGTCTGAAAAATTGGAACAATCTCTACGTGACCGAACAGCGGCACTTCTTAATTACATCGCTGGTAACCCTGAAACTTACCGGTTGTGGGCGCCGCATGATATTCACGCCCGCGGGTTTTATCAAGTCCTTGTTCTATGCAGCGCTTCCACATGCAGTCTCAAATGCCTTTATTGCTACGGCAACGGAGGGGAGCGTTCAAAAAAAATGATGGACTGGAATTTAGCCAAAGATTCCATCGATTTCTTTTTCGATCACACCTTTAGTCCGGGTCCCTACACCTTACAGTTTCATGGAGACGGAGAACCGCTCACCAATTTTGAAATCGTCAAACGGTCCGTCGAATACGCCCGGGAAGTGGCAAATAATAGAGGAAAAATTGTGCTAACCCGGGTATCCACGAATGGAATGTTAACCGAAAAGCAAGCCCATTGGGTCGCCGAAAATTTCACTCATGTCACACTCTCCATTGACGGGCCACCGGATATCCATAATCACCAGCGGCCAAAATCCAACGGGGAAGCCAGTTATGACACGGTTGTCAAAACGCTGCATGCCTTAGAGCAAACCGGTGCATTGAAACGTCTGAACACGGTGGTTACTCCATACAGTGTGGATCGCTTGGAAGAAATACTCCGGCACATTCGGTCCATATCCAATGTGCAAGAAATCCGTCTGCTCCCCATGTCGTTTTGCGGGAGATGTGAACAAACCGCTATTTCTCCATTGGATAGCAAACATTATGAGGAACAATTTCATAAAGTGATGCCCATCGCCGCCGCCTTAAATTTTAAGATGCTATCTGTAATCGAACAAGCCAATTATTATACCCAGTATTACTGCGGCGCTTGCGGTTTTAATATGGTGGTGGCTCCTAACGGAAACATCAGTACTTGCCACGAAGTTTTGAGCCCCCAGGATCCGGGATGCGATGAATTACTGATCGGCCGATACGATGACCAAACCCGGGAGATAAGAATCGATTGGTCGAAGGTCGCAACTCTGCGCACCCGAACATTTCATAATCTTTCAGAGTGCAAGCAATGCACATTTCGCACCAATTGTGCCGGATGCTGCCTGACCCGGGCTGCCCGTAGCCAGGACACGGTCATGGCGGTAGACCCGGAAGCGTGTCGAATTGCCAAAAATACCCTGACGAAATATTTCAATGAAATGGCGGATGGCCATATCGCCCGTCCGGATTCATCGATTGCCGGTTTTACTCCGGATCTTCAGGGGCCCAATCCGGTCACTCAATTGGAAGAAGAGACCAAAATCAAGAGACGCGCCACGTTTCAGGAAGTCATCGACAGCTCGCGCGAAGTTATTCGTCGGTTTGATCAAATCGAACCGCGCCCCTGGACCATCGAAGTAACCACAATCGAATTAATGAAACAAGTCGGTGATCTTACCAAACGACTCCTGATGTATGAGAAATACTATTTGCCCCATCGCGCCACGCATCCGAATTACCTAACCTCAATCGATGCCATCGCCAATGAGTTGGCAGATGTTTTACACAGCGTGGTTCGTATTGCTGAGTATTACCATATCGACCTGGAGGCGGCCCATTTTAAAGCCCGTCGGGAGGAAATGGGGTATATCGACTCGTTTAAAAATGCGAATACAAAATACTCGAAACATAATTAATAAATATTAATAAATTATAACTTTTGGAGGGAAGTGATTATGCCAGATTTACATACCGATTATCAGCCTTACACCGAGCCTGACATCGAACCCAAGAAGAGACGATCAGGCAAGGCGAGATTAGGAACACCAAAATCCGTCGGTCCCTTGGACTGGGAAAAAATCCGTCGGGAATTTGTTTTCCAACCCGGAATTATCTATTTGAACTCCGGTACCGAAGGATCGATGCCTAAACCCGTACTCTCGCAGTATTCGGTTTACCTTCAAAAATGGGCATCGAGTCCCAGTTATTTCTTTGCCTTTTCGGAGGTCATGGACGATTGGCAGAAACGCAATAGAGAAAAGGTGGCCCAATTTCTGGGGACAACTCTGGACAATATTTGCCTGACGAATAATACTTCGGAAGGATTAAGTATGACCGCACTGGGCTTGAATTTCAAAGCGGGCGATGAGGTCATCTCCACGCTTCAGGATTTTCCCTCATCGGAATCTGTTTTTCATGTGCTTCAGAAAACCAGGGGAATTGTTTATACGCAGTTACCGCTGCCCACGCCCACAGTTTCAAAAGAAGAAATCATCGCCGCTTTTAAAACGAGTATTACCCCAAAAACCAGGGCATTATGCTTTTCGCATATCAATTACACGACGGGGTTGCGTATGCCGGCAAAAGAATTGTGTGACCTTGCCCGAGAAAACAACCTGATATCCATCGTGGACGGAGCCCACGCTCTGGGCATGATCCCCCTTGACGTGGAAGCCATGGGGTGTGACTTTTATGCGACCTCCGGTCACAAATGGCTCAATGGCCCCCCGGGTACCGGTGTCCTTTACATTCGTGACGCCCAGCATAACCCTTTCGGTTTGGTTCCCATTATTTCCGAGCTATACGGTTTCGAAACAGCTTATACCATTGTTGAGATGCTTCAAATTCGAGGATGCAACAATACGCCCGGGTTCACGGCCATGGTAGACGCCATTGAATTTAATCAAAATATTGGAAAGGAAACCATTGAAGATCGAATCCTTGAACTGAATACCTACCTAAAAAATCGGGTCGTCAAGGAATGGGGAGAGCAGTGCTTACTTTCTCCTCCCGGTGAAGACACCCATTCCTTATCCTCCGGCATTGCGTCATTCATTCCTTCCAAGGATTATTGGAAACGTTACGATAAAGAATTTATCAATGATCTGAGCTGGAAAATTATCGGGGATTACAAAATATGGATCCGATCGATCAGTTTTCTTGACAAATGTTCCGATGGGAATAAACTAACGTATGCCATCCGTGTCTCCACCAATCTGTTTAATAATTTCGAAGATATCGACAAATTAATGGCCGCATTGCGAGAGGTTGCTTCTAAAATTTAAATTTATGGGGTTTGGGGATTATTCTCGGGGAACACATTGACAGCGCAAGGGTTTGCCCTTATGATATTGGTTCACAATTTTTCAATAAGGAGAAAAAAATTATGGCAACTGTCGAAAACCACTACGAAAACTTGTTAGCCGATGTGTATACATGGACCCTGGGGGGTCCGGAAGTAAAAATCGAAGAAAACCGACGCTTTTTGGAAGGTCATCAAATTGTTCCTCGACTCTCCAAGCAAGCTGTCGATCTTGGCGCCGGGTCTGGCTTTCAAAGCATCACCCTCGCGGAAAAAGGATTTCAGGTGACCGCGATCGATTGGAGTCAAAAATTACTCAATGAGTTGATCGGCCGTAAAAATCAACTGGATATCACGCCAATATGTGATAATTTATTGAATTTTACAGTGCACGTCTCATCCCCGCTGGAATTAATTGTCTGTATGGGCGATACATTGACCCATCTCGAATCCCTTGAACAAGTCGAACTCCTGTTTCAAAAAGCGTATGATGCCTTGGAAAAAGGAGGACGCCTGGCTCTGACTTTCAGGGATTTAACCACTGAGTTAAAAAACCTTGACCGGTTCATTCCGGTTAACAGCAATAGAGATACGATCTTTACCTGTTTTCTCGAATATGAACCCCATCACGTCAAAGTCCATGATTTACTCTATGTATGGGAAAAGGAAAAATGGAACCTGAAAAAGAGTTATTATCTCAAACTCCGAATTCGGATGGATTGGGTCTCCGAGCGATTAACCGCCATCGGGTTTCAATCCGAGGTATCAAACCTCGATAGAGGACTAATAACCATGATAGTAAAAAAATAGGAGACTGAATTAGAATTCTGCCTCCGGCGGCCCACCTTTTTGAAAAAAGGGGATTGCATCCCCGAGGTGGGGCCAAAAACTTTTGGTTTGGGTTGCTCTGGAATTTGATATTTTAGTGTATTTGTGATATATAAAAGGTATGGAATACGCATTAGAAGAACGAATCGGAAACCCGGACCTGTTTACCGGAAGAAAAAAGGAACTCACCTACTACTTGAAATGGATCGCCGACATCAAGGAACGAAAATCCCAGAGCACCGCCATTTTGGCGCGACGCAAAATGGGTAAAACCGCTCTTTTGGAACGGCTGTTCAATATTACGTTTTACAAAAACGACGGGGTGATTCCATTTTATTACGAAATCAAAGAAACTGAAATGTGGTCATTGGATTTTTGCCAGGATTTTTTCCTGACCTTTATTTACCAGTACATTGCGTTCAAATCTCGAAAAAGAGAGTATCTGTACTCTGAATATAGAAGCAATTTCAAGGAAGCTGCTGCTGTCGCCAAAAAAGAAGGTTTGGCTTATTTGTGCGAGTTTATTGACGGTGTTGCCCACGCAGTAACCCATAAAAGAATCGATATCTTGTGGGAGATGGTCCGGGAAGCACCGAAAACCATTGCGGCGCGGCAAAATGAATTCATCGTTCAAATGATCGATGAGTTCCAGTTTTTAAACGCGATGATCTACTGGGATGAAGCCAAAACCAATCCGGCGAAAAGCCTGGCCGGAGGATATTTAAGTACAGCCGAGAGCAAAGTGGCCCCGCTCC
>JBLMYT010000023.1:0-40535 GCA_050258455.1 Candidatus Omnitrophota bacterium | reverse complement strand
TTCATAGTCTGCAAACTAGAATATACACGAAAGAGAGTCCTTTGAAAAGGGATTTAAGGGGGAAATTTAAAATTACGGCGATAGCGTTGCCGCGAAGCGGTTTAGTTCAGACTTACTTTTGCAACAAAGAGACCAACTTTTAGTCAAAGGAGACTTACTTTTGCAACAAAGAGACTAATTTTTAGTCAAAAGACACTTACCTTTGCAACAAAGAGACTTACTTTTAGTCAAAAGACACTTACTTTCAGTCAAAAGAGACTTACTTTCAGTCAAAAGAGACGAACCAGCCCAACAACAAACAACAAGACCCACCAACCATCGCCAAGGGGAGAGTCCAAATCATTATCATTTTATCATTATCAGGGATAAAATGAGAACTCCTGATGATGCCATGCAAAACCTGACTCCAAACCCTTCCAAAAAAAGAACTTATTCAATCCGATACCCATACAGGGTGCCTTGATACCAATTTACACATAAGGATTCATTTGAATGATTTCCCATCTTTTCATTTTGATCATCCAAAAAAGAAACCTTAAAAAGACTTCAATAAGTTTTTTCGGTTTTTGATAAATTTGGATTTGCTTTTTTTCTTAAAATTCATTATAATGGACTGTAAACTAAAATGAGGAATATAAATGGCAGAAGAATTGTTGAAGAGCATAAAGCAATTAAGCAAAGAACGTGGCATATCACAGGATATTTTTTATTCTGCCATCGAAGAGGCGCTGTTAACTGTTGCCGATAAGTATTTTGATCACGCGGCTGACGTCCAGGTAGAGATCGATAAGGATCGTGGAAAAATCGAAGTGTACTGCCCCAAAATGGTGGTCAAAGAAGTCGAAGACCCGATGCTGGAAATTAGCTGGAAGGACGCTTTAAAGTATGATCCGAAGGCCAGAGAAGGAGACATTATAAAAATACATCTCCCGGGCGAAACATTGGGCCGTGTCGCTGCCCAAACTGCAAAACAGATCATCATGCATAAGGTCTTTAAAGCCGAACAACAAAAGATCTATTCAAAGTACCTTCCGCTCACAGGATCGCTTCTTTCTGGCGAAGTTGTTAGAATTGAAAAAAGTAATGTCATTATCGGATTGGATATCGGCGAAGCCATTTTACCTCCCAAAGAACTGTCGCCGAAAGACGTTTTTAAACGCGGCGAAATGGTCAAGTTTTACATCAAACGCGTGTTTCCGGAAGGAAAAGGCCCGCTGATTCTGGGATCCCGATACATGAACGATTTCGTGGCCGAATTGATCAAAATGGAAGTACCGGAAGTGTCTGAAGGGATTGTGAAGATTTTCGGCATTTCACGCGAACCCGGCGTTAAAACGAAAGTGGCGGTTTATTCCACCGATAAAACGGTAGACCCTGTGGGCGCTATCGTGGGCATGAATGGAAATAGGGTCCTCTCCATTACCAAAGAACTCCGCGGCGAACGCATCGACGTGATCGCCTGGAGCAATTCACCGGAACGGTTTATCGCTTCGGCGCTCACTCCGGCTGAAACCGTGAAGGTGAAAATCATCGACGCTGCAGAAGCCAGGGCCGAAGTAACGGTCACCGATGAAACGCTCTCCGCTGCCATCGGAAAAAAAGGGATTAATATCAAACTGGCATCCAAACTGACCAAATGGAATATCCAACTTTCCAACCGAATGCAACACCGAGACGATTATACTCAAAAAAAATTGTAGGAGATATTTTTTATGCAGACAATTAAATTGCATGAAGCGACAAAGCAGTTCGGAATATCGAATAAACTGGCGATGTTCTTCCTGGAGAAAACCAATAAGCCTGTTAAATCACACTCATCCGTGATTACGATCGATCAACTGGAATCACTGAGAGAATTTTCCGAAAACCAAAATAATTTTAAAAACATTTTAAACGAATTCGATGAATTGGAAAGGGAAGAAAAAGAAAGGAAACTCAGACAACAAAAAGAAAAAGAAGTACCTCCTACAAAATCGGAAGAAGAAGTACCCCAAGTGGTGATCAAAGAGACTGAGCCGGAACCCGAACCCGAAATCCCTGTACCGCCAACCGAACCGCCCGTTGCCCCGCCGACGCCCAAACCGGAAATCCCCAGGGAACCCAGGGAGCCGGAAGTCAAACCGGAACCCAGACCGGAACCCAGGCCGCAACCGAAAGTGACGTCCCCCGGACCGCAATCCGCCAAACCCGTGGAACAACGACCGCTAAAGGTTCATCCCCAACCGCCTCAACCCCACCATGCCCCTCGCCCGACCTCTCCTCAGCCGCCGCGAAGGGAACCCCATCCGCCTCGGGCCGAACGCCCCGAAGCCAAAGACGTCAGAAAAGAAACTCCGGGCGAACGCCGACCTCAACCGTCTGCACCTGCGCCCTCATTTGATAAAAAACGAAAAGAAGAAAGCGTGATCCGGATCGACCGGATTGAAAAAGAGATCGTTCCGGATCGAGACGAAACCAAAGAGGGACTCAAGGATCGCCCGGTCAAAAAAGAAAAACCGAAAGTCAAACCCAAACCTAAAAGCGACTTTATTCCCTATGACGATTATATGGCGGATGTTCCGGGAGCGATCCCTGATATTCCCGAAGTACCGATAAAGAAAGAGATCCCGGTTCGACCGGTTCGAAAAGATCTGGGAAAAAAAGAGTTTCCGGGCCGAAAAGAATTTCCCAAAAGAGATCGGTTTGAACCCAAACGTCACGAAGCCCCGAAAGAAGCTCCCAAGCCCAAACCCAAAGAACGGATCCTGGTTCTGCCCGAATTGGTCCAGACCTCGAACTTCATTAATATCAAAGAACTCGCCGAAAAACTGAATGTCAAATTGAGAGACATCGAAGACCGGATGGGAGCTCTGGGTAAGCAATACAATACCAATCAAATACTGACGATCGAAGACATCAATGAGATTTGCGATGAATTCAAAGTACCGGTCGATATCGTTTCCTTTGAAGACGATATCCACAATAATCATATATCCGAATTCAAGGCGGAACGGACGCCCCGCGCCCCGGTGGTAACGGTCATGGGACACGTCGACCATGGGAAGACGACCCTGCTGGATACCCTGCGCAAAACCCGGGTGGCCGAAAAAGAAGCCGGTGGGATTACCCAGAAAATCGGTGCCTACAAATTAACCAATAACGGAAACGAAATTGTATTTATCGATACGCCCGGTCACGAAGCCTTTACCAACATCCGTGCTCGGGGTGCCAAAGTGACCGATATCGTGGTCCTGGTGGTTGCCGCCAATGATGGGGTTCAGCCTCAAACGGTCGAAGCCATTGACCATGCCCGCGCCGCCAATGTCCCCCTGGTGGTCGCCATTAACAAAGTGGACATGGAAGGCGCCGACGTCAACCGCGTCAAACAACAACTGTCCCGTTACGGCATTGTGGTCGAAGACTGGGGCGGCGACGTCGTATCGGTTGAAATTTCAGCCAAGTATAATAAAAATCTCGATACCTTATTGGAAATGCTCACTTTATCCGCTGAAATGCTGGAATTAAAATCATATAAACGGATTCCTGCCCGGGGAACCATTATCGAATCCCGCCTTGATCCCCAACTGGGGCCGGTCGGGACCGTACTGATCCAACACGGCATATTGAAACGCGGCGACTTCTTTATTTGCGGCGATTCGGTCGGTCGAGTCAAAACGATTTTCGACGATCATGGGAAAGCCATCAACGAGGCGGAAGCGCCCCTGCCGGTCGAAGTCATGGGATTCGAAGAAATCCCCGAAGCCGGAGAACTGTTCCAGGTAACGACCGATGTTGAAAAAGCTCGGAAAGTCATCGAACTCCGAAAGCAAATGGGGAAAGAAGCCCGCATTGACAGCACCTCTCCGGATAAAAAAATGAGTCTTCAAAATCTTTTTGATAAACTGGGAGAAGCCAAATCCAAGGAATTCCCCATTATTATCAAAGCCGATAATTTCAGTTCCAGCGAAGTTTTGGAAAAGGTTCTGATCAAGCAGGCGCAGGATACGATGAAAGTGAATATTATCCGAAAGGCTGTCGGCAATATTACCGAAGGCGATGTTCTCCTGGCTGCCACGTCGGGCGCGATCATTATCGGATTTAACGTGAAGGCCCCTCAAAAAATCCTTGGCCTGGCCAAACGCGACAAGGTTGAGATCCGGTTGTACAACATCATCTACCATCTGATGGAAGAATTCGAACGGGTGGTCAAAGGCGAAATGGCTCCCGAATATATCGAACGGTTTATCGGTCGAGTCGAAGTGCTTCAACTGTTCAAGATTTCCAAGGTGGGCATTATCGCCGGATGCGTGGTTAGAGAAGGAAAAATCACCAATAAATCCAAAATCAAAGTCATGCGCAAAAACGATCTGGTATTCGAGGGCGAAATCGAAACCCTCAAACGGGTAAAAAACGATGCGTCGGAAGTGAATGCCGGAACCGAATGCGGAGTCAGAATAAAGAATTTCAATGCCATTGAAGCGGGAGACATGCTGGAAGCCTATGAGGTAAAATTAAAAGTATAATTCAAAAACATAGGGGACCCGTGATCGTAGGTGTGATGATTTTAGATTTGCATATTCACGAAACGCATAGCCTTAAAGAAAAACGCCACATTGTTTCCAGTGTGAAAGAGAAATTGAAAAACAAATTCAATATCTCCATTATTGAAAGTGACTACCAGGATTTATGGCAAAAAACACAATTGGCGATCGCCATGGCAGCTAATTCCAGGTCCATTGCCGAAAAATCGTTTGACCAGATCGAAACCTTTATTCTGGAAAATTATGCCATCGATCCGATTGCCATCAATAAGGAGTATATGTGAGGCCTTTATGTCCCATCGAATCGAACGCTTTGCAAGCACATTAAAACATTGTATCGCCGCTGTTCTGGTGGATGAAATCGATAATCCGCTATTAAAAAATATTATCATCACCGATATTGTCCCGGATAAGGATTTGAGAAAAGCGCGGGTGTACGTGTCATCCCCCATGAACGATGCGGATGAAGCCGTGGCGCAACTGACCAAAGCCAAAGGACTGATCAAAAAATTTGTGGGGAAACGCATGTACGCCAAATACATTCCGGACCTTATTTTTTTAAAAGACATTACCTCGACCCTGCAATGGGACTTTGAGACACCAACGCGCAACGAAGAGGGCGATTCGGGGGTGAACGATTCGAACGATCCGAACGATCCGCAATAGCAATGATGAAAGTGAATACCAAACGGTTAATCATCGATACGATCGAAAAAGCGGCGCGCATTGCCATTACGTCTCATATCCGACCGGATGCGGATTCGATCGGCAGCGGCCTTGCCCTCTACTTCATGCTCAAGCAAAAAGGCAAGGATGTCCATTATTTTAATATCGACCGAGCCCCCTTTCCCTTAACCGAATTACCCGGGTTTGAGAGGATCCAATACGGTCAGATTTATCCCCAGCGGTTCGATATCGTGATCCTGGTCGAAGGGGGCACCGAGGAGCGCACGGGCATGAATCGGCTGGATGAATATTTTACCATCAACATCGATCATCATGCGACCGGGTGCTTTAATTCCAACATCAATTGGGTAATTCCCACGGCGTCGGCTGCCGCTGAGCTCGTGTACGATCTGGCCCATGAAATGGGCATCCAATGGACCCGCGACATTGGGTTTAACATTTACGCCGCGATTTCATCGGATACGGGTTCGTTTAAGTACTCCAATACAACGGCCAAATCATTGCGCATTGCCGCGGAATTGGTCAAACAGTGCAATTTTTCACCCGCGGAAGTCAGCGACATTCTCTTCTACTCCAATCACCTGGAGAAGGTCCACATGATCCAGAAGGTATTGTCGACCCTGGAATTGCATTTAAATAACCGGGTGTCGATCATCTTCTTCAAACGGGAATTTCTCAGCCGCCTCACACTCAAAGATATCGAAACCGAGGATATCATTTCCATTGCGCGCTCGATTCGCGGCGTTGAGGTGACCCTGTTCTTTAAAGAAATCGAGGACAACCATTACCGGGTATCGATTCGGTCCCGGGGCGAGATCAGCTCCCAGACGGTGGCCAAAGTCTTCAAGGGCGGTGGGCATGCGCATGCTGCCGGCTTTTTTTACCTCGGGGATCTCACCCGGGCCAGAACCGAAATTCTCCGTGTCATCCAAACGCAATTGAACAAATAATATTGATAGATACAATAGATATAATAGATACAAACAGGATACGAAAAACGTCCATATCACGCCCATGATTCACGGATTACTCGCAGTCAACAAACCCTCCGGCGTCACCTCGCATGACGTGGTTGAAACGGTCCGCCGCCTCTTCAAAATGAAAAAAGTCGGTCACTTCGGAACCCTGGATCCGCTTGCCTCCGGCTTGCTGCTGATCGGACTGGGAAACGCGACCAAATTTTTCGATTTCTATATGAAGAAGAAGAAGGTTTATTCCGGCAAAATTCGCTTCGGTTATGCCACGACCACCTATGACGCCGAAGGCGATCCCCTATCCGAACCAAAAGGCGTCGATCTGGGAACCGTGGATATCGATGCTCTCCTGGCCGCGTTTACCGGCAAACAAATGCAGTTACCTCCCCTTTATTCCGCCAAAAAATACAAGGGAAAACCGATGTACATGTATGCGCGGGAACATAAAACCGAGGAAGTCGCCCGTAAACCCGTCCCTGTGGAGGTGTATCGGTTGGAAGGCCGAATGGTGGATCCCTGTACCCTGTGGTTTCGAGCGGAAACGTCCTCCGGAACCTACATCCGATCCCTGGCCCATGATATGGGCGAAAAGCTCGGGGTCGGGGCACACCTCCACGAACTCAAGCGGGAACAGGTCGGGGACTTTCTGCTGGACCATGCCTTTACCCCCGAGGCGATTGCCGACCTCCTTGCCTCGGGAAAGACCGGCGAGCTGATCACTCCCATCGAAGCCCTGCTTCCGGAATTTCCCAGGATTATCGTGACTCCCAATGCCCGAAATGCCATCCTCAACGGACAGGCCCTGATGCCCGGTGACGTGCTCAAGATCATCACCGGGGAGAATAACGATCATTTTCGAATTTTCGATGACCAGGGCCAACTCCTGGCCATGGCATCCAAAGATCCCCACCTCATGCGGTTCAATCCGTATCTGGTATTCAATCACGCGTAATCAATCCCGCGTGATTTCAGCGATTCCGGCTCAGCGATTCTTGGCCTCTTGCCATAAGGCTTCCATTTCCTCGAGGCTGACCGCGGAAATCTCCTTTCCCTGTTTCTTTAATTCCTCTTCGATATATCGAAACCGTTTGACGAATTTCTTATTGGTTCCCTTGAGGGCAAATTCCGGGTTCACCTGGGTCAGGCGGGCCACGTTGGCCACGGCAAAGAGGATATCGCCGAGTTCTTCTTCCATCTTGATCTTATTACCGGCTTGGATTTCTTCTTTTAATTCGTCGATCTCTTCGCGCACCTTTTCCAGAGCGGCCAACGGATCATTCCAGTCGAAGCCCACGCTCGAGGCTTGCTCGGCGATGCGTTTGGCATGGGATAGGGCCGGCATGGCATCCGGGTAATCGGATAAAATACTCTTGCCGGCTTTCTGAGATTGCTTTATTTTTTCCCAATTTTGGCGAACCTCTTCGGCGGTGTTGACCTTGACATCCCCGAAGATATGGGGGTGACGATGAATGAGTTTGGCGGTAATCGTTCGGATGACATCCTTGAGGGTAAAATTATTTTTTTCCCGATGAATCTGGGATAAGAAAATGATTTGAAGCAGCAAATCCCCCAGTTCCTCTTTCTGTTTTTGCGCCGAATTCATTTCAATGGCTTCGACCAATTCATGACTTTCTTCCAGAATGTATTCCCGCAGGGAATGTTCGGTTTGTTTCCGGTCCCAGGGGCACCCGTTAATGGGGTTTCGCAGCTTTTTCATAATTTTTATCAGTTTATCTAGCTCTTTCATCTTGTTTTTTCTCAATAGAAATGTTATAAATAAAAGATATTGAAAAACAATGATAATACATTTTTAAATGGAGTTCAAGTTGGGATATGAAGTAACAGCCAATATCAATTCGATCGTTCTCCTTCTCGCGACTCAGGCCATGATCAATATGGGAGAAATTCAGGATCCCATCACCGGTCAGAGGAGAGATGACATGCAAGGGGCATTGGTGTTTCTTCAACTGCTGGATGTACTCGAAACAAAAACCAAGCAAAACTTGACACCCGAAGAAGCAACATTTATGGCCGAGGTCAAGGAGAACCTGGATAAGATATACAATAAGAAATATTTTTCAGGAACTAAATATGAAAGTTAAAGCCCTGGCGGCAGTGCTGGTGATTGTGTGCACTGCCTGGATTTTTCCGAAAGACCAAACATGGGGGAATCTTAAAAAAATTTATTTCTATGATTCGGTTGGACAAGGGGACCGGGTCCTCGATTGTCTCCAATCGTTGGATACCGACGGGTTAACGCGAACGGAAAAACGAGAGATTGCCGATCAATTGCTTCGATTTGGGGATTCCGGTTTTATCAAGGGAAATGTCACGCAAGCCGAAGCCTTTTATCAAAAGGTGCTGAGCATATCTCCCGAGTACTGGCACGTATACAACCGACTCGAGAAGGTCAATCGGGCACGCGGCGGATTCTTGATTCGTTTCGGTTCCGTGTTCCGCCAATTGAAGATGGTATTGGATGATTTTAAAGCCGCCTTCATGCTGGCGAACCACGCGTTGACGATTCTTTTTTATTCGGTGCTGGTTGTTTTTTTTATTTTTTCCGGCGTCATGATCGTCAAGTATTTCCGGCTCCTGGCCAATGATTTGTTTCTCGATTCGCAGGGGAAAATTTCCGCGTCCAAAACCGGGGTTGCGTTTCTGGTCATGGCATGGCCCTTATTGATTCTATCCGGATGGATGATTTACCCCTTCCTCATCCTCGGTTTGTTCTGGTTTTATCTGGATGAAAACGAGCGCAAAACCGTTAAGACCGCTTTGGTCATCATTGGTATGGTTTCGCTTTTGTACAGCTTCGGCCGGATGATGGAGGCCAATATTCAGGAGGAACCGTTTCAGAAAACCTGGAACGTCTACAACGGCCACCTATACCCCAGCAGCGATTATCGGTTGTTTGACGATGAGCTCAAAGTCATTCAGGCTTATTCCTACTATGAGCATCAGGATTATACCCAGGCCATCGACATTTTGAATTCGACCCGCGAGAATTTTAAAAACAAGTTAAAGTCCCTCTTGCTTGGAAACATCAATTTTAAACTGGGCGAATTTTCCAAAAGCACGGAATATTATGTGGATGCGCTGAGACTGGATGACCACAACCCCATTGCCTTGAATAACTTCACCCTGGCCCTCTTAAAAGCCAATAACCCGGACGCATTTACCTCGTATGCCCAGCGGTTTCCCGAAATTCAAACCTATAAGGCCCGTTCGCTGGAGATCCGCGAAGTCCCGATCAACCAGCGGGAGTTGTGGAAGCGGGTCATGACGCCTTCCCACTCGGGGGCGAATATGGGAGCATTCTTCCTGGGGGTTGGTCGTGCCTTCGTTAAATGTCCCATCGGCTATTATATCCTCTTGTTTATTCTATACGTGACCCTCATGCCCAAAGCATTCCCTTCACTCGGCGAAAGCATCTACTGTTCGAAGTGCCGAAAGATCATCAAGGAAGCATCCGTTCATCGGTCGTTCAAATTGTGCAGCGAATGCCACCAATTATTTTCCATTAAGAATATCGTGTTTCTCGAAGCCAAACTGTTAAAAGAAAAAGAATTAAAAGAAGCGCTTCGGTCGAAGACCATCGCCTGGACCCTGATGTCGATTTTAATTCCGGGGTTGAGTTTCAATCTCAATGAGAATAACCGGTCCTTCTTCGTATCGTCGCTTCTCGTTTATTTACTCGCGGGTTTTGTGATTGTCGGAACCCTGAATTTTAACCGGATCTTTTCAACCGCACCTTTATTTTTTAATATAATCGGGATCGTGGCTATTCTGGTGTATATCATGGTCGGCATCGTGTCGTTAATGAGAGATGGCAATGGCTTTTAAAGGAACATTAAAAGAGTTTAAGATCCCTGATATTCTCCAGATCATTTCGTATCAAAAAAAAACCGGATTATTAACCTTCATCGATAACAAAGGAGGGGTGATTACCCTCATCTTCGAAGACGGGATGATCGTGGGCGTGGATTCGTATCCCAAAAAATTGGAAATGCAGGTCGGGAATGTCCTGGTCAAACAGGACTTCATCTCCGAAGAGATGCTCCAGCGAGCCCTGGATATCCAAAAACGAACCAACCAGCGCGTGGGGGAAATTTTACTCTCGATGGGACTGGTCAGCCGGGAGACCCTTCAGGAATCCCTCAAGACGCAGGCGATCCAGATTATTTTTTCATTATTTACCTGGAAGGCGGGGGAGTATAATTTCAAGGTCATGGAATCCCTGGACGAAGAGATGAAGATGATCTCACCGATCAATACGGATAATTTAATCATGGAAGGGGTTCAGATGCTCGACGAATGGCCCCAGATTAAGAAACTGATCCATGATGAGTTCATGATCTTCGAACAGACGGCGGTGGATTCTCAAAACATCGAGATCGTCAGCGAATACGATGACATTCCCGAAGGGGAAACCGAAAAGATCTACCTGACCGAAACCGAGATCAATCTGTTAAAATACATCAATGGTCTGAATACCGTCCAGGACCTCGTGGATATGGGGATTTTTACCGAATACAAGGTATACAAAGCGCTATCGAACCTGATTCAGAAATTCATCATCCAGGCCAAGCCGCGCACGACCGGCCGGGAAGTCAAAATACCGGCGGCGGTTCAGGAATCGATGCGCCAATCCGCGCACCACATCGGTATTCTCCTCAAGGCGCTCCTCGCCTTTCTGCTGGCCATTTTTCTGCTCAGCCTCTTTCGTCCGTTAAACCCCTTTCAATCGGAGAATATCCTGATCCGAAAGGATCTCTATGAAACCGTATTCCGACTCCAGCATCCGACGAAATGACCGATCTCAATTTCCATACTCTTAAACCAGACGCGGCGGATCCCCCCGGAAGCGTGGTTGCCATCGGAAACTTCGATGGATTCCATCTCGGGCACCGCCGCATCGTCGATACCCTCAAACGGCTCGCGGTTGAAAACCACCTCCGGTCCGTGATCGTAACGTTTTTCCCCAACCCCAAAGTCTACTTCAATCCCGGATTTCATTTGATCGATACATACGACCAAAAGAAACGAAAATTGGAAGAACAGGGTGTGGACGAGGTATCCATTATCGACTTTAACCGGGTCGTCGACCTGTCGGATGACCAATTCCTCCATGATGTTCTGATCGAGCAATACCGGATGAACCATATGGTCATGGGTGAAAACTTCCGGTTTGGAAAAGGTCGGGTCGGTGACCTCACCTTTTTAAAAGAAGCCTCCCGGCACGATGGGTTTGGGATGTCCGTGGTCGACGCATTGACGGTCGATGGGGTGCGGGTATCCAGCAGTTTGATTCGGAACCTGTTATCGGATGGAAAAATCGAAGAATCCAACCGGATGTTGGGCCGACGGTATGTGATTGAAGGGATCATTGCCGAAGGCGATAAGATGGGGCGTCAGTTGGGGTTTCCGACCATCAACATTGCCACGGAAAATACCCTGTTGCCCGACGGGGTCTTTAAAACCACCGTTGAAATCGACGACGATCGCTTTTGTTCCATTGCCTACATCGGGTATCGGCCCACGTTTAAAGGGAACGAAAAGCGCGTGGAAGCCCATATTTTTAATTTTGATCGCGATGTGTATGGAAAAAAAGTAAAGTTGTATTTTGAAAAAAAAATCAGGGGAGAGATGACGTTTGATTCGCAAAACAGCCTCATCAACCAGATTAAAAAAGATATTAGCATTTTAGACGTTGACAAAGAGCACATTTTTTGATACTAATAAAAGATAAAGAAACACGTGAATACAAAAAAGAATATTTAATTAAATACAATAAATACAAATTGTAAATACAAATTGAGGAGCGAGTATAATGACCAATACCGAGAACATGCAAACGGAAGTAACGTCCGAAGCAGCAAACGCAGTACCCCAAGTAACCGACGCCGCAGAGATGACAGACGATGTTCCCAAAGCAACCGAAGAACCGCAAGCGGCTCAAAAACCGGAAAGTGAATTGATGATCCATTTTTCCATTGAAGTTCCCAACGATAAAATTGAAAAAGATTTCGATGAAGCGTTACTCAAATACGCCGGCGAGATTAAACTGCCCGGCTTTCGCCAGGGAAAAGTTCCCCTTGATGTGATCAAACGACGGTTTAAAGAGGCCATTCAGGACGAAGTCATTCATAAGGTGATGGAAAAGGCCGTATTTGAAAAAATCGAAACCGATAAAATTAAAATCGCTTCCCAGCCCAAGATAGATACATTTAATTACGAAGAGGGGAAAGATCTGCACGCCGAGGTCAGCGTGGAAGTCTTTCCGACCGTCGAGATCCCGGATCTGGAAACCCTGGAGGTCGAGATTCCGGCATCGGAGTTGACCTACGAGGCATACGACGAACACCAACAAATCGATGCCTTACTCGAAGGCAACAAACGTCAGTCGCCGGTGATCAGCCGCCCCATTCAGGCGGACGACTACGTCACAATCAAGTACCAATCCAAAATCCGGGAATCCAAGAAGATGACCCCTCAGAAAGAGGCACGCGTTCATGTGAAAGAAAACGAACCCTTTGAGATTCCCGATTTGGATAAAGAACTCATCGGAAAGAAAGCCGACGAGTCGCTCGTGGTGACCCGAACCTATCCCGCCGAGTTTCATAAAAAACCATGGGCCGGCAAAGAGGTCGACCATTCCATCACCATCTTAAACGTTCTGGAATTGGTTAAACCCGAATTCAATCAAGCCTTCCTCAAGTCGGTCGGTTTTGAGGATGAGGCGTCGTTTAAAGCCAAGTTAAAAGAAGAATACGAGAGCTACAACCAAAAGGCAGTCGAGGATCGAAAGGTCAAGCATGCGATCGATCAATTGGAACAGACCCTTTCGTTTCCCGTGCCCGACGCATTGGTCGAGGAAGAAGCCGCCCATATCTTTTCCGACTATCAGCAGCGTTTCAATCTTCCGCCCATGGATCCGGCCAGTGTCCTAAACATCGAACCCGTGAGAAAGAACGCGGAAAAATCCCTGCGGGTATCGCTGATCATGGATGCGCTCAAGAAAAAATACGCCATCGATGCCACGACCGATGAGCTCGAAGAGCAATACAAAACGATTGCCGAGGCCAACCATTGGCCGCTCAAAGAGGTCAGGAAATTCTATATGAATAAAGAAAACTCTCAGCATTTGAAAGAAAAGATTGTCAGAGAAAAAATAACCAATTTAATTAGAGAAAAAATAAAAATAAAAGAGGTATAAGAATGCCGTTAATACCAGTCGTTGTCGAACAAAGCGGAAATGTGGAACGCGCGTATGACATTTACTCCCGGCTCTTGAAAGACGGGATTATCTTCATCGGTTCTCCCATCGATGACAATGCCGCCAATGTCATCATCGCCCAACTGCTTTTCCTGGAAGCCGAAGACCCTGAAAAGGATATTTCCCTGTATATAAATTCGCCCGGCGGCGTGATTACCTCCGGGATGGCCATTTACGATACCATGAAGTTTATCAAGAATGATATCGTCACGATTTGTCTGGGACAGGCCTCGTCGATGGCCGCGGTCCTGCTGGCTGCCGGAACCAAGGGCAAACGCTATGCCTTACCCAACTCCAAGGTGCTGTTGCATCAGCCCCTGGGCGGGTATGAAGGTCAGGCGACCGATATTCTGATTCATGCCAGAGAAATCAAGAAGGTGAAAGAAAACCTCATCGATGTGCTGGCGTTTCACACCGGTCAAAACCGGCGAAAAATAGCGGCGGATATTGAACGGGATTTTATCATGAATGCCAACGAAGCCCTGGAATACGGGGTCGTGGACCAGGTCATCGTCGAACGAAAAGGCATCAAGGAGTTAACCAAAAATGAGTAATGGCAATTTTCGCCAAGGAAAAGAAGAACATAAATGTAGTTTCTGCGGGGTACCGCAGGAATCTACCTATAAGTTGATTGCAGGGCCCAATGTAATGATTTGCGATGAATGTGTTAATACGGCTTATAATTTAATTTTTAACAGCCGAACTGCCAGACGCCCGGGGAAACAAAAAACCTTTAAGAGTCTGACCCCGGCTCAAATCAAAGAGCGGCTGGATCAATACGTGATTGCGCAGGATATGGCCAAGAAAAAAATATCCGTGGCCGTCTACAACCACTACAAACGGTTGCAGGATATGGATTCGATTACCGATGTCGAGATCAAGAAGAGTAACCTGCTGTTGATCGGTCCGACCGGAACGGGGAAAACATTATTGGCTGAAACCATGGCCAAAATTCTGGATGTTCCGTTTGCGATTGCCGATGCCACCACATTGACCGAAGCCGGTTATGTGGGGGAAGATGTGGAAAATATTTTACTCAAACTCTTCCAGGCCGCAGGGGAAGACAAAGAACTCACCCAGCAGGGGATCATCTACATCGATGAGATCGACAAGATCTCCCGGAAGAGCGAAAATCGTTCGCTTACCCGCGATGTATCCGGGGAAGGCGTTCAACAGGCGCTCCTTAAGATCGTGGAAGGCGTTGAGGCCAATGTGCCGCCGCAGGGCGGGCGAAAGCATCCCTACCAGGAGTTTTTGAAGATCGATACCCGCAACATCCTGTTCATCGCCGGCGGCGCCTTTGTCGGCCTGGATAAAATTATCAAAAGCCGACTGAAAAAGAATGTCATTGGGTTTAATTCCGAAAACATCGAATTGAAGTTCAAGGAAGAAAATATTTACAATTATGTTCAACCGGATGATTTGATCAAATTCGGATTGATTCCGGAGCTGGTTGGGCGTTTCCCGGTATTTTCGGTCCTGGATAATTTAGCCGAAGAGCATCTGTATCAAATCATGACCGAACCCAAGAATGCACTCACCAAACAATACAAGGCGTTGTTTCATTTGGATGGGATTGATCTGGAGTTCTCCGAGGAGGTGCTGCGCTACATCTCGAGCAAAGCCGTGCAGCGCGATGTGGGAGCCCGAGGCCTGCGTTCGATCCTGGAAGAGATCATGCTGGATATGATGTATGACATCCCCTCCCGCAAAGAAAAACTGCAAAAAGTGATTGTCGATTTCAAATACCTTAAGGAAAAACGGTTGGTGGCATAGCTACAAAACAAAAAAATAAATTATATGGGATAATCAATCAGGACAAAACGTGAAGCAAAAAGGGATCATCCTGCCGCTCATTCCCTTAAGGGAGTTGGTGACTTTTCCTTCCTCCATTGTACCGGTTCTTGTGGGAAGAGAGAAATCCATTAATGCGTTGAAGTATTCTCGGAAATACTACAACAATTTCGTGGTTTTGTCCGTCCAAAAAAACCAGATTACCGAGAATCCGGCGGTGAATGAGATTGCCGAGATCGGGATCATTGCCCGGGTCGAGCGTTCGGCCGAGCAGGAGAATGGGAGTTACCGCATCATCATCCATGGATTGGAGCGGGCCCGGATCGAGCGGTTTTTGGAAACCGATCTTTACTTTCTGGTCAGTGTGTCGGCCATGGAAGAAATCTTTGAAAAGGGCCGGGATTTTTCGGAAATTGGCAAAGAATTGATCATTATCTTCGATGAATACGCGAGTGCGAAAAAAGTGAAATTGCACGGAGTCGTCTCGAGACTGGAAGTCAACCGGATTTCGGAAATTACGGATATCATTGCTTCGGTTCTCATGGTTCCGCTCCCCTTGAAGCAATCGTTTCTCGAAGAAGTCAATGTGTATAAGCGGGCCGTCAAGCTCTACAACATCTTGAAAAAGGAGATGTCCCGGTTGCGAGACGGAGCCGACGAGAATGGCCGGCGGGCGCGGGACGAAGGGGCCGAGAATGAGATCGACGATTACAGAAAGAAGATCGAATCGGCCCATTTACCGGACCATGTCAAGGCGCGCGCCCAGGAGGAAATGGGGCGACTCCGGCTGATGCCCCCCTTTTCGGCCGAAAGCACGGTGTCGCGAACGTACCTGGATTGGCTCCTGGCCGTTCCGTGGACGCAGGTCAAAGAGGAGAATCGCGATCTGAAACGGGCGGCCCGTATCCTGGACGAGGATCATTTTGGTCTGGAAAAGGCCAAAGATCGGATTCTGGATTATCTGGCCGTGCGGCGGCTGGTGAACCGGCCATTGGGTGAGATTCTCTGCTTCGTGGGGCCGCCGGGAGTCGGGAAGAGTTCGCTTTCCCGATCCATTGCGCGAGCGCTGGACCGGGCCTTTGTGCGGGTCTCGCTCGGCGGCGTGCGGGATGAAGCGGAAATTCGCGGGCATCGTCGAACGTACGTGGGGTCCTACCCCGGTCAGATTATCAAAGAGCTTAAAAAGGCCAAGTCCAAAAATCCCGTATTTTTACTGGATGAAATCGATAAATTAAATGCGGATTTTCGAGGGGATCCGGCTTCCGCGCTTTTGGAAGTCCTGGACCCGGAACAGAACATGGAGTTTGTCGATCACTACCTGGATCTTGAACTCGATTTGTCCCAGGTATTTTTTATCACCACGGCCAATTCGATGGACCCGATTCCTCCGGCCTTGCGAGACCGAATGGAAATCATTGAAATTCCCAGTTACACCGAAAGAGAGAAGCTCAGTATTGCGAGAAACTTCTTATTGAAAAAACAGGCGGAAAAGAATGGGATCCGGGGCGAGGATGTTGAACTCTCCGATGAGGTCATATCGGATATCATCAACCGTTATACCCGGGAAGCGGGCGTCCGGAATTTGGAGCGCCAGGTGGCGATTCTCATGCGGAAAGTTGCCCGCCACTTTATCGATGCGGCCGATGGCTCGCAAAAACCGTTCATGATCACGGCCCCGATGATCGAAAAGTATCTGGGCATTCCCAAATATTCCAGACGCAAGGTGCTGGAAAAAAGCGACGTCGGCGTGTCCGTGGGGCTGGCCTGGACCATGGCCGGGGGCGATATTTTGATTATCGAATCCCGATGTGTCAAAGGAAAAGGGGATTTGATTTTAACCGGAAGTCTGGGGGATGTGATGAAAGAATCTTCATCTACGGCATTTAGCTATTCTAAGATTAAACTCTCTCAATTGGATTTGGACACCAATGAGGTCGAGGGTTACAACATTCATCTGCATATCCCCGAAGGTGCGGTTCCCAAGGAAGGGCCGTCGGCCGGCGTCACCCTGGCCGTATCCATCATCTCCCTTTTAACCGGGATCCCGGTGAAAGCCAACCATGCCATGACCGGGGAGATTACCCTTCGGGGAAGAATCCTTCCGGTCGGGGGAATTAAAGAAAAAATTATCGCTGCGCACCGCTATGGAATTTCCAATGTGTTAATTCCCGGTGAAAACGAGAAAGAATTCCAGGAGGAAGTTCCGGACGATATCAAGGCATCGATGCGCATTCACCTGGTCGATACCATGGATCAATTACTGGAAATTGTTTTGGAAAAACCGATTAAAATTAAAAACATTAACAGCAAAATCATTCGGCCCTTCTTAAATGCGGAATTGCAGTAACGAATGGTGAGAAATCTTATTTTTTCAATGGAAAGTAAAAACATTAGGATCGTAAAATAACGAAAAACAACGCAAGCACATGATGATGAAAATATTAAATAGTCAATTGGAAAAAACTTCTTTTACGGAGAAAGAGTTAAGTACCGGTGATCACACGCCGAAAGTCGTATTTGTCGGGCGGTCCAACGTGGGAAAATCCTCGTTAATCAACAAACTGGTCGGAAGAAAAAATATGGCGCGCACGAGTTCGAAACCGGGGAAGACCGTCAGTGTCAATTATTATCGCATCGCCATTCCGGGGACGGATTTCTATTTTGTCGATCTTCCGGGTTACGGATATGCAAAAATATCAAAGAGTGAATCGCGCCGGGTTAAGTCTTTAATATCTGCATTTTTTAAAACCGTCGAGAACGTGAAACTGGTGGTCCTTTTGGTGGATGCGCGGCATGGGTTCATGGTTTCGGATCTGGACGTCATTTCGGAAATTCTGGATAAAAATTTTAGATTATTGACAGTTTTAACCAAAAGTGATAAACTACGATATTCAGAATTAATTAGTCAAAAAAAGGATCTTCAAAAAAAATTCGATTTAAACGTCATCTCTTTTACGATTAAATCGGAGGAAAATAAAGAAGAGATGTTAAACCTAATACACAAAGCATTAATGGAGTAACCATGTATTCTTTAAAAGATTTACAAACAATGAAAGTCGCTGAATTAAAAAAGGTGATTACGCAATTTGACCTGGAGGATCAGGACATCAAAGATAAGAATTCGCTGTATTTCAGTATCCTGAATGCCCAGGCAACGGCGGGTGGAAAGTTGTTTGCGGAAGGTGTAATCGAAGTGCTCAACGAGGGGTATGGATTTTTACGCTTTCAGGAATATTCGTATTTGTCCAGTTCGGAAGACATTTATGTCTCACCGTCTCAGGTTCACAAATTCGATCTTCGGACGGGAGATACGGTCTCCGGTTCGGTTCGTCCACCCAAAGGCGGGGAAAAATATTTTGCTCTTTTAACGGTCGAAGCTGTCAATTCCGAAGATCCGGAAACCGTGTTAAAGTTAAGGAAAAACAAGAAGTTTGAGAAATTAACGCCCCTTTACCCCAATGAGAAGATCAGGCTCGAGACCGAGGCGTCCAACACGTCGGGGCGGGTGATGGATCTGTTGACCCCGATCGGGAAAGGGCAGAGGGGATTAATCGTTGCCGCGCCTCGAACCGGTAAAACCATGATTCTTCAGAGTATTGCCAAATCCATTGAATTGAACCATCCGGAAATCGTCCTGATCGTCCTGCTCATCGATGAACGGCCGGAAGAAGTGACGGATATGGCGCGCAACGTTGCCGGAGAAGTGATCTCCTCCACGTTTGATGAAGTGCCGATCCGGCATACCAAAGTGGCGGATATCGTTTTGGAAAAAGCCAAAAGGCTCGTGGAAATGGGCAAGGATGTCGTGATCTTATTGGATTCCATTACCCGGTTGGCCCGAGCCCACAATGCGGTCACCCCGCCGTCGGGAAAAGTCCTCTCCGGTGGTGTGGATGCCAATGCCTTGAATAAACCCAAAAAATTCTTCGGTGCTGCCCGTAACATCGAAAATGGCGGCAGCTTAACGATCCTGGCCACGGCCCTGGTCGATACCGGCAGCCGAATGGATGAAGTGATCTTCGAAGAATTCAAAGGCACCGGTAATATGGAAATTAACCTCGATCGCCGACTGGTTGACAAGCGCGTCTTCCCGGCCATTGACCTGTTCCGTTCCGGCACCCGAAAGGAAGAACTCCTCATCAGTCAGGATGAGCTGAACCGCATCTGGATCTTACGGAAAGTGCTGACCCAAATGAACGAAGTCGAAGCCATGGAATTACTGGTGGATAAATTGTCCAAAACCAAAACGAACAAAGACTTCATGAAGATGATGTCCCAGGGAATGTAAGTCTACCAGGAGATCAAATGATTCTCAATTTTAAAGCGTTGGTGCAGGAAGCCCGAAAAAAACAGGGAATCGTGGTCGGTGTGCCTTCCCCCGAAGATACCACGTCGATTAAAACCGTTCTCAATGCCCGCAACGAGGGTATCGCCGATTTTATTCTTGCCGGGAACAAATCAAAAACCATTGAATTAATCCAAGCCAATGGCGGTCAGGTATCGGATTTTGAGATCATTCACTGCGAATCAGAAGCAGAATCCGCCGCTAAAATCGTGGAATTGGCCAATCACGGTCGGGTCCGGGTCATTCTCAAGGGATTTTTACCGACCGCATCGTTGATGAAACCCGTATTGGATAAAGAGACCGGCTTGCGTACCGGAAATCTGCTTTCGGATCTGATGGTCGTTGAAAATCCCGCCGATAATTACGCTGGGTTACTGGGAATTACGGACGGGGGATTAAATATTTTGCCCGATGCCAATCAGAAGAAGCAGATCATAGAGAATGCCGTTACGGTGTATCATCGATTGGGGTATGAAACGCCCCGAGTCGGCGTCATGGCAGCCGTGGAAACCGTGAAAGATTCGATGCCTGCCACCCTTGATGCCAAAATTCTCACGGAACTGAACCGCGACGGGGTGATTACGGGATGCGAGGTGTATGGACCGTTGGCCCTGGATATCGCCGTATCGCCGGAGGCCGCTCGACACAAAGGCGTGACTCATCCGGTTGCCGGAATGGTTCAGATCATGGTGGTTCCCAATATCGAATCCGGTAATCTTCTGGGAAAAGCGTTTACCTACTACCTCAAATCCACGGTTGCCCATGTGGTCATGGGGGCACGGATCCCCATTTTGATCCCGTCCCGAAACGAAAGCGAGGTCGACAAACTGCATTCTGTTGCCTTAGGGGTAATCAGTGCGTCATAACCATTCCGCTTACCTTTTGATTTGGCCCGTTCTGTTTTTTTTTGTACATTTGGATGCCTACCGTCGAATTTAAACGGTTCCGAACACTCCCGCGATCAGACCGTCGCGATTATTCATAAAATTAGAGAGTCCCTAAACGGTATCAAGCCGTTTAACGTTGAATTTATCCAGCAAGTATCCAGCGAATCCGGCTTAAATGCCCCCGTCGATGTTGAAGAATCGGGGGAAATCCTGTTTAAAAATGACCAGAATTTAAAGTGGACCTATTTAAAACCGGACTATAAACTTTTTTTATTGGAAGGGAACACCTACCGGTTTTACGATCAAGACAACGAACAGCTCACGATCGGTAAAATAACCGATTGGAAACGGCAATGGATCTGGCAACTGTTATTTTCCAATGAAATTGTTCGTTATGCCTCCAGCAGGGACGAGGGAAACCGGAAAAAATTGTTCATTAAACATGCGGCCGAGTCCCTGGAGGTGGAAATCCTGGTCAACTCGGATTTCCTCCCGATCCGGATGACTCAGATCGACCCGTCCGGGGCGCGCATGACTTATTTTTTCAAAAATTACCGACCCCATACGGTCATTCCGGCGGATGCCTTTCAGTTGAAAATACCCAAAGGCGTCGAAGTCATCAATGAAAATGAGAATGCCGGTAAATAAGAAAACTTTTTGAGTGAGAAAACCGTAAAATGGAAAAGGATGAAGATCAGGTATTGATAAAAAAAATACTTGACGGCAAGCGGTCATCCTTTGAGGATTTGATGAAGAAGTATAACAAGAAAATTTACGGTTTTATATTTCGCATGGTTCGAAAGGAAGATGCTGCCGTGGAATTGACTCAGGAATTTTTCATCAAAATCTACAATGTGCTGGGTAAATACAATTTCGAATACAAATTTTCGACCTGGGCGTACCGGATTTGCTACAACATGGTGATCGATTATATCCGGAAGAATCAAACGCACCTCGAATCGCTGGATGACGACACCATTACCCAGAAACAGTTGATGGATGCCGATCATTACGTGAAGGAAGACGGTTTTGATTACCTGATTAACGAAGAAAAAAAACGTTACGTCTGGAACGTGGTCGAGGCCATACCGGTGAAGTACCGTGAATTGATCCTCATGAGATACCTTCAGGGGCTCAAATACGAGGAGATTGCGGAGATTACGGATTTACCTGTAGGAACAGTTAAAAACAGGATATTTAAGGCCAAAGAAATTTTAAAAGCGGAAATGGAAAAAGATGGAATGTTTAACTGATACCAAGATTCAACACTATGTGGACGGAAGTCTGAGCAGCGTGGAAAACGCCATGATTCGGGACCATCTGATTACCTGCCAAGCGTGCTCGAAAGCCCATGAACATTACGAAGCACTGGAGGAGGTTCTGTGGCGCCCGGTTGAAATGATCCCGCCGGCAATCATCGAGCAGAATGTCCTTCGGATTTTATTTCCCAAACTTCCGACGTATTCCTCGATATTGGCCCTGATTGCCGCGAGTTTTTCGCTTCTGGTGACCTCCATCTATATCTATTTCGATTTTGCCAACAACAGCCTGATTCGGGCCTTCAATTTGACCTCTTCCAGCACGACGTCCTGGATCGGATCGGTGGTCCGCTTCATTTCCTCGTTTTTCTCGGTTGTTTACACGATTTTTAAAGCCATCAACCGGCTCATCAACATCTTTACCGGGGTGAACCTGGGGGCAGAACTCGTGGGATTGACCCTGTTCTCGGTGGGGCTGGCCGGTTCGTATTTCATCCTGAAAGCAACATTCAAAAAATTAAAAATTAAGATATAAAAGAAGGCATATGATGAAGTGGTTCGCGAGTATTTTTATCGGTTTTTTCATTTTCTTATTCCTTTTCAGTGGTTCGTTGTTCCCCAGTTCGGATTACAAAGTCGTTAAAGACTTTTCCTTATCCAAAAATACCGCTTTTGTGGATAGTGTGTTGTCGTTCAATGGAACCGTTAATATCCGTGGTAACCTGAAGGGAACCGTCATCCTTTTCGGTGGGCGCCTGGTATTGGATGGACCGGTCGACGAGGATGTCATCTGTGCCGGGGCTGGGGTCGATATTCGGGAATCGGCCGTAATCAAAGGCGATTTGATTGTCATTGGGGGAACGCTCAACCGCCATCCCCTCAGCACCGTCAGCGGGAAGGTGTTCAATTCGAAGATGGATTTGAAAAAAATTCAGGCCACCTTCTTACCCCTTGTTTTGGATTCGCAAACGATCGGATTCATCCGTGCTGTGGGAGGCGTCCTCTGGCTCATCCTGGCCCTGATTCTGTTTGCATTGATTCCGACCCGGGTGATTCGCGCCGGGGAAATCCTGGAAAAAAATTTCCGAAAAGTGATCGTCACCGGCTTTGTTTCCTTTATGGCTGTGTTATGCCTTTTGGTGATGTTTGTGGTCCTGAGTTTTTTCTTTATCGGGATCCCGCTCCTCTTTCTGTTGGTGTTTTCGTTCTGCTCGATTTATATATTCGGGAAAACCGTGGTTTTTTATTTTATCGGGGTCCAGTTGTCGAATCGGTTAAAGGTCAAGCGGATGATCCCGGCGCTCTTCGTGGTCCTGGGCGCCCTGGTCTATATCCTGTTTCGATTTATCCCTTACCTGGGGCCGGCGGTGCTGATTACCTTGAACCTTTTCGAATTGGGAATTGGGGTGAGTTTTATTTTCCGGAGAAAACTGAGACTGGAAACCCAGGACGTCTAACGTCTACTGAAAAACGATGAGTGGTTTTTATCAGGCGTTGGCGGACCATTACGATGAGTTGTTTCCCCTTAACCGCGGCGCACTCGCGTTTGTCCTCTCCTTTTTAAACCCTCCGAATGCATCGGAACGGGGCTCCGGGCTTCGGATCCTGGATATCGGGAGTGCGACCGGTCAATTCCCTCTTGCGTTGGCTCAAATCCATTCCGCCTTTCAGGTGACGGGCATTGAGCCGGAACCCAAAATGCTCGCCATGGCGCAACAGCGGGTGGACGCGAGCGGCCTTTCCAACCTTCGCATGCTCCGGGCCGGTATGCGCGATATCGACACCTTCTTTCCGCCGGAGTCTCTGGATGCGATCCTCTGTCTGGGAAACACGCTGGTTCATTTACCGACCCGAAACGACATCCGGCAGTTTATCCACGCGGTAACCAGGGTATTGAAAAAAAACGGCATATTCATCCTGCAAATTGTCAACTATTCTCGGGTTTCGAGTCTTTTGGCCGGGGAAACCTGGGAACTGCCGCGGATTGACCGCCCCCGAGTTTCCTTGATCCGGGAGTACCAGCGACCGGTCGCGAACGGGGAGCGGGAAACCATTTCGTTTACCACCCGTTTAACCGTGAAAGCGACTGCCGAAGTGATTGAAAATGAAACCCTCCTCTATCCGCTGGTATTCGAACAAATCGATGCCATGGTGAAGGACGCGGGGCTGGTACCGGTTCGAACCTGCGGGAACTACGAGGGGGAGCCCTGGACCCCGCAGAGCCCGGCTCTGATTATGGCGGTCAAACGCCCCATGGATTGACCTCGTTCCCCCGTCGGACCACCTGGGAATTCCTATTTTGTTAAATTTAAATTGATTTTTCTCAAGAGGTTTGATATACTTTTTTAAGAAGTATGGAAAACATAACAAGGTTTTTAAACAATTTTTTAATACTAAAAATTATCGCTGTCATTGTAGCAATAATTGTTTTTCTCAAAATTGTACTGGGAATTTTAAAAGTTGCCAAAGTCCTTAATCTCGAAGATAAAAGCTTCTTTGAAGCGGTTTATTCGATCATATTCAAGCGGTCTTATCTCCAACGGAAAGGGAATAAGGCCTTCATGCAGGGAAATTACTATGAATCGGGAAAGATCTACGAAGAAGTCGGCGATTACAAAGCCGCGGTAAACTCATATAAAGCCGGCGAGCAATGGAACGAAATCGGCGAATTGTACGAAAAACTGAACCGTCACACCGAAGCGATCGAAGTCTACAAGACCAGTGGGAATTTTGAAAAGCTGTATCAGTTGTACTTAAAACGCCACAACATCGACGCGGCCGGCGCCATCCTCGAAGACGGGAACCGGTTCCAGGAAGCGGCGGAACTGTACTATCACAACGGGCGGTATGAAAAAGCCGCTCAAATCTATGTCCGAAAAGGCTTCTTCCGAAAAGCGGCCCTGATCTATGAGAAAGCCGAAAACCTCCGGATGGCCGCCGAAAACTACGAGAAATGGTACATGAACAACGCGGATACGGCGGGTGGATTTCAACGTTCGGCCGAGTTGGACACCGATCTGTTTAAAGCCGTGGACCTGTACCTCCAGCTCGGCGAAGCCGAGCGGGCCTATGAGCTGCTCTTAAAAAACAAGAAGTTTGAGAAAGCCGCCGAGGTCGGACTAAAGCTGGGGAAAGACCGGGAAGCCGCCAAGCTCTACGAGCAATCGCAGATGCCTCTCAAAGCCGCCGAGATTTATGAGCGACTGGGCGAGGCCAAACTGGCCCATACTCTCCGGGGCGAAGACGCGTTTGCCCGCGGCGAAACCTCGGCTGCAGCCGAGTGGTTTCAAAAAGGTCAGGATTATATTCGCGCCGCGGAACTGTTCGAGTGGGAAAAAAAATACGAGGAAGCGGCCACCAACTTTTACATGTGCCAGAACTACCTCGCCGCAGCGGATAATTACTTGAAGGCCGGAAATGAGCGCGAAGCCGCCCGGATGTTCGAAGTGGGTGAGCAGTGGAAAGAAGCGGCCAACCTCGTGATTAAGGATAAAAATTACAAGAAGGCCGGCGAACTCTATGAAAAAGCGGCCGATTTCTACAATGCCGGCGAATGCTTTTTGAAAACCGATGATGATAAACGGGCGCTGGCCTGCTTTCAAAAGGTCAGGAGCGATGACCCCGATTACATGAGCGCCGTGTCGCAGATGGCGACGATTTTTTTAAAAAACCGCAAAGCCCCGTTGGTCATCGAAAAGGTGGGAAAGTTACTGGCCAAAAAACTCGTGGATAAATCCAATATCGAGTGGTTTTACATTCTGGGCCAGGCCCACGAAGCGGCCGGGAATTACAAAGAGGCTTATGCGATTTATCATAAAATTCAGGCCGAAGACTATAACTTCAAAGACATTCATCTCAAATTGCAGGAAATCGAAAAACTGGCGTTAAAATATAAAGAAATGGAATTGGTGGCGGATAACAAATCCAAAGACCGCTACAAGATCATTGAAAAAGCAGGCGAAGGCGGCATGGGGGTCGTGTTTAAAGCCGAAGATACGGTGTTAAAACGCATCGTGGCCCTTAAAATCCTCAACAGCAGCTTAATCAAAGACAAACGAAGCCTGGAACGCTTCCTCACCGAAGCCCAGTCCACGGCGTCTCTCTCGCACGCCAACATCGTGACGGTCTACGATGTCGGGCAATTGAAGGATGATTATTTTATCTCCATGGAATTTGTGGAAGGCGAAAATTTTATGGAAATGATTCGAAAGCAAAAGGTGTTTTCGATTCCCCAGGTCCTGTTTGTGGCCGTCAAAGTGCTCAAAGCCCTGGATTACTCCCATAAAAAGGGAATCATCCACCGCGACATCAAACCCCACAACATCATGATTACCAAGGCCAAAGAGATCAAGATCATGGATTTTGGTCTGGCGGTGATTCGGGGCGAGTCCCACAAAGGGGAAAACGGCGTCATCACCGGCACGCCGTACTACATGTCCCCCGAACAAATCCAGGGGCAAGCCGTGGACCACCGCACCGATATCTATTCCACGGGCGCCACGTTGTTTCATTTGATTGCGGGCAAGGTCCCCTTCAAAAGCGATAACGTGTTTTATCAGCATTTGTTTGATCCGGTTCCTTCTCTCAAATCCATTCGCAAGGATGTACCCGATAAACTGGTAGAAATCATTGAAAAATGCATGGAAAAGAAGAGAGAAAACCGTTATCAGAGTGCCCAGGAAGTATTGAACGAGATACGATTGATCAAGTAAGAAATTAAAAGAAAAAATAAAAGAAATTAAACGAATATAAAGGAGATTCACGAATGGATTTTTCGTTGAGTGAAGAACAGTTAGAATTAAAGGAGTTGACTCATCAATTTGCGCAGAATGAAATGCGTCCGGTCGCTGCCGAGTATGATGAGAAGAATGAATTCCCTTTTGAAGTAATGAAGAAAGCGTTTGAAATCGGATTCCTGACTTCGGGGATTCCGATGGAATACGGCGGTACCGGTTTTTCCAACCTGGACAATGTCGTGGTGTGCGAGGAATTGGGATGGGGATGTGCCGGTATGTTTACGTCCATGATGGCCAATACCCTGGCCACAACCCCGATTGTGCTATTTGGTTCCGATGAACAGAAAAAAGAATTCCTGACCCCTTTGACCAAAGAGATGCGTTTTGCCTGTTTCGGTTTAACCGAGCGGGAAGCGGGGTCGGACAATTCGATGATAAAAACCACCGCGGTCAAGAAAGATGATTATTACATCCTCAATGGATCCAAGACCTTTATTACCAATGCGGGGATTGCCTCGTTGGGCGTGATTTTTGCGAGCACGGATCCGAGCCGCGGCGCCCGGGGATTAACGGCCTTTATCGTTCCGATGGATACCCCCGGCATCACGATCGGTAAACACGAGAATAAAATGGGGCACCGCGCCTCCAATACCTGCGAAATCTATCTGGACGACGTGAAGGTTCCGGCGGCCAACGTGTTGAAACGGGAAGGGTTCGGTTTCATCATTGCCATGAAGACCCTGGATCTGGCCCGTCCGGCCGTGGGTGCGGGTGCGGTCGGTACGGCCCGCGCCGCTTACGAAGAAGCGTTGAAGTATTCCCAAAACCGTGTCCAATTCGGTAAACCCATTGCTTCATTCCAGGCCAATGCCTTTAAACTGGTGGATATGATCACGGCCATCGATGCGGCCCGGTTAATGGTCTACCGCTCGGCCTGGATGCTGGACAATAACATGAAGGCATCCCGAGAATCCGCCATGGCCAAAGTCATGGCAACCGATGTGGCCATGCACACCACCGTGGAAGCGGTCCAGATCATGGGCGGCTACGGGTACATGAAAGAATACCCGGTGGAAAAAATGATGCGCGATGCCAAGCTGTTCCAGATCTACGAAGGCACGAACGAAATTCAAAAACATGTCATATCGCTGGAAATTCTGGGAGCAATCAAAAATATCGGATAATTATTATCGGTATTAAATCAGGATGTATGTATTTGCACGATTTTTAAGATTAATCATACTGGGCGTTGTGGTTTATGTCCTGTATAAAATCTTATGGAAGGGCGATTGGTTCCCGTCTCTTTTTTCCAAGAATCCAAAGCGACGGGAGACCCGGCCCCATTCGGGGAACGTCGAAGCGATGAAGCGAGACCCCGTGTGCGGCACCTTCCTCTTGCCGCGCCATGCGATAACGGTCAAATCCGGCAGGGAAACCCATTACTTTTGCTCCGAAGAATGTAAACAGAAATTTCTCGAACTTCAGAAAAAATAAACGTAAAAATTTTGGAGAACCAGATGCAGTCTATTATTTATCGGTATCCCCTTATCTACGATTGGTCGATCCGATTTCTTTACTTTGACGGCTTGAAGATTTTAAAGGATATTATCGGAAAAAACAGGCGGGTCTTCGAACCGGCCTGCGGCTATGGCCGAATGAAGAACTACATGTATCCCGATTGCCAGTACGCCGGAATCGATTTGAATCATCGGTTCATCCGATACGGCCAACGTAAAAACAGGGATATCCGATGGGGAAATGTGCTGGACGCTCAGTATTACCGTTCGGCCGATACGATTCTGTTGTGCGATATTCTCCATCATCTTGAGAAAAACGACATCCGAAAACTCCTCAACATTGCGGCTCAATTTGCCACGGAAAAAATCGTGATCATTGAACCGACGTTTGTCAGTATCGGCTCAAAGAAAAACCTCCTTTCCCGGGGGATCGGAAAATTCATGGCCATGGTGGATTTCGATGGCCATAACCCCATCCGATCCTGGATGTCAAAAGAAGAATACCGGGACTTGTTCCTGGCGTTGAAAGAAGAAAACCATATTGACGATATGAGGATCCGGCGCCACCGAAAGCATGATTTTGTGGAGATGATAGTTTCCAAAGACCGCAAACACGCCGGACACTCATGAACCCGTTGAACCCCTCTGCGGACCCGGTTGACGTTTCCATTGTGATTCCGGCAAGAAACGAAGCGGCAACCATCGGGCGATGCCTGGACGCAGTATTCGGTCAGCAAACGGATTATACGTTTGAAGTGATCGTGATCGATTCGGGATCCACCGACGGAACCCTTGACGTTCTCCGACAGTATCCGGCCGTCCAACTCCTGCGTATTCGGGCAGAGGAATTCGGCCATGGAAAAACGCGAAACCTGGGCGCCCGGAGTGCTACCGGGCGATACCTTGTCTTTTTAAACGCCGATGCCGTACCGGCCGACAGTTCATGGCTCAACCATCTTCTGTCGCCTTTCTCCCATCCCAAGAACCCGCCGATTGCCGGGGTGTACAGCCGCCATCTTCCCCATCCGGATTGCGACCTCTACATGGTGCGCGACCTCTCGCGTGCCATGCCCGCCACTCCCAAAATGCATTCCCGCGCCAGCGCCCTGGATTTTTTCCTCTTCTCCACAGTCAGCGGCGCAATCGATCGGGACATCTGGGCCAGGTTTCCGTTTGAGGATACCATTCCCATTGCCGAAGATCAGGAATGGGGCCGCCGGGTCTTGACGCACGGATTTTCGATCGTCTATGAACCGGCTTCCACGGTTTACCATTCGCATCGCTACAGCCCGGATCAGTTGGAGGAAATCAAGTTTCGGGTGGGCGTCTCCGAAACGAAATTCAACAGTCGTTTGGCGGCGCAAATCCTGGGGTTTTTCCTGGCCCTGGGCGGAATGGTGACCAAGATGGTGGGAGATGGGATCTTCATTCTCTTTTTGGGGCCGAGATTCAGCCTCCGGGAAAAAGGGAACGAATTCGTAACGGCGTTTAAGGCCCGGGTGGCGTCGTTTCGAGGCCGATACCGGGGATGGAATCACCGATGGATAAAATGACTTTATTTAAAACACTGGCACCGGGTTTTTTACCCCTGGTTGTGTTTATTATTGCCGATTCGTTTTTCAGCCCTGAAATATCGATTCTGATTGCGATTGGGGCCGCGATGATTGAACTCGTTGTCACGTATATCAAAGATAAGAAAATTGATAAATTTATTTTGATCGATGTCGGGCTGATCGTGGTTCTGGGTATGGTTTCCGTGGCATTGAAAAACGATATCTTTTTCAAATTAAAACCTGCGGTTATTGAAGCGATCTTTTGTATGGTTCTGGGGGTATCGGCGTTTACGCCGTTGAATATCATGCTGCTCATGACCGGGCGATACCTGAAGAATGTATCAATGGACCCGGGAACCCTGAGCCGCATGACGCGAGGCATCAAGGTCTTGTTCGTTCTCTTTACCGCTCATACGCTCATGATTGTGTACTCGGCTTTTTGGATGTCCAAACAGGCGTGGGCTTTTATCAGTGGCGGATTGTTTTACATCCTATTGGGCGGGTATGCCGGCGTGGAAGTGATTCGAAACCGGTGGAAGCAGAAGCGGATATGGGAAATGTACAAAGACGAGGAATGGTTTGATATTGTGGATGAGGAGGGACGGATCAAAGGCAAAGCGCCGCGAAGTTTATGCCATTCCGGTCCGGGGCTTCTTCATCCGGTGGTGCATCTGCAGGTGATCGATTCCCAGGATCGTATTTTTTTACAGAAACGTGCGCTGACCAAGGAAATTCTTCCGGGAAAATGGGATACGGCCGTGGGCGGCCATTTATCCAGCGGTGAAACCGTCGAACAAGGGCTCAAGCGCGAGGCCATGGAAGAATTGGGGCTTGAAACCTTCAAGGCGGGGTTTGTCACGCGTTACGTCTGGAACACCGCCATTGAAAGTGAGTTGGCTCATATGTTTATTTGCCGACACGATGGCCCGTTTCATCTCAATCCGGAGGAAATCGATGAGGGGAAGTTTTGGAAAGTGAAAAAAATCAAAGAGATGATTGGAAAAGGCGAATTAACTCCCAATTTCGAATTCGAGTTTGATATTCTTTTAAAGCTTGTCTATCATGAAGAAATCAACCCGCCAAAGCGCGTCAATCCATAATACAGGTGGACAGGAATTCCTGGGGTAAACGGATCTTCAAGGCGGAAGCCGCGACCCGGCTGAGATGGGTTTCGAGTTGTTCGGGGCCTTTCTCAATGATTGCAAGGAGCGCGCCTTCTTTGGTATCTTCGGCACGGTTGGTCGTTACGGGTACGTTTTTGAGCGCCACTTTTTGAACCAAATACTTGATGCTTTCGGAATTGAGAGCGCCACTATTGGCGATAACGATGATCACGGGTGACTTCATATCGTCGACCGTATCGATGACGCGCGGAATATCGCTTTTGGCTTTGACGCCGTAAATCTGAAATTTCTTTTTAATGATCAAGGAGGCATTCTGGGCCTCTTTCTCCATCTGATCTTTCATTGAATCCGGGTAGAGGACAATGAAGTTTTCTTTTTCCGGCAGTGCCTTTTTTATGATGAAGCCGATTTGGGTAAGGGTCTGGGAATGTAAGGATGTGATTGTGATAGCCATAATGGTGAGAATAAAAAAAGCTTTCTTTATCATCGTATTGCTCCTATTTGTTAAACCTGAAATGAAGAATGTCCCCGTCTTTCACGGGATAATCTTTTCCTTCCAATCTAAGGGTACCCTTTTCCTTGGCATGGCTAAACCCCTGGGCGTCCAGGAGGTCTTTCCAGTTGATGGCTTCGGCCCGGATGAAGCCCTGTTGAATATCGCTGTGTATTTTTCCGGCGGCAGTATACGCGTTATCGCTTTTGTGGATGGTCCATGCCCGGCATTCGTCTTCTCCCACGGTGAAAAACGAGATGAGGTTCATCAACCGGTAGCTCGTCTGAATAAAATGTTCCCGCATGTATTGATAGTTATCGAGTCCGTATTCGGATTGAAACACGGCGCGATCTTCGGGTTCCAGTTCCAGGAGTTCCAGCTCGATTTTGGCGCAAAACACGTCTAAAGCCGTGTTGTTTTCCGGCTCCTTTCGTAACGCCAGGTATTTGTCATAGGTGTGTTCATCGGCATTGATGATGGTAAAGAGGGGCTTTTGCGAGAGGAATTTGTAACCTTTGATGAGGCGTTCTTCGTTTGGGGTGAAGGGGAACTCACGCAAAGGTTTGTTGTCTTCTTCGAGGAACACTTTCAGCCGTTTCATGAGGTCGAGTTCTTCTTCGAGGTCTTTGGACTTGATCTTTTTGACATCAACAGCGAGTTTTTCGAGGCGTTTGTCCACGGTGATGAAGTCCACGGTCTTGAGTTCGTCTTCCATGTTTCGGATGTCCCGTTCCGGGGCGATATCGCCGAGGGGATGGAGGATTTCATCGTCGTGAAAGCCTCGGACCACATGGACCAGGCCATCGGCGCGACGCAGCAGGTCGATGAAGGTGACGCTTTGGTTTTCGCCGAATGCGACGTCCCCGGTATCCAGAAACTCGATCTTGGCGTAAATGGCCGGGCTTTTGAAGAATTCCGACAAACGCGTGATGCGGGAATCGGGAACATCGACAATGGCCATGTGAAATTCGTTGGCCGCAGTGGAAAATTTTGACACCTTTTCCTTTTTATTGGTAAGCAAGTTAAACAAGAGGGTCTTTCCTGATTTGGGGTATCCAAAAATTGTTAGTATCATGTCATAATTATACAGAATAAATTCAAATCGATCAACCTACTTTTTCAAAAAGTTTGTTGGTCCTATTTGGTTTCCAGGGGAAAGGTTAGCGGGCGTTTCCACTGGGGGACGGCTTGCGTTTGATTCAGGTGATCGATCAAGCGAAGCGTGACCGTGGCCGTTTGTTTCATGCCTTCCAGGGGCCATTGAGGGTCAAATCGGTCCCGGACCGAGTGGTAATCGGTTTTCCAGAATACGGGGAGTTTGTGCTGACCGGAGTCGTCGTTTTCTCCGGCGCTGATCAGGATCGCGGGAATATTGTATCGGGCAAAGGGGTATTGATCCGAACGGTAGAACAAGCCCAGGTTGGCCATGGAAAAATAGGTGTAGGTCAATCCTTCCTGAGGGAGAACGGTTTTGACCATATCTTCAAGCGTGGAGTATTCGCCGCCCACAGCCATAAAGTCGGAGGTCTTTCCCCAGACCGGGGTGGATTCGAAATTGATATTGGCGATGATCCGGCTCCGGTCGGGATGCGTTTGCACGTAGTATTTGGAGCCCAGGAGTCCGGCTTCTTCGGCTTCGCAGGCGAGGACCACGACCGTGTAATACAAATCCTTTTGAAATTCTTTCAAAATCTTGGCGGTCACCATCATGGACGATACGGCCGATGCATTATCGATGGCACCGTTGAAGATGTGGTTGCCTTCGGCGTCGACGCGCATGCCGAGGTGGTCGATGTGGGCGCTGATGACGATCGTTTTGGGGGATTTTCCGGGAATCTCGGCAATCACGTTGTTGTTTTTTAAATCCCGGTGACTGGTGGTTCCGCTGACTTTAACGGTAAGACCTAAGGGAACGGGTTGAAAGTTGGCTTTCTTGGATTTTTCATAGAGGGAGTTCAGGTCGATTTTTTTGGAATCCAGGATTTTTTTGAGGCTGCTTTCCCGGATCCATCCTCGGAACTTGAGGTTGTTTTGAAGATCGGATTCAAGGAAAACCTCTTCTTTGCACCAGGAGTTTTTAACCACATTCCAATCGTATCCGGCGCTTTCGTCGGTATGGATGAGCAGAATGCCTGCGGCGCCGCGGCGCGCGGCTTCTTCGATATGGTAGGTCCAGCGGCCGAAGTAAGTGAGGGTTTTGCCTTCGAAAATTTTATCGTTGAACATACCCGGATCGTTGACGCGGGCAATCACGATTTTATTTTTAACGTCCACGTTTTTATAATCGTTCCAGTTCCAGATGGGGGTGGTGATGCCGAATCCCACAAACACCGCATCACCGGTGAGTTCGAATTGATCGTTGTTGCCGACCCATGCGCCCACCACGTCGTCGATGTAGTTCAGGGTAACGCCGTTGGCTTCGATGTTTAAGGTATTGATTTTGAATCCTTTGAGGGTAAAGGGTTGAAAGTAATCGTTACCGATAGCGGGTTTCAGGTCCATCCATTTGAACAGGCTTTTCACATAGAGTTCGGCGATGTTTCCGCCGCGCGTACCGGGAGCGCGGCCTTCCAGGAGATCATCGGAAAGGAATTCGAGCACGCTTTGCACTTCTTGTTTGGAAATATTTTGGGCACGCTCTTTCAGGGTAGCCTGTGCGTTCAGGGTTCCGCTCAGGCAACACAGACATAGGGTGATCATCATCATGGTCATGATTGACATCGTAACGCAAATCGATTGTTTTTTCATTTGGACTCCTTCGTTGGTTTGGTGTCTGGTGGTGCGGCTGTATGATACGATTATAATATTATATTTTAGTTTAGTTTATTCGGTGGGTGGTGCCGGTTCGTTTTCCTCCGCGTGATCATCTTCTGCCAGGATTTCCTGGGCTTTTTCCAAATAGCTGGGTGGTACCATGAGTTGGACTTTCCCCAGGCCGTCGGTGGTGATACCGAGTACCCGCCCCACTGCTTCGAATTTGAGCATGCACGGAATCCCGAAGCTTTCCAGTTTGGCTTTAAGAATTTCGGCTTCCATCATGCCTTCAAATTGCGCTAATTCTTCTAACTCATCGAATGGTTGTTCGTTTTTTTCGTTTTCCATGGATTTATGATACCGCAAACCAGTTTTTTTTTCAAATGATTTGCAAGAAGTTTTATGTTTTTTATAGTAATTAATGAAAGAGACTCCTTTAAAAAGGCGTTTAGCAGGAAAGGTTTGAGTCGCCCTTTGTGTAAGTTGGTCCTTTTTTGCGAGTCGAGAGAGTGTCAGAAATTTTTTGTAAATATTATAGGGTGTTCGATCGGTTTGTAGAGACGTAGCGCGCTACGTCTGTACGAGCGACACAAAATTCCTGACACTCTCCGAATTGCCCCAATATTTGAAATCAAAATTGAAAGACACGGTGTTGAGACGCGCCCCCCAATGTTTTCCTGGTTGGTGATGCCATCTCAAAAGTTGGTGGTGACAGGTGAAAAGTTTGAGGTAATAGTCGCGACGATTAGGATACACTCTCCCTTTTTTTGCTATCCCGTAGGGGCAGACCCGCGTGTCTGCCCGTGTGTTCGAGGTGGGGTAAGATGATCGGGCGCACACATGGGTGCGCCCCTACAGAACTTCCGAACCACGGCGCGAAGCGCCGTATCTTAAACTCTTATCTTCTCCCCTTCTCAACTTCTGCTTCAAAACTTGCCTATTCCATAATGATACGTTATAACGTGTCAACAAAATATCGACGAAAATTTTAAAGGCCTTTAAAATTTTCGACATAGAAAAGCGGAGCGGGGTAAATACGCGAGGAACCGCATCGAACACACGGGCAGACACGCAGGTCTGCCCCTACGGAATGGGTGCTCGATGATCTCTCGGTACGGCCGTATCCATGGATGCGCCCCCCGTCTTCTATACCCAATACCTGACTTTCAGATTGCAACTCCTTTCAAAATAAAAAGTTTTGGGAGGTGTCAGAACCCTGGTTTTTGAAATTTCTTCTTGAGATTTCTTATCATTAATGGTAAAGTATATATGAGGTGAACGATGCCGACAGTTCAGGTTAAAGCTCAATTATCCACAGAAGACATGCTGCAAGCCGTCAAACAGTTGAAAACATCTGAATTGGAAGGATTTTTCTGGCAGGTTATTGCATTACTGGCTCGCCGGAAAGCCCCGGGATTATCCAGGCAAGAATCTGATTTAATGATGAAGATTAATCGTGGAATACCTCTTGAAAAGCAGGAATATTATAATAAACTTATCGCCAAGCGGCGGTCCGAGACGCTTACAGACGAGGAATACGAAGCGTTATTAAAATTAACGGATCAAATTGAGAAATTGGATGTCGAGCGTTTGGGATATTTAAAAGAATTAGCTTCCATTCAAGGTATTTCGCTTACTTCGATCATGAAGAAACTCCACATTAAAAAGCCTTCTTATGGGAGAACATTCTCCAGTTGAACGGTAAAGATTCGCCCCGTTTCCTATCGGGCAGATACGCGGATCTGCCCTACAAATTATGTGCTCCCATTTATAAACGCAATAAAATTCAATAATCGTAAAAAAGTTGTAATTCACAATGCATTCACTTATAATAGGCTGAATGGCAGTCAATCGATAATAAAAACCATCCCGGAGGAGGTTTGATGACAAAAATAGCAATAAGCGATCGGAAACTGATTAAACAACTGGAAGAAGAAACCGGCATCAAATTAAAAAAATATGACTTTGAAGATATAAGAAAAGAAAAAAAGAACGGCTACACTATCAATAACACAGGGGAAGTTTTTGTTATAGCCTTTTATCGGGTAAAATTGAATTCCTTGCCCCAAAGCCTTGGCCATTTTAAAGCACTTGAAAACCTGATCCTATATAAAGTAGAAGCACCGGATTATTCCCTGATTCAGGAAATGAAACAATTATCTTTTTTGGATTTATCAGAAAATAAAATTAAGGATATTTCTTTTCTTACCGGATTACGTCATTTAGTTTATTTAGATTTGTGGGGGAATCGCATTACTGATATCTCACCCCTTCGGGAATTAACTCTATTGACAACATTAAATCTGTCTTGCAATCCAATCATCGATATCTTACCACTTCGGGAATTAACTCTATTGACGGATCTGTATTTGTCTTCCAATCTAATCAGCGATATCTCACCCCTTCGGGAATTAACTCTATTGGTCAGGTTGTTTCTGTATTCCACTCAAGTCATTGATATTTCACCACTTCGGGAATTGACCCAATTAAGGGATTTGGATCTGTCTTACAATCAAATCAGCGATATCTCACCACTTCGGGAATTAACTCTATTGACATATTTGTATCTGGTTTCCAACCCAATCAGCGATATCTCACCACTTCGGGAATTAAATCAATTAACATATTTGTCTCTGGGTGACAATCAAATCAGCGATATCTCACCACTTCGGAAATTAAATCAATTAACATATTTGTCTCTGGGTGACAATCAAATCAGCGATATTTCACCAATTCGGGGATTAACTCAATTGAAAGATTTATATCTGGGTTCCAATCAAATCATCGATATCCCACCACTTCGGGAATTAAATCAATTAACATATTTGTCTCTGGGTGACAATCAAATCATCGATATCTCACCACTTCGGGAAGTAACTCAATTAACACATTTGTCTCTGGATTCCAACCAAATCAGCGATATCTCACCACTTCGGAAAGTAACTCAATTGAAAGATTTATATCTGGGTGACAATCAAATCAGCGATATCTCACCACTTCGGAAATTAACTCAATTAACACATTTGTCTCTGGATTCCAATCAAATCATCGATATCTCACCACTTCGGGGATTAACTCAATTGAAAGATTTATATCTGGGTGCCAATCAAATCATCGATATCTCACCCCTCAAGGCATTAAAGAACCTCTCTACCTTAGATATTCGCAACAACAACGTACGTCGCCTTCACCGGAGTTTTACCTACGGCATGTATATCGAATGGGATGCAGGTCCGAATTGGGGAATGAACCTTTACGGCAACCCCCTGGAATCACCCCCCGTGGAAATCGTCAAGCAAGGCACTGCCGCAGTAAGAAATTACTTTGAACAACTGGATTTAGGATCCCGGATGCTTCTGGAATCCAAACTCCTCATCGTGGGCAGCGGCGAAGTGGGTAAAACCACATTAATGCGTAAACTCCTGGATAACAAGTTTATCGTCAAACCCGGTGAAGAAGAAACCACCCACGGCATTCACATCAAACCCTGGACGATTTCCTGCTCTCTGGAAAACGATTCTCAACCTTGCCGCGATGTCAATCTCTCGATTTGGGATTTCGGCGGCCAGGCCATTTACCATGCCACCCACCAATTCTTTCTTACCAAGCGTTCCCTTTACCTCTTCGTTTGGGAACCCCGTAAAGAAGAAGATACCGGTCCATTCGACTACTGGCTCAATGTCATCAAACTCCTGAGCGCCAACAGCCCGGTTATTGTGGTCATGAATAAAGCGGATTTGCGCAAGAAACCCATTGATGAAGCGTCATACAAGAACGCGTTTCCCAATATCGTGGATTTCATTCAGGTCAGTTGCCTCACCGGCACCGGCATTGACCGGTTAACCGACATGATTCGTAATGCCCTTTGCGGGATGCGTCACCTCAACGATGAACTCCCCAGTTCCTGGCTCGATATTCGAACCCCCCTCAAACAAGAAGGAAAAAATTACATCGACCGTTCCCGTTATTATAAAATCTGTGACAAAGCAGGCATGGAACCATATATCGGTGATGTTGTCGGCGACTATCTCCACGATCTCGGGACCATCCTCCATTTTCAACAGGACCCGGTATTGAAAGACACAGTCATCATTAACCCCGAATGGGCCACCGAAGCCGTTTACAAACTCATCGATACCAAAGACATCATCGATAATAAAGGCCGGGTTTCGCTGCACATGCTGCCCCATATCTGGGACCCGAACCAATACCCTTCGGATAAACACCCCAGTTTGATGCGCCTCATGGAAAAATTCGAACTCTGTTTTCGTGTCGTGGATACCGACGAGTACATCATTCCCCAACTCGTACCCGCCAAACGCCCGGATATCGATTCCAATAAATTCTCATCTCCCGGAACACTGCGCTTACAGTACCGTTATGTGTTTATGCCCGCAGGAATCGTCAGCCGCTTTATTGCCCGTAATCATTACCTCATTCCCGACGAAAAATTCTGGCAAAACGGCGTGGAACTGGTTTATGAAGAATCGTCCGCTTTACTTTTGGGCGATCCCGTGAAACGACTGTTAACTGTTTCCGTCACCGGCCCGCAAGGATCGGAGCTGTTGCACATCATCCGAAACCAACTCCAGTATATTCACAGCACCTTAAACATGTCGCTGGACGCCGGCCATTACTTTGAAGAAGTTCCCTGTAATTGCGCCCCATGTTCTACTTCCGCCGAACCCAATCTTTATCCCTTTGCGATGCTGAAAAATATGACCGCCAAGAATCAACCGGTAATGTGCTATAAGAGTTGCGAGATGCTACCACCCGCATTGATGTTAAAAGGCTTTCAACCGCCGAAACCTGCGGCTACGCTGCGCGAGACATTGCTGGACTTGTTAAAGGGATTCCAGAGTCGCGCCGGTCATATGCCGGATGAAGAGGACAGCCGAACCGCATTTCTGGCGCAATTACTGACAGTACGGGGTTATCATGTTAACGAACAAGCACCGCGCGGACGCTCGGAAAAAGGTTCGGACATGGGACGACTCGATATGGAAATCCGTTCTGAAGAAGGCAAACCCCTTGCGATATTGGAAGCCTTTAATTTGGAAGGTTTCAAAAGGGACGTGATCGAACGCCACGTGCAAAAGATATTCTCTTATGATGAAAACGGATTACCGGAGAACGTGATTTTGGTTTACGTCGAATCCGCTGATTTCAACGGACTGTGGCAAAAGTATGTTCATTTCCTTTCGCAATTGCAGTATCCGTATCCCTTGACCGGCGAAATCGAAGAGCACCGCACGGATCTTACGGAAATCAAATGCGCCCGAACGCGTCATCTTCGCAATGGCGGTGAAACCGCATTGCTCCATCTTTTTGTGAATCTATTCGAAAGGCCCCGACGCAAGAGTAAATAAAAAGTTTTGGGAATAATTTATGATGCGTCAATATTGAACACTCGGGCAGATACACAGATCCGAATCGATGTATTCGCCCCATTTTCAAGCACATCTCGGTGACACGTTGAATTCTTATTGACAAATCAGCAGAAAGATTTTATATTATGGTCAGAGAAAAAAATGAAATTAACAGCGGATGACTATGAGCAAAAAATATAAATTGGGAATCAGCGCCAGTTCGTTCAGGAATCGCATTCGTGAGAACTGCGTGTATGTTGATAAAACCCGATATATTTATGATTTAATCACCGAAGATTTCGCTTATTTTTTATCCCGCCCGCGTCGTTTTGGGAAATCTCTTCTGATTTCGACACTCAATGAAATCTTCAACGGGAATAAAGAGTTATTCAAGGATTGCTGGATTTACGATAAAATCGATTGGGAAACGTATACAGTCATTCATCTCGATTTCATCGATGTCGATTTTAAAAATTTCGGATTGGAGGAGGCGATCGACCATAAACTGGAAAAGATGGCCCGAAACTTTCAAATCAAGTTGGTTGGAAACTCGATGAAAGAAAAGTTTAGCGAGATGATTGAGGTTTTGGCCAAAGACAAACCGGTCGTGATCCTGATCGATGAATACGACAAACCGGTCATCGACTATATTGACGAAATCCCGGAAGCAGAAAAAAACCGGGATATCTTAAAGAACTTCTACTCCATCCTGAAATCCCAGAATCAAAATATTCGTTTTCTATTGATCACCGGCGTATCCAAATTCAGTAAAGTTTCGATTTTCAGTGACCTGAATCATTTGGTTGACATTACGATCGATCCTAAATATGCTGCGATGTTAGGATATACGGCAGAAGAAATCGAGTTTTATTTCTCCGATTACATTATCGAATGGGAAAATCAAACCCAACAGGATCGGACAATTCTCTTTGAGAATCTAAAAACATATTACAACGGGTATTCATGGGATGGAAAAAATTTCGTTTATAATCCGTTCTCCATACTGAATTTTTTTAGAAATTATTTGTTTAGGAATTATTGGTTTTCCTCAGGTTCCCCGACTTTTCTGGTGAACAAGCTGAAGAATACCGATATATTCATTGATCAATATGAATGTTTAAGTGTGAGCGATAGTTTCTTTGAAAAGTTCGATGTTTCATCCCTCGATATTTCCGTACTCCTCTTTCAAACCGGTTACTTGACGATCAAAGAGGTTCAGGGAAAGAAATATCTATTATCTTATC
>JBLMYT010000022.1:0-22931 GCA_050258455.1 Candidatus Omnitrophota bacterium | reverse complement strand
TCGAAACGCTATTCATTAAACTTCCGGTTGACACATTCACCCCTGAACCGATATCGCAGGTGTAATCATCGGGAAACGGGCCGACATCCACAATCGGGATCCCCCTTCCAAACGATTGCGGGGAGTTGATATCATAAGACGATAAATGGGTAATCGAAGCGTCAATCCATTCGCCTTTGGCGTCAACCATTGCCTGCTTCTCTAACCCCACCCATTCCAGGCTTTTCGTATCCCAGAACGCCACCGGAATTTGTGTACCGGGTAAAAATCCCCAGGTATTTTTGACGCGAAGCGTGACGGGTTGGATAAACTCGGCCCCGGACGGACCGATTTCGGCACAAAACAAAAAAGCGATCGGAAACTTCAGATTGGGGGTTTGGCTCAGTTCACCGGGAAGCGCAAGCGAACCCGACAGTCGCGTGATTTGAACCTCCGTTGAAATGTCTTTAAAAACGCCATTGACCTTGACCTGTGCCAGGACGGTTTTGGGAATTCTAAGTTGAATGCTTCCCCCGCCATTGGAAAAGACAACCATCTCCACTTTTTTGGATCCTTGTTGTTCGAACTCCACCACACTCGAGGCGCGGGGTTCCAGCGGTGTCAGGTAGGCGGTTGAAACCGTATCTTCGCTGCCTTTGTTGAGTGTGATCGTTCGATAAACCTCGGTGAAACCGGGTTTAGTAATTTTGATTTTAAATGTGCCACCGGTTTTAAAGATCAACTTCCAGTCGCCATAAGTGCTACTTTGAACCGTCACGCCCGAAGTGCCTAAAACCGTAACCTGTGCTTTGGCAATCGGTTTATCGGATGTTGCGTCTTTGACTTTACCGTAGATAATGGTATGGGGGGTGGTGTCCGATTGTGGCCAGATCAGGAAAAGACTGGCGGGAATCATAGTCAAAAATAGTGCGACTAAAATGATACCTTTTCTCATCTCGTTCTCCTCCGTGTAATGTTTAAAAATACGCTATATAATATACGCGTTCAGAAATTCAAAATCAATGGAAACACCAAAAAATCTTTGATTGAATTTCATCTCAATAGAGGAGGGCGATCCACTGTCGCGAGGGCGAGTGTAACCGTGTCAGGGAAGGAAGATTCTTCCCACACAGTCATATCATAACGCACCCATCAATTCCCCAACATTTTTATGCCTTGAAAAAACGCATGAAAGATGTTATCATAGGCCAACATTCACTCAGAGTAATCCCGTGGAAATTTCAGTATTAATACAAACGTATAACATGACTAAAAATCACGATTAGGGAAGAAAGGAGATGCATCGATGACCCTTGAAGATAAACCCGATCTCGATAAATTGTGGATTGCAGCAGGAAAAAAGATTAAGGAAAAAGGATATTGGTTAGAAAAACTGTCCGGACTAGAGGCAACGAATCATTTTTCCTATAATGATGAAAATCGTGATGAAAACGGTTCTTCAACGAACGCCTCAATGGTAAATTCTGTCGATTTCCGTTTTGACGGTTACTTATATTCAGCACTCATGAAGCTGAGTTCGAGGTCGGACGTGCGACTTCATCTTTTGGGAATTGCAGTACTCACGATTTTAATTTCCAAATATACAGGAAATCAGGATATCGTTATCGGGACCCCAATAATCCAGTCAACCCATGAGACAGATCCGATCAATAAGGTATTGGCATTGCGGAATAAATTGAACGACAACATGTCGTTTAAAGAATTGTTATTCGAAGTAAGGCAGACATTTGTCGAGGCTGAGGAGAATCGAAATTATCCGATCGACATAATCATCCGGCAGTTAAATTTGACCGAACCTCTTTTTGATGTCGGTCTTGCACTGGAAAACATCCATGACAAGCAGTGTCTTTACAAGGTTAACCCAAAGACCATTTTTTCGCTTCTCCGAAAAGAAGAACATCTTGAAGGCAAAATGGAGTATCGAACTTCTTTTCTTCATCCTCGGATGGCAGAACGAATGGTCCGTCATTTTTGTCGAATCATGGAAATCGTATTACCGGATCCTGAGATCAATATATCGGAAATCGAATGGGTGACCGAAGAGGAAAGGGAATATTTGATACATGAAATGAACCGTACGGAGACGGCATATCCGAGAGATAAAACGGTTCATGAGTTGTTTGACGAGCAGGTGTCTCGAACGCCGGATCATATCGCTCTCGTCGGGGCGCTTCGCGAAGCGCCCTTGCAATTGTCCTACCGTGAATTAAATGAACGATCCGATTCACTCGCGAATGAACTCATAGAAAAAGGTGTTGGACCCGACACGATTGTGGGAATAAAGATCGAACGCTCCATTGAAATGCTTATCGGTGTTTTGGGAATATTAAAAGGCGGTGGTGCGTATTTACCGATCGGTATCGATTATCCTCAGGAGCGGATTGATTATATGTTAACGGATAGTGGCGCTGCATTATTGGTGACTCATTCCGTAGGGGCAGATCTGCGTATCTCCCCCGGTGTTTTACCGGAATGGGGCGCACACATGGGTGCGCCCCTACAGAGGGAGATTCACGTAGGGGCAGACCCGCGTGTCTGCCCGAATGCTTCTTTTTTACCGGCCACCGGCCACCGGCCACCGGCCACTTCTCTGGCTTACATCATGTACACCTCCGGGTCCACCGGAAGACCCAAGGGTGTTTTGGTCACCCACCAAAATGTCGTTCGCCTGGTTAAAAACACCAATTTCATTTCGTTTCGAACCGATGACCGGATATTACAAACCGGGGCTTTGGCGTTTGACGCCTCCACCTTTGAAATCTGGGGATCTTTGTTAAACGGTCTTTGTCTTCATCTCATGAAGAAAGAGGATATCTTGAATCCGGAAACGTTAAAGAGGGGAATCAATACACATCAAATCACGATCATGTGGATGACGTCTCCGTTGTTTAACCAGATGGTTCAACAGGATGTGGCGATATTTGGCGGTCTTCGCTATCTGGTGGTGGGAGGCGATGTCCTCTCACCCGTTCCTATCAACTTGGTGAGAGCTCGATTTTCTCATTTAAAGATCATCAACGGTTATGGACCCACGGAGAACACGACATTTTCCACCACATTTTTAATCGATCGGGCGTATGAAGACAGGATTCCGATTGGTAAACCCATTGCCAATTCAACGGTTTATATTGTCAATCGATGCGGGGTGCTGCAACCCATTGGCATTGCCGGGGAACTTTGGGTTGGGGGTGATGGCGTATCGCGAGGGTATTTGAATCACCCGGAATTAACGGCAGAAAAGTTTACCGGTTGCCGATTTCCAATTTCCGGTTATCCGAATCTTCCCCCTAACAAACGTTTTTGCGGAGCTTTTTTCAAAAAGCGACCCGCCGGAGGCAATGTTTATAAAACCGGTGATTTGGGCCGATGGTCGGACGATGGAAATATTGAATTTTTGGGACGAATGGATCAGCAGGTCAAGATTCGGGGATTTCGAGTCGAATTGAAAGAGATTGAAAATCGCTTGTTAGCTCATGAGGCTGTCCGGGAAGCGGTGGTCATGGCCCGAGAAGATAAGAAGGGGAATAAATTTCTGGCTTCCTATGTGGTGTGGAAGGGGCAGCCGCGGATTGTCGAATTAAAAGATTTCTTATCCCGCGGATTGCCGGACTATATGGTTCCATCCTCTTTTGTCCCCATCGAAGAAATACCGCTGACGTCCAATGGGAAAGTCGATTGGCGAGTGCTTCCCGATCCGCTGGTCGGGATCGCAAGCGGTGACTCCCAACCCCCACGCAATGACGATGAAGCAAAACTGGCTGATCTTTGGGCGGATGTATTAGGCGTGGATAAATCTCTCTTAACGATCGATTCCGATTTTTTTGAGTTGGGCGGTCATTCGTTAAAAGCCGCCCTTCTGGTTTCGAAAATTCACAAAGCATTTGATATGAATGTTCCTCTCACCGAGATTTTTACTTCTCCGACCATTCGAAAACTGGCGGAATATATCCGCATAACCTCGCAAGATAAGCAAGATAATCACGATAATCACGATAAACACGATAAACACGATAAATACGATAAATACGATAAATACGATAAATATGTGGCGATAGAACCGGCCGAGAAAAAAGAATATTATACTCTATCTTCTGCTCAGAAACGATTATACATCTTGCATCGAATGGATGAATTCGGGGTCGGATACAATATCCCTTCGTTTTTTATATTAAACGGTACCATCGATACCGATCGGTTGAAACATATGGAACATACATTCCGGATGGTGATCGATCGTCATGAGAGTTTACGCACGTCGTTTCATTTGATTCAGTTGATTCATGATGAACCGGTACAGATAATTCATGACCGCGTTGAATTTAGCCTGGACCTTTTTCCTACTGTTAATTCGTTCGTTCAACCGTTTGACCTCACCCGGGCGCCGCTGATTCGGGTGGGATTCATCAGCATTCAAGACCATGAACACGTGTTGGCCGTAGACATGCATCATATCATTTCGGACGCCATTTCCATGAACCTTTTGGTAACGGATTTCATGGCGTTGTACCGGAGGGATGTATTGGCCCGGTTGGAGATTCAATACAAGGATTTTTCCGAATGGCAGCAACGCGATCATCGGAACGCATGCATCAGGCAACAACAAGAACGTTTTTGGATCAACGAATTCGAAGGCGAGGTCCCTGTCCTGGAACTTCCGTTGGATGGTCCAAGACCGGCGGTTCAACGGTTTGAAGGAAATAGTATCCGCTTTGACGTGAATGGGGAAATGACCCAGAAACTGAAGGCATTGGCATTGAAAACAGATACCACCATGTATATGCTGCTTTTGGGATTGTATGATCTCTTACTATCAAAACTCAGCGGTCAGGACGATATCATCGTGGGAACGCCGGTTGCCGGTCGTCGGCATGCGGATTTGGAACCGATTGTGGGGATGTTTGTCAATACATTGGCGATGCGAAATTACCCGTCCGGAGAGAAACGATTTATTGATTTTCTGTCGGAAGTAAAAGAAAAAACATTACAGGCCTTTGAAAATCAGGATTACCCGTATGAAGACCTGGTCGAGCGGGTGATATCGGACAGGGACGCCGGGCGAAATCCGTTGTTTGATACCATGTTTGCATTGCAAAACAGTGATATCCGGTCGTTCGAGATTCCGGGTTTGGTATCCTCTCCTTATGAAAATGAGACCCGGATATCAAAATTTGATTTAACGCTATGTGCCGAAGAAATAGACGATCGATTGGTCTTGAGTTTTGAATACAGCACCACGCTATTCAAGCCGGAAACCATTAAACGATTTATCGGATATTTTCAACATCTCCTCAATGAGGTTCTTGAAAACAATCATCGAACGATTTCTGATATCGCGATCATCACCGAAGAAGAAAAACATCGGATTTTATATGAATTTAATTTTGATAATTTCGATGAATTAGATAGTTTCGATAGTATCGATCAAGGCAATCCTAAAGATAAAACCATTCATGGGTGTTTTGAGGCTCAGGTGTCTCGAACGCCGGATCATATCGCTCTCGTCGGGGCGCTTCGCGAAGCGCCCTTGCAATTGACCTATCGTGAATTAAATGAACGATCCGATACACTTGCGAATCAATTCATAGAGAAAGGAGTTTTACCCGACACCATTGTGGGGATAAAGATCGAACGCTCTGTTGAGATGATTATCGGTATTTTGGGGATATTAAAAGCCGGTGGTGCGTATTTACCCATTGATCCCGAGACACCGCAGAATCGGATCGATTATATGTTAAAAGACAGTATGATAAAATGGTTATTAGCCACAGAGGTCACAGAGAACACAGAGGGAATAGTCAAACGGCGTAGCTTGTTGATGGAAAAGGATCGAGATCAGGTAAAAGGTTTGTTGTTGGAAATAAAGGAGCAAAATTCGGTACAAGCAATAGCAATGACCTTAAAACCAGTGGATGCGCTTGAACAAAAAACAGTTGATGAATTTGAACAAAAACTAGTGGATGCACCTGAACGCATGTCTTCTTTTTTCTCTGTGTCCTCTGTGAACTCTGTGGCTAAAAATATGGCTTACATTATTTACACCTCCGGTTCTACCGGCAAACCCAAAGGCGTTATGGTTGAGCATGCATCGGTGGTTAATTTATTATACGCGATACAAAATAAATATCCTTTCGGAACGTCTGATGTTTATCTTTTAAAGACCTCTTATTCCTTTGATGTATCAATAACAGAATTATTCGGTTCGTATATAGGTGGCGGAAGGGTCGTCATACTGGAAAAGGGTGGTGAAAAAGACCCGCTTGTCCTATCGAATACCATCGAACGTTATTGCATCAGTCATATTAATTTTGTCCCATCCATGTTCAATGTGTTTGTCGATTTTCTCTCAGGGGAACGTCAGAAACGGTTTTTGAATTTAGCATATATTTTTTTAGCCGGGGAAGCCGTGTTACCGGAGTTGGTGAACAAATTCAACGATTTGAATATGCCCACCGCATTGGAAAATATTTATGGCCCGACGGAAAGCACGGTGTATGCAGCCTGGTATTCGTTATCTCAATGGAATCGATTGCAACGGGTTCCCATCGGGAAACCGCTGCCCAATATTCATCTTTATGTTTTGAATAAGATGAATGAATTACAACCTATCGGATTAACAGGGGAATTGGGGATTTCAGGGCTTGGGTTGGCCCGGGGATATTTAAACAATCCGGAATTGACCCGAGAGCGCTTTGTCCCCAGGTGTTCCTACCGAAAAGAATTGTTGGGAAAGGTATATAAGACAGGGGATTTGGCCCGATGGTTGGAAGATAGCAATATTGAGTTCTTGGGGCGCATCGATCATCAGGTCAAAATCAGGGGGTTTCGAATCGAGCTGGGAGAAATCGAAAACCGATTATTGGAACATAAAGAGATTAAAGAAGCCGTTGTCCTGGTTCAGGAAGACAAAAACCAGGATCAATATCTTGTCGCTTATTTTGTTTCAGACATTGAATTTTCAAATTTGGAATTGACCAACCACTTATCAACCCATCTGCCGGGTTACATGATACCATCCTATTTTATGCGCTTACCGTCCATTCCGTTGACATTGAACGGAAAAATCGACCGAAAAGCTTTGCCTGCACCGGGAATGTTTATGAATAAAGGATATATTCCCCCTGAAAATCCGGTTGAAAAAAAACTGGCGGAATTATGGTCCGAGGTCTTAGGCAGAAAAAAAGAAACCATTGGCGTGAACGATAACTTCTTTCAATCCGGAGGCCATTCGTTAAAAGCCACTGTATTGATATCCAAGATTCATAAAGCATTCGATATTCATATCCCTTTAGCGGAAATTTTCCATTCGCCCACTATCCGCCAATTATCGGATTACATGCGGAAAGCCTCAAAAGAAAGGTTTATATCTATCGCGCCCGCTGAGAAGAAAGAATATTATCCTTTATCTTCGGCACAAAAACGGTTATACCTCTTGCAACAATTGGATAAAGAGGGACTCGGTTACAATATCCCTTCCTTTTTTACCCTGGAAGGTGATGTCGATGACGAAAAACTTGAACATGCCTTTCAGCAGTTGATCGCTCGTCATGAGAGTTTGAGAACATCCTTCCATATGATGGACGATATGGACGATATGGACGATATGAACCGTGGGCCAATGCAATGGGTTCACGATCAGGTTGAATTTCAAATCCATACGTTTACCGAACCCATCCCCGACCTGTTCGGTCCGCCGATTGTCTGCCCGTTTGATCTGTCCCGGGCGCCGTTAATGCGGGTAGGATTGATCCGGCGCGATGAGCGGCATCATACCCTGATCGTGGACATGCATCACATCATTTCCGACGGCATGTCGATGAACATTGCGGTAACGGATTTCATGGCCTTGTATGCGGGAGAACAATTGCCTCCCCTGACGGTCCGGTACCACGATTTTGCCGAGTGGTGGAATGGGGAAACGCATCGGGCATCGATCAAACGTCAGGAAGGCTACTGGTTAAAACAATTTGAGGAAGACCTTCCGGTATTGGAGCTTCCCACGGATTATGTTCGGCCGGCGGTTCAGAGTTTTGAGGGGGATGTTTGGCGTTTCGAATTAAGCGAGGAGATCACGCAAGCCCTCAACGCATTGAAATTTGAGAAACGAACTACCTTATATGTATTACTCATTACTTTATACGGCATCTTTTTAAGTAAATTGAGCAATCGGGAGGATATCGCGATTGGAACCCTGACCGCAGGCCGTCGGCATGCAGACCTGGAAAAGATCATCGGTATGTTTGTCAACACCCTGGTGTTACGGGTTCAGCCGTCCGGAGAGAAACGGGTGATCGATTGGATCGATGACGTGAAAAACGTTGTGTTACAGTCCTTTGAAAACCAGGATTATCCCTATGACGATTTGGTGGAGAAGGTCCTAAAAACCAGAGACGTCAGCCGCAATCCCTTATTCGATACGCTGTTTACGCTTCAAAACACCGACCGTGAGACCATTGAACTTCCGGGGTTGAAGGTCCTTCCCCATGATAACCGGGTCGAAATATCCAAATTCGACCTCAGACTGACCGGCGTGGAAACCGGCCAAACGATCCTCTGCGTTTTCGAATATTGCACCCGGTTATTCAAGCCGACCACCATCGAACGATTTGTAAGGTATTTCATAAAAATTGTTCGTTCGGCGATAGAAAACAACCAGCAACCGATTTCGCAAGTGGACATCTTATTGGAAGAAGAGAAAAAACAGTTAATCGATGACTTTAACGATACCCGAGCCGAATATCCGACAGATCAAACCCTCCACGGATGGTTTGTCGAGCAAGCGGCCAAAACTCCGGATCACATTGCCGCGACTCATTTATCCCAACAGATCACGTACCATGAATTGAATGAGCAAAGCAATCGGCTGGCCGCGGACCTCATCCGAAACGGGCTCTCGGGCTCCGGTATTGTTGCCATCAAAATGAACCGGTCGATTGAAGCGATTGTCGCAATTCTGGGAATACTCAAAGCGGGCGGGGCGTATTTGCCCATTGATCCGGATTACCCACGGGAGCGCGTCGATTATCTATTAAAAGACAGTCAGGCGCGCTTATTGGTGACCCATTCCGTAGGGGCAGATCTGCGTATCGGCCCCGGTGTTTTACCGGAATGGGGCGCACACATGGGTGCGCCCCTACAGAGGGAGATTCACGTAGGGGCAGACCCGCGTGTCTGCCCGATCGCTTCTTTTTTACCGGCCACCGGCTACCGGCCACCGGCCACTTCTCTCGCTTACATCATTTACACCTCCGGTTCTACCGGCAAACCCAAAGGTGTCATGGTCGAGCACCGCAGTGTCGTGAATTACATCGCATGGGCGATAAAAAGATACATTAAAAACGACAAAAACAACATTCCTATCACTTTCCCCTTATTTACGCCTCTGTCGTTTGATTTAACCGTCACCTCTATTTTTACGCCTCTGCTATCCGGAAATTCCATCTTAATTTACAGCGAAACTTTTATCGATCAAGTCATTGACGACAACCGGGTTCAGGTTGTTAAATTAACGCCATCCCACTTAAAAATCCTATCCGAAATCGGAGCAAAGCGACCGTCTGCGATCAAACGGTTTATCGTCGGTGGCGAATCCTTGGAAACCGCACTCGCGCGACGGATTTCGGAGACATTCGATCGCCCGCCGGAAATTTTCAATGAATACGGTCCCACCGAAGCAACCGTGGGATGTATGATTTATAAATTTTCGATGGAAGCGGACCGGTCGCCATCGGTTCCGATTGGCGTTCCCGGCGCGAATGCCCGGATTTATCTCCTGGATCGATACCACCATCCGGTTCCGGTCGGCGTTCCGGGGGAACTGCATATCGGAGGCGACGGTTTAGCCCGGGGATACCTGAACCGGCCGGAATTAACCGCGGAGACCTTCATCCGCTTACCGGCCTCGCCATACGCGTTTCCCTCCCGCTTGTATAAAACCGGAGATTTGGCACGTTTTTCGGATCATGGCCATATCGAATTTCTGGGCCGGGTCGATCAGCAGGTCAAAATCAGGGGCTTTCGCATCGAATTGGGGGAAATTCAAACGAAAATCCTGGCGTATAAAACCCACCCCCGCTTAACGCCGGAACGCATGGCCCCGCTCATCCGACAATCGGAACACATTCCCCGGTGTTCCCGGTGTTTATTGCCCGCCAATTATCCGGGCATCCGATTCAACGATGACGGTGTCTGCCATGTGTGCCTCGATTATGAGACGGTCAAAAACCAGGCGGAACGCTATTTTAAACCGAGTGATGACTTTTATCCCCTGATTCGACACATCCGAAATGAAAATCAGGGCGACTACGATTGCTTACTCCTCTTTAGCGGCGGGAAAGACAGTACCTACGTCCTCTACAAACTCATGGATATGGGACTCAAGGTCCTGACCTTTACCTTCGACAACGGGTACATTTCCGATGCCGCCTTTGCCAATATCAAACGGACCACCTCGGACCTGGGCGTCGAAAACATCGTGTGTCGCGTCCCGCAGATGAATAAAATATTTGTCGAAAGTTTGCACACCCATCACAATGCGTGCCATGGCTGCTGGAATGTCCTCAATACCATGGGAATTAAAATCGCCCATGAGAAAAACATAAACCTGGTCATTTCCGGTTTATCCCGGGGCCAGATTGTCGAAATGCGATTGGAAGGTTTGTTCGGGTTGGGAATCTTCGATGACGACGAAATCGAAAAAAACCTGTTATTGTTCCGAAAAAGTTTTCATTCGAAGCAAAATCTATTTTCCCGAATCCTGGATTCGGAACTGGCCGAGCATGCCGTGGAACGGATTCATTTTGTCGATTTTTTCCGTTATTTCAATACCCCGGTTTCGGAAATCAATGCGTATTTAACGCAGAAAGGGTGGCGTCGCCCGGAGAACACCGGATTTTGTTCATCCAATTGCCTGATCAATGACGTGGGAATCTATGTGCATCTCAACGAGAGAGGGTACCATTTCTATGCAGCCCCCCTCAGTTGGGATTGCCGGTTGGGGGTTATCAGCCGGGAACAGGGGATTCGGGAAACCGGATTTGATGAAACAATCCGCTTTCAAGATCAAATCCTTAACGATATCGGATATTACGAGCCGCCCATTACCGATGCTGTCGTTCTTGCCCATGCCGAACCGAACGGCGATACCTATCTTTGCGCGTATATCGTCTCGGATGAGGATCTGCAAACCGAGGATCTAAGAACCGACCTCTCCGCCCATTTACCGGATTATATGATTCCCACCCATTTCGTGAAACTGAGCGGCATTCCCCTGACCCCGAACGGAAAAATCGATACCCGAGCGTTACCCGTACCCACGATGGAACCCACGACCACTCATGTGCCTCCCCGGGATGGCATCGAAGACAAACTGGTCGATATCTGGCGCGAATTGTTCCATTCGGTCACGCGGGGCGACGCCGAGGACTCTTCCGCCCAACCGTCTCGCCCGATCGGAATCCGGGATAACTTCTTCCATCTGGGCGGCCATTCCTTAAAAGCATCCGTCATGGCAGCCAGAATTCAAAAAACCTTTGATATTCCCATATCCCTGGCGGAAATATTCTCCCTGCCCACAATCGAAGGATTGGCCGATTATGTGAAACGAACCGTCAAACGAAAACCGGTGACCATCGAACCGGTCGAAGAAAAAGAATACGATGCGCTCTCTTCGGCCCAACAGCGGCTATATATCGTGAACCGGATGGATGAAACGAGTATCGCCTATAACATCCCTTATGCGGTTATCCTGGAAGGGGACATCCCCCCGATTCGACTCGAAGCGATATTCAACCAACTCATCGCCCGACACGAGAGTTTACGAACATCGTTTCATATGATCAACCATGAACCGGCTCAGCGCATTCATCCGGCACACGATGTTAGATTTAATGTTATAGTTAACATTATATCGGATACGCATGGTTCCGAGGCGGATCACCCCGCTCTGAACCGGATGATTCGGGAATTTATCCAACCGTTTGATCTCGCTCGGGCCCCGCTTGTTCGGGTCGGGTTAATCCGGTTGGAAGAGCAAAAATACGTCTTGATGGTGGATATGCACCATATCATCTCGGACGGATTATCCATGAAGGTCCTGGTCACCGATTTTTTTAAACTCGTTCGATCGGAAACCCTTCTTCCGAAATTAACCATCCGGTACCGGGATTATGTGTACTGGGAGAAACGGTTTCTCGCTTCCGATGAAGGGAAAAACCAACTCCGCTATTGGATGGCGAAACTTCAGGGCGATTTGAAACCCCTGAACTTTCCCACGGATTTTCCGCGACCAAAGATCAAAACCTCCGAAGGCGATCGCGTCATTTCCCGATTGGGACCCGATCGAAGCGCTCATGTGTATCGGCTGGTATCCGAAACCCGGACCACTCTGTTTACGCTTTTATTAGCGGTTTATAATATCCTTCTGTTCAAGTATACCGGGGCAACCGATATCGTGATCGGTTCTCCCATCTCCGGAAGACCCCATCCCGACCTTGAAGCCGTCATCGGTATGTTTGTGAAAATGCTTCCCTTGCGCCATCACCCGCGCGAGGATCAGACCGTTCGGGAATTTCTGGAGCAGGTCAGGGAAAACCTCCTGGAAGCTTATCGCAACCAGGATTATTCGTTTCATGACCTCATCGATGCCCTAAACCCCGCCCGGGATTTGAGTCGAAACCCGCTCTTTGATCTCGTCCTGGCCATGGGCGATGGGGAAGAGCCTCGATCGAGTGCCCCTTCGGCGGACTTTACCATGATCGATCGCGGCGTTGAAAGCGAGAAATTCGATATGACGATTTTCATTGCCGAATCCGATGGCGAAATCGTATTGTCCATGCGGTACGCCACAAAACTATTCAAAAAAGAAACCATTGAAACCATCGGCAGGCATTTCCACGCCATCCTGGATCGACTGATCGACAATATCGATATCCGAATCCACGCCATCCCGATCGATGGAGCTAAAAATTCGGAACGCGCCGACAATTTAATGGTAACCGACGCGGTTGATTTTGTTTTTTAGATTGTGTTTTTTTAGATTTTTTTTAGATTCTTTTTTAATGAAATGAAAGGAGTCCAAATGAACGGAACCGAAAATAAGAAAATCCTGTTGATGACCCTGCCCTTTCTCACGCCATTGATCCCCCCGGTGGGAATTTCCTGTTTAAAAAGTTATTTGCAGGCGAATGGGTTTGAGGTTAAAACCATCGATGTCATGGCACAGATCGACATCCGGGAACGCTGCTATCGCTATTTTGAAACCCTGGAGCGCTTCATCCCGGAAAACAAACGGGGGTTTTATTTTAATATTGCACTGGATGTGTTCTCAAACCATTTCATGGCCCGGCAACCCGATCGGGATGAGAAAAATTTTCCGGATGAGACCACCTATACCGAGTTGGTCAACGCCCTGGTTTACCACAACTTCGATGTGGCGTTAACCGAGTCGCAAATCCGGCAACTCACCCGCATCATCGACGACTACTATGTCAAATTGGAAACCTACCTGTCGGATCTGCTGGAACAGGAGCACCCGTCTGTGGTGGGTTTATCCATCTACAAAGGAACGCTGGCCTCGTCGATGTTTACCGGGCGACTCATCAGGGAAAAATTTCCTCGGATCAACATCGTGGCCGGCGGAACCATCTTTTCCCAGGAGCTCTTCCCTCATACCCCGAACTTTAACCGGTTTTTGGAAAAAGCGTCGTATATCGATAAAATATTCATCGGCGAAGGCGAACGACTGTTTTTAAAGTACTTACAGGGGGAATTACCCGACGATCGAAAGATTCATACCCTGAACGACCTGGATGGAACCATGCTGGACCTCAATGCATTGGACATCCCCGATTACAGCGATTTTGACCTGACCCAATATCCGATGATTGCGGCTTATACCTCTCGGGGCTGCGTGTACCGGTGCAGCTTTTGTGCCGAAACCGTGTATTGGAAACAGTATCACCGAAAAGAGGTTCCAAAGATCGCCGATGAGTTTTCAGCCTTGCATCGCCGATACCAACGCCGGGTGTTTGTGCTGACCGATTGCCTCATTAACCCGATCGTTACCGAACTGTCCAATGAACTCATTGCCCGGGATTCCAACCTGTATTGGGATGTGTATCTGAAAGTCGATTCTCAGGTGTGTGACCCGGATCTTGCCCATCGGTGGCGAAGGGGCGGATTTTATCGCGCCCGACTGGGGGTTGAAAGCGGGTCCCAGCATGTGCTGGATCTCATCAAAAAAGGAATCACCGTCGAACAAATCAAGAGAGCCATCGGCAATCTGGCATCGGCCGGGATCAAAACCACCACCTATTGGATTGCGGGTCATCCCGGAGAAACCGAATCCGATTTTCAAGAGACCCTCCGTTTATTGGAGGAATTGCAGGACGATCTGTACGAAGCCGAATGCGACCCCTTCCGGTATTTTTATATGGGGCAGGTGGATGCCGACCGCTGGGCCAAAGACCAGGGCAACCGACTCGTATACCCCAAAGAGGCCACGGATCGACTGGTGACCCAGACCTGGCAATTAAACGCGTCTCCCTCCCGCCAGGAGGTGTATGACCGAAATTTCCGGTTCAAGGAACATTGCCGAAAACTCGGAATCCCCAATCCCTATTCCTTGAGCGAAATTCAAAAAGCCGATGAGCGGTGGCGGCAGTTGCATAAAAACGCGGTTCCGCCGCTCCTGCAATTGAACGAGCACGACCCATTCCCAAACGAGAATAAAAACATTATTCAAGAAGTCCCCGCCTCTCCGCTCAACGTGGACGACGTCGGCTTCCGTTTTTAAAACCGATTACCCAATGGAGACACCACATGGAACCCACATTGAATAAAGAAAAAGAGTATTGGATGACCCAATTATCCGGCCCATTAACCAAAGTGAATTTTCCCTACGATCGAGCGAATCGATTCGAGGTCCGCGAAACCGTTGCGGACTTTACATTCCCGGAAGAACTCGTCACCAAATTGAATCGCTTAACCAATCATTCGGATATCAATTTATTCCTCGTTCTGCTATCCGGAATTAATGCCCTGCTTTACAAATACACCGCATCCCCGGATCGGATTTCGGATCGGATCCCGGATATGATCATCACCATTCCCATTTTCAAACAGGAGCGGGACGCCCGTTTTATCAATACCGTACTGGCCATCCGAAGCCAATTTACGGGAAATACCCCCTTTCGCGACCTGTTGCTCCAGGTCAAGCAGACCGTATTCGAAGCCAACGATCATTTGAATTATCCCATTGAAAAATTGCTGTACCACCTGAATCTGACCGAATCGGTTCCGGGCGAATATCCCTTATCCGATGTGGCCGTATTGCTTCAAAACATTCATTCCCGGGAATACCTTCAAGCCCTTACCCATCATACCGTGTTTTCTTTTCGAAAAACCGAAACGGGGATTGAGGGTGGACTGGAGTACCATCCGGGATTCTTTAACGCCGAGACCATCGCGCGGTTCATCCGTCATTTGATCCGGCTCCTGGACCGCGTCACCGACCGGATCACCCGGACGCTGGATGATATCGACCTGATGGACGAAGCGGAGCGGCAGCGCCTGTTGACGGATCTGAACGATACCCGTGCCGATTACCCTCGAGATCAAACCATCCAACAACTCTTCAAGGAACAGGCCCGCCGCACCCCCTGCCAAATCGCCGTCCTGGAAACCGGACCCCACTCGGTCCAAAACCGCTGTTCGTATAACGAGTTGGACCGTCGGGCCAACCGATTGACCGAGAGGCTTCGCCAAAAAGGAGTCGGCCCGGGTACCCTGGTCGGCATCACCGTTCAACCGGCGATCTGCACCGTCATCGCCATCCTGGGCGTGTTAAACGCCGGTGCGGCCTACCTTCCCATTGACCCGGAAAACCCGGGACAGCGCCTTGCCTTTATGCTCGCAGATTCGCGATGCCCGATCCTCTTATCCCCCGCGTCCCCGGAACAGTTCCCCATTCCGTTCCAGGGCGAATTCCTCAACGTGACCCAAGCGGCCTCCTCACACCCGGAGAGTTTCGACCCATCAGACGGCTGCAAGTCGCATGGCACCCCCACGGATTTAGCGTATATCATCTATACCTCCGGAACCACCGGAAAACCCAAAGGTGTCCTCATCGAAAACCGAAATCTGGTCAATTATGTCTCGTGGTTCAGCAGGCATGCCGCGCTAACCGCCAACGACCGCACCCCGCTCCTGACCTCCTTTGCGTTCGACCTCGGATACACGGCGATTTACCCCGCATTAACCAACGGATGCGAATTGCATCTCCTGACCCGCGAGATCTATCTGTATACCGCAGGGTTATTGGATTACATCCGGACCCATGGAATCACCTATATCAAACTCACTCCCTCCTTGTTTACATTAATCGTCAATGCGGCCGATTTTTCGGAAGCGAGTGTTCAATCGGTCCGCCTGCTGGTGCTCGGAGGAGAAGACATTCAGGTCAACGATGTGCAAAAGGCCCACCGGCGGTGTCCCCATCTTCGCATCATGAACCACTATGGACCGACCGAAAGCACGATCGGCGCCATTGCCCAATGGATCGATTTCGACAATTTTGAGGATTATGCAGCTCGCCCCACCATCGGCACACCGATTCAAAACATCCGGGCCTATATCGTCGATAAACGGCTGATGCCCCTTCCTGTCGGAATTCCCGGGGAGTTGTGTCTGGCCGGTGCCGGATTGGCACGGGGGTACCTGAACCGCGCGGAATTGACCCGCGAGAAATTTATCGCCAACCCGTTCCACCCCAACCAAAACCTTTACAAAACCGGGGATCTGGCCAGATACGCGCCCAACGGACACATCGAAATCCTCGGTCGCTCCGATCACCAGGTCAACATGCGAGGATTTCGGGTCGAATTGGGAGAAATCGAAAATCATTTGCTTGCTCATGAGTATATCCGCGAGGCGGTCGTCCTTCCCAAAGACGGCGGACGCGGCAATAAGTATCTATGTGCGTACCTGGTAGCCGATCACCCGTTGAGCAATGCCTCGCTCCGGGAATTTTTACTCCAACGGATCCCGGATTACATGATCCCTTCTTATTTTGTTCAGATCGACACCATTCCCTTAACCCTCAATGGAAAATTGGATCCGAACGCCTTGCCGGATCCCACGATCCGTCCAACGGACAATTTCTTTGCGCCTCGCAATGCCATCGAAGAACAACTGGTTGCCATCTGGTCTTCGGTTTTGGGAGAAGACGAGGCGAATGCCTCGGAAAAGGCTCGACCGATCGGGATCAACGACAACTTTTTCGACCTCGGGGGGAATTCCCTGGATATCATTCGGGTGGGCAATCAATTAAAAGACGTCTACGGCAAAGAAATCCCCATTGTCACGATGTTTCGGTACCCGACCATTGCCGCATTGGCCGAGCATATAGCCCTGGCAGGCAACGGGGAAACAGAGGCACCGCCTCCACCGGCGACCGACCCGTCTCAGGCGTTGAACAAGTCCCGGGAGGTCCTGAAACGGACCCTGATCCGAAGTAAAGAACGGAATCAGAGATAATTGAGAAACAAGAAAGAGCGAAAAGATGAATGAACATCACGAACCCAATAACCGGACCGGGATGGAGATTGCGGTCATTGGAATGGCCTGCCGGTTTCCCGGGGCGTGCAATCTCGACCAATTCTGGGAGAATTTAAAAAACGGGGTGGAATCGATTGCCTCTTTTTCGCGAGCGGAATTGGAAGCAGCCGGACTCTCACCCGAAGTGTTTAACGATCCGAACTTTGTAAACGCCAAAGGAATTATCGACGACATCGAGTATTTCGATGCCGCCTTCTTTAACTATTCCCCCCATGAAGCCGAGATCATGGATCCTCAATTGCGGGTATTTCATGAGTGCGTATGGGAAGCGCTGGAATACGCCGGGTATGTGCCTCAAACCTACCCCGGTACGATTGGGCTTTACGCCGGTGCAGCTCCCAACTTATTCTGGGAAGCGCTGGTTTATCTATCGTCCCGGTTCCAGGTCATGGGTCATTTTGCGTCCCGGCATTATGCCGCCAAGGATCATCTGTGCATGCGCATTTCCTATAAACTCAATTTGCGGGGGCCCGCGATCTCGCTTTACACGGCGTGTTCCACCGCGCTGGTTGCCATCGATCAGGCGTGCCGGGGATTGTTAACCGGGCATTGCGACATGGCCCTGGCCGGAGGCATCACCCTGTTTCTGCCACAAAAAACAGGGTATATGTTTCAGGAAGGCCTCATTGCGTCTCCGGACGGGCACTGCCGCGCTTTTGATGCCGACGCGCGGGGAACCGTGGCCGGTGATGGGGCGGGCGTCGTGGTGTTAAAACGCCTTGAAGATGCCCTTGACGATCACGATTCCATTCATGCCGTGATCAGAGGTTTTGCCACCAACAATGACGGCAGCGGGAAAATCGGTTACACGGCACCCGGTATCCAAGGGCAAGCCAATGTCATTCGGGCCGCCCAACACATGGGGGATATCGATCCGGAATCCATCGGTTATATCGAAGCTCATGGCACCGGGACTCTGATCGGGGACCCGATCGAAATCCAGGCCTTAACCCTGGCCTTTCATACCCCAAAGAAAAGGTTCTGCGCGATCGGTTCGGTGAAAACCAATTTCGGACACCTCGATTGTGCGGCCGGCGCAGCGGGATTTATCAAAACCGTCCTTGCGCTCAAACACCGCTTGATTCCTCCCAGTTTGCATTTTAAAACACCAAACCCCAAAATCGATTTCGACCATTCCCCTTTTTACGTCAATGCCGCCCTGACCGAATGGCGGAACACCGGTTCTCCGTTAAGGGCGGGCGTGAGTGCGTTTGGGGTAGGGGGCACCAATGCCCATATTGTCCTTGAAGAAATGCCCGAATCGCCCCAAAAGACACCATCGGAAGCCCGGCCCCGGGTGGTGATCTTTTCTGCCAAAACGCAACGGTCTCTTGACCTTCTCACGCAGCGCTTGGCCGTGTTTTTTAAAAAAAATAGCGATTGTGACCTGGCAGATGCCGCCTATACGCTCCAGGTGGGACGGGGCCAATACCCATTCCGAACAATGCTCGTGGGTTCAAATGCCCAGGACGTAGCGGCAATCCTTGACAATCCGGACTCCCGAAAAGTTCACAGCCATCGCATCACCACCTCCCCACGCTCAATTGTATTCATGTTTCCCGGAATCGGCGCTCAATACGTCAACATGGGGTTGGGGCTTTACCGTACCGAACCGATATTTCGTTCCGAAATGGACCGTTGTTTCAGCCTTGTTCATTCCCTTATCGGTATTGACGTCAAACCCATCCTCTATCCCACTGAAACGCCCGGTCGGGGTGAAACCGCCGAGGCCTTGGCGGAAGTATCCGAGTTGGTGATTTTTATGTTGGAATATGCATTGGCCCGGTTTCTCATGAAATTGGGGATAAAGCCCTGTGCCATGATCGGATACAGTTTTGGCGAATATGCAGCGGCTCAACTTTCCGGTATTTTTTCGCTTGAGGATGCGCTTCGCATCATTGTCATTCGGGAACGGTTAATCCGGGAACTCCCTCGGGGGAAAATGCTGAGCGTTCCGCTTCGAAAGGAGCAAGTGATCCCGTTGCTCAATGAGGCGTTATCGCTGGCGGTTGATAATGGCGATTCGTGTATTGTTTCCGGCTCCGGAGACGCGGTCGATGCCTTTGACCGGCAGATGAGAGAGCGGCGGGTGATGGGGATGCCGGTTCAAACGGTCTATGCCGTGCATTCCGACCGGATGAAACCGATTCTTCGACGATTCGAGCAAGAGATCGGTCTTATTTCCCTCCACAAACCCGAAATTCCTTACGTCTCGAATGTAACCGGGGATTGGATCACCGATCGTGAGGCGTTAGATCCGGCATTTTGGGCCGCTCATCTGGCGCAAACCGTTCGGTTTTCCGAAGGCATCGCGACATGCTTTGCCTTGCCGGATCCGATATTTTTGGAAGTCGGTCCCGGAAGGGATTTGAGTACGGCGTTGAGTCGGTATACCGACGCGAAATCGAATCGCCCGGCCATCCATTTCATCCGGCCCCAGGTCAAGGACCTTGACGATGATTCTTATTTCTTATCCAATCTGGGGCGATTATGGCTTTACGGAGTAACGATCGATTGGGTCGCACGCTATCCGGACCCAAAACCCAAACGCATCCCCTTGCCGACCTATCCATTTGACCGACAGCGGTATTGGCTGGAAGGCAATCCCTTCCGAATCGGGGCGGAAAGGTTAGCCCAATCCAATGCCTCTGATCTCGCCATACCAACGGCGGCTCGATCGAATGACCGGGAAACCGATATCTCCAACGTCAACGTGTTAACCCGGCTTCCTCACCTGACCTCCGATTATGTCGAGCCCAGGGATGACGATGAGAAAAAACTGGTCGAGATCTGGCAAACGTTTTTTGGTTTTGAGCGAATCGGCATTCATGATGATTTCTTCGAAATGGGAGGGGATTCGTTGAAGGCCATTCTTTTGGCGTCCCGGATTTACCTGAAATTTCATATCAATCTCCCTTTAGCGGAGATGTTCAACCATCCCACCATTGCGCAATTGGCGCAATATTTAAAAACCAGGGAGACCGAATCCCTCTCCGGGGGCGATGATCAATTGGTTCTCTTAAAGAACGTGGATAACCCTGATGGTTGCATCTTTTTTATTCATGGCGGAACCGGAGACGTCGATACCTATATCGATCTCTGTAACCTGCTCCCCGTTCCGCTGGCGTGTTGGGGGATTCGCGCCGGGAAGCTCGAGGACTTTACACCCGAAACCCTTTCGATTCGGGAAGTGGCTAAAATCTATATCCGAACCATGAAAAAAAATCAGTCTCAGGGTCCGTACCGGATCGCCGGGTGGTCACTGGGAGGTGTCATTGCGCATGAGATGGCGGCCCAGTTGGAGCAAGTCGGCGAAGAGGTGGATTTTTTAGGCCTCATCGATTCCCAGGCCCCGGATCGCACGTTAGGGCAAAGCCGCTTAACCCGAACTTCAGTTCATTTCTTTAAAGCCGCCGAATCGAAAAACGTGCGGCCCGAGCATTGGGACATCTATTGCGCCCAACCGGTTCGGTATTCCATCATTCCCGGCGATCATTTCTCCATTTTTAGCATGCCTCATCTCTCGGTTCTGGCCTTTGAATTTCAAAAAGCAATCGGCGTCAATCCAATCGATCCGGATTGAAAGGATTTTGTAGGGGGACAGATCCATGGATCTGCCCTCCGCCTTCCCACTCCCTCTTGGTGCATTGAAAGCCGTTTTAAAACCGGAAGATAGCGATAAAATCAGTAAAAAGATTATTTGATGGCGTTGTTAAATCAACTTCTTGTTCAAAAAGGTGAAAAGGGTAGCAATTCTAATTTGGGGGACGAATTATCTCACACCTGATCTCACGATTTCCGACTCAGATATCAGAGGATATTCCATACAGGAGAGGGAACATTTTTTTTCTTTTTCTTTATCGAGATTTCATGGGCAATGCGCTGCATCTGAACCAGAATTTTAATTTTTTCTTCGATAGGCAGTTTTGCTCGTTCCTTATGAAAATTTCTTTTCGCTTCGAATATCGAATGAATATCCCGGCGCTCAAAATCGTTAGCATTCATTGTAAAGCCTCATCAGGTTTTCAAATTTTTCTTTTAAATTGAATTTGATCAAAATGGTTTCGAGCAATTCCTTATCAACCTCAGCATCTTCTATAAATTTCATCACACGTTCTTTATCTTTCGCTCTATTGGTTTGAAGCATAATTGCGATTAAATATTCTGCTTTGATAACACGAGTTTTTATGGATTTATATGGAGTGATTTCAGCATTTTCAACCGCTTCGACAATCAGCTCATTATAAACCGGCAAAAACTGGACTGGGATTCCTTCGATGACGATATGCTCTTTTTCCGGTAAATACCCCCTGCGCTTCAGGAAATCATACAATGGAGCGAGTACTAACAATCCATCATTCCCATTGCCAGGAATAAAAAAAATATCAAGATCATAGGTGAGAATGGGTTCTATATAAAAGATTGCAGCAATTCCTCCTCCGATCGCATAATTTTTGATCAGAGCATTTTCAGTCATTTCATTAATAACGGCTAATGCTTTTTCCATACATAACAATATACTCCAAAATAAAATAAATATCAAATCCGTTGAATGTTCGAAGATTGTCTTGGTAACCCGTGCTCGGTGCGTTCAAATGTAATTTATAGCCTCAAGGAATTCTATTTCTGCCTCAGGGTGAAAGGAGAAATTCATATCTCAAATCGTTTCCATATCCTGGCAAAAACCTGGTCGCCGGGAATGGATTTCACCTGCCCGGATCGGAGTTCCATTAACCTTCGCTGAGCCACTGCCGCCCATTTCCGATCGAATTACTTGGACCGGGCGGGGTCAACCGAATGTTTTGGATTGAACAGGGATTATAATAATTAACAAATTCGAATTGACAAATTCGGAAATTGAAATTATAATTTGTTCGATGACCGAAAGAAATGAAGATAAAGGAAAGACGGGCAAAAGGAGGTGAAGTCATGGCTACGATCGCTGAACAATGGATGAAAGAAGGCATGGAAAAAGGCATGGAAAAAGGCATGGAAAAGGGTATGGAAAAAAAACAATGGGAAATGGTGGCCAATTTTCTTCGCGAAGGAGTACCCGTAGATTTGATTGCCAGAGCTTCCGGAATTCCAATCGAAAAGATTGAAGAATTTAAGTTGAAGCAGCAGCATTTGGAAAGCGCGGCTTAATCGCATAGTAGATTTAAATAATTAACAACAAATAATAGAGTTCAATTGAACCTTACCTAACTCGCCAACGCATTGCGGTTGATGGTCTCGATGATATCGATGATATTATTGACTTCATCGACGTCGAATAAACCGCGTAAACCCGCATGATGATAATGGGTAAACGGCTGCTC
>JBLMYT010000021.1:0-86731 GCA_050258455.1 Candidatus Omnitrophota bacterium | reverse complement strand
CCCTAAAAATACAAACCCCAAAACCAAAAGTTTTTGGTCCCACCTTTTTTCAAAAAGGTGGGCCGCCGGAGGCATTCTTTATAAGACCGGAGATCTTGTGCGTTGGGTTTCGGGAGGTTATGTGGAATATCTGGGTCGTATTGATCAGCAGGTTAAGGTTCGCGGGTTTCGGATCGAGTTGGAGGAAATTGAAAACCAGTTGTTGAGAAATAAGCAGATCAAAGATGCGGTTGTCATGTTAACCGAAACCGGGCACACGGGGAAGGATGAGGACGCAGCAATTACCGCGTACATTGTATCTTCGGAACCGCTTCTGGCTTCGGATTGTCGCCTTGAATTGATGAAAACCCTGCCCGCTTATATGGTTCCCGCTGCGTTTATTCAGGTGGATAAGATTCCTCTGACGCCGAATGGGAAAGCGGACAAGAAAGCATTGGCGTTATTGGGGCAAAAATTGGGAACCGGCGAAACGCAGGTGTTGCCGCAAACGGAGATTGAAAAATCCATTGCCGGAGCGTGGCAGGACGTACTGAAACTCGACACGGTCGGCATCTATGACAACTTTTTCGATATAGGGGGAAATTCCATCAAAATCATTCAGGTATCGGCGCGGTTGAAACAACAGCTCGGCATGAATATTCCCATCAATAAGATGTTTCATTATCCCACCATTCATGGACTTGCCGATTATTTGGAACAGTGGAATCGGAACGAAACCTCGGTGATGGAGACCGAAGGTGAAGTCAGGGAACGGGTGACTGTATGGGAAAATGTCGAAGAAGAATTAAGTAAAAATCTCCGGTTGACTTCGTTATTGAAGAAAAATAACCTATACCGAAGTTATGACGTTTCGTCGCCGCAGTTGAGTTTTTTATTAAACATCAAGCAGATTGAACGGCAGAATATCGCGTTTTCGTATGATCTTTATCATTCAAATGAAGCGGAAGGGGATGACAAAATCCAACGAATTGTTATTCAGATGATTAACCAAAATGCGTTGCTTCGGTCGGTGATTGTCAACCAGTCCGGTCTATTTGTCGTGGAAGAATACGATTCATATATGAATATCGACATCCCGTTTATCGATCTTTCAAAGGACCCGGTTGATTATCAGGAAGACGTTCAGGGAATGATCGCCGCTTATCTGGAGCAGCCCTTTGAGGTGATCGATCGGGTGTTATTTCGTGTAGCAGTGGTTAAACTCAGTGAGAACCATTACCGATTGCTGTTTGTGTTCAATCATTTGGTATTTGATGGCGGCAGTTATTCGGTGTTGGAGGAGCAGATCGAGCAGGCGCGGAAGGAAGTAAACGAAGGATCCGACCGGACGCGAAATAGCATCGATTCGTACGATTATTACGATTACGCCGCGTTTCTGAATCAGTTAAACTACGATACCATTAACCTGGAAAATCACCTGCCTGTTTCAACCTATCTTCGGCAAGTGGATCGAGTCCGGGACGTTTTTGACAAACGGCAATTGCAACGGGTTTCATTTGAAGTGGATCTCTCGATGTTAAAACCGGAAAAGCAGCATCTGTATCATGAGATCTTGTTTTTTGCTTATGCGCGGTTAATCGGGGATTTGTATGGCATTGCGAATGTACCTCTAATCTTTTATTCTTATGGAAGGAATTACAAAAATGGAAACTTTAATAAAATGATTGGGACCTTTCAGGATTTTGTACCCGTGTTGATTGATTTGAAGGAGAAACCCGGTTTGGTTTTGGAAGCGTTTCTTGCGTATCGGGAGTATATCAAAGAGGTTGATCTCAATTTCACGAATTTTATCCGTAAAAAGTATCGGGAAAGGGAAGAGTATGTGAAATTGATGGCCACTCCATTCAAGTTCAATCCCATCTTTGGAATTTACGAGCGATTAAAGCATACAGCCGAAGAAGGTGTGGCGCCTGCATTGGATCCTCAGCGTTTTGGTTCTGATACGATCATATGTGAATTGATGGCGTCCAAGGATACGCATTCGGAGAAGGTGATGTTGCGGTTGGTGCATAATACCCCATTCGGTGTAGCGGAATGGACCGAAAAATTTATCGAATATGTGAAAACGGTTGTGGATTATTTCAATACAACTATGTGAAAATGTTCCGTAGGGGCGCCCCCATGTGTGCGCCCTATTTTATTGAATTTTAGAGAGAATTAGAATACCCTGTATCCTGATGCTATTGCTGGTCATCCGGTAACGCTGTCAAACGTTTTTTGGTTTTCGGTAAAATGATGTAATGAAAATTCGCGAATATATCTTCCCTGGTTTCCTTATCGATTATCATGTAATACAGAAGATACAGGATATTTTCAGGAGATAGACTTTTATCAATCCTCCCATTTGGATCGATGGTGCATTCAATTTTTTCTATTTCGAATTCCTTTATTTGTTCGATCAATCTATTGATTGATTCATCGACCCCAATTTTATTCTTCCCCTTTTGGTGTTTCAGGTAAGTGGGAGATTCGGAAAAATGAAACCAATTTGCTGAAATATTAAACTTCTTTAAAACTTCATTGATGAATTCAAGCGTTGGTTTCCTCTTTCCCTTTTCATATTTGGAATAAGTGGTTCCATCGATATTAAATAATTTTGCCATTTCGGCAATGCTTAAGTTCTCATTTAACCGGATTCTTTTTAATTTTTCATGAAATTTCATCTGACAAACTTCTCGGGTTCCGGATTAAAATGTTTATACGGTAATTTGTCAATTATATCCCTTATTGTTGACGTGATATATATGACTGTTCTATGGGGCATGATTTCTTCTATTTGATTTGAAAAGTAATCTAAAAACGGATCGCTTAACCCGGAATAGAATTTCTCGAAAATAATATAATCACATGTTGATAATTTGATCAATTCGAGGATTACCTTTCCCTTATTGTCAGCGTTTAATTCATCAAAACTCCTATTGCGATACTCTGAAAGAACTTCAGGTATCGGTGCTGAACAAAGATTAAAAATATCTTTAACGGAAATATATCCTGGAAAATCATTAATCCCCGGAACAATAATATGGGGGCGATTGATGGCAACCAACCGATGTCCAATTATATGACGCATTTTCTCATTTTGAGAAAGAATATAATTTAAATAATTGGCATTATACTGATTTACGTTGAGATTGATTTCGATTTGAATGGCATCAATAGCAGGATTTAAAATTCGTTTAAATCGCAATAAAGACAAATAAGCGAAAACCCCGATATATAAAAAGAGGGACAATAAACCAAATCCAAAATAATAAGGCAGGTTTGATCTCAATTGAACGATGCATTTTTCAGGAGCGATAAAAGGAACCACCTTGGAATAATTTTGATAAAACCGATGATCATAAATGAATCTTAAAAAATGACGCCGTTTATCTCTGTTGCTGGTATATAGTCTTAAATATTCCTTTTGACCCAGGCTTGACATTTCATTCCCAACGGATTTGACGAAGCTGCAAGGATTGAGAACACTCAATAGTTGGAACTCCTTTGATAAGGCAACGGTCTGGTTTATCAATCGATTATCAACCGCCTCAATTTTCGGTAAGATATTTGTAAAATGGTATTCGGCAAATTTTCTTTCGATCGGGAGTCGCTGGTCTTGCGGATATCTTCGCGTTACCTTCAGCGCTTCTCTTTCAAAATCGTTCATTATGGACAACTTATCCAGCTCATTCTTCTCAAGACTCTCGATCGAATTTTCGGTCTTCAATGTAATCATCCTGTTCTGGTATTCGGGAATTAAAAAGAATATAGATAGCCAAGCAAAAAGTAAAATTATTATACTCTTTTTCAAACTTTTTACCGTCCCGATTGAGGTACTCAAAAATAATAAGAAAGCGTAAAAAAGGAATAAAATCGAAAAATAAATGAGAAGGATTTGAACTTCTCTTTGTGAGAGAAATATTCCATTCGCAATATATTGGAGCCAGATTATCAAAAACAAGGCGATATTAAACACAAATAAAAACATGAGTCTTGAGCCTAAAATACCCAGAAATACAGTTTTCGCTTTTTTGAAATAAGATATGAATCGGAAAAATTCCTTTTCGCGAAAAGTGAAATATCCCCAGACCATAATTGATCCCCCTACAATTACCAATAAGAGCCAGGAAAGATCAAGGTAAGCCCCGGTTGGTTTGCTGAGATAATTTTTCCCTTGTTTAATCGATTCGATTCGTAATCGAACAGCGGAGTCAATAAAGATGGCCAGGGAGTCATTGGTGGTGTTATTATAAGAGATGGCCATTAAAGGAGAAGGAATGGTTAAAACCCGAAATCCCAAAATCCCATATTGCATATAATTGATCAACTTCTCAACGTTTTTTTTCTCATTTAAAATGAATTCCTTCTTCTGAAATACAGCCGCCTTGTAAGATTGAATTCCAATTTGAGTCGTGATAATAACGATGAGAAATATCGCCGCAATCACGAATAATGTAAATTTATTGAAGGTCCTTCTGGCTTCAAAATTTATTGCTAGTGCTCTCATATTAATCTCCTGGCTCCCGGCTTTTCAAAATAAACCTCCGGTTTTTTAAATTTTTTAGTACCAATAATAACATAAAAGGAGAAAAGTTAAAATATTTTGAAAATATTTTTTATTTCTCTTAAAAACATGACAGCACATACATAAGGCAAACATTTCAGAATTGCGGCCAATTTGGCCGCACCGTCAAAAATGGCCATCTTGACAAACAATCGGTATAAGTATAAATTACAGTTTTTGTTGATAATTATAGAGTTTAACGAACTCTCTGACAGGTTGTCAGAGAATAAAGATATTTTGTTTCCAGATGATTTAATATTTTTGCACAATAAATAAGGAAGAAAAAATGTTAGTGGATAAGAGAAGGTTAATTGAATTGTTAAATGAAGACGATGTGCGGGTGGTGAACGCAGCCGGTGAAGCCTTGGAACGCTTCTTTTGGGATCAGGAAGACATTATCGGCATCTTTTTAACTCTTTTGGGAAATGAAAATAAGCGAGAACCCAGGCGAGACCTATCACTGGTTCATCGCATGCCATCGTTTCCGGCTTCCGAAAATGATGTACAAGCAATTATCCGGATGCTGCTTTCCTTACATGGCAAAACAGACGATGAATCGGATGAACTTTCCTGGACCCTGAACGTGGTGCTCTTGGAAAACCCATTTCCATTATTGGAAAAAAACCACTCATTGTTTATCGCCAATCCGGAATTAATGAAAACATATAAAAAAGCAAAAGAATGGGACAAGTTCCGTTTAATGAAGCCGGATAAATTGTGGCAAAGATTCGAGCAAGAGATTGAAATCCCCTTTACAGAGGGTGAAGCAGGCCGGCATGTATATGTTCATATGTTGGTTCATTGGCTAATACAAAAAGATGAAACCATTAAGCCGAAGGTATTGGCGTGCCTTAAGCGCGAGGACATAGAAGATGAGACGATCAAATCATTTCTGGTTGAAATGGCGGGCAAACTTAAACTCGTTGAAGCCGTGCCTTTCTTATTTCGCATACTTCGAGATAGCGATCCGATGGATATTATCTATCATGATTGTATCCGTTATCTTGGAATGCTGGCAACGCCGGATTTGGTACGAAGCATTGAGAGGCTCTATATCATGGATGAGGAAATACGGACCGGAATTGCTGAGATACTTGGTAATATTCCCTATGAATATTCGGAAGATCTTTGTATCAAATTATTCGAAAAGGAGAGAGATATTTTTCAACGAACTTTTTTTGCCGGGTCATTATGTAACTTGTTTTCGGTAAAGGGGCGAGAAGGGTTATTGGATGCCATACTGGAGAGTGAATATGATCCGTTGGTTTTAAATTTATTTGACCAGTTGGTTTCGGTATATGTGTATCATCGGTGGCCCATCGATGAATTGTATCAATTGGAAGATCATGATCGACAATATAGGGAAGAGGTTAACAAGTGTTGCCAATTGCCATATGATGGTACTTCTTAGCTCTTAATGGAGGCAAAGATAAAGCGAATACTTGACTAACCTTACTCCGATCGCCTCACCGAGAAGCCAAAAATTGACTAAAATCACTCATTACCGATTGACCTCTTTCATTTTTGGTCTCGCTGAAACCCCAATTTTTCAAAGAGCAACCCGGACAAGGTATGGGGGCGCGTCTCATTCATGGCATGTTATAAAATTCCCACAGGCACCACAATGACTTTGATCCCGCCTTTATCCACCTCTTGCTCAAGTTGCTTGGCGTCGTCTTCGCTGACTTCCACAAATACCAGGTATACGATCTCCGTTAATCCCAATTGGCGGCAGTAAACGGCGGCCTGATCAATTTCTTTCTGAAAGGTATACATGTCGTGGAAACTCCTTAACTCCAATGCTTGAACTTTTCCACGGTATTTGAGGATCAAATCGATTTTTTCATTACCGGTCGGAAATCGCGCGATCACGTCCACGCCACGGGGTTTCAGTAAGTCGTACAAATAGCGGTATAAATTAAAATAATAAACGGCTTCATAAATTCTCGAATCGGTTTTACGACGAGGCACGTCTTTAAAAAACTGACCGTTCTCCTTTAGATATGTCCGGTAGCGCTGAATGATATTGGGAACATGAAGTTTTTCATCATCGATCGCATCATTCATGGTATCCAGGGGTTGGATTAATTGTCCCATGTGCTTAAAGATTTGATTTGAAAAATAATCGAATAGGCTTTTCTGTACAAAGGGACAGGAAAATTTGACATAATATTGAAGTGGTCCCGCTTCCGTGGTGATAACACCGTTCATATATAAGTAATTGATGTCCTTGTTATAGATATTAAAAACGGTTTTTTCCCCGGTTTTAAACAATTTCATGACCATTCCTTCATAAGGCGGTTTATTGACTTTGCCGATCAGGTTGAGAATCGTGTTATTGGGGATATGAATGGCCGCCTCGTAAACTTTGTTAAAATGGTTCATGCCGATGGGTTGATTTTTGTCCGGGTTATACGTTTCGGTGAGCAGTTCGCCGAACCAGCCCGTCAAACCGGGGTGGCCGAGAGTTTCATTAAAGAGCGCGCGAATGGCGCTTTCTTCCACCTTTTGCCCGCTTTCCCGTTCATACCATTGAAACATACCGGCGACGTCGTCGTAAGTCAAGTTGGGAACATGAAAACTGCGCTGCACATTAAATGGGACTTTTGTTTCAATAGCTATGGCATTTTGACTTCCGATTAAAGCCAGGCCATGAAGAAGATAGTGCCTTTTTTCCGCGGGCTTATTACGATTACGATCATCTGCCCGGGATATGTATATATCACGAAAGACACTGGCTATTATATCAATAATCTCTTCGGGTAAGGAGTCGAATTTATCCAGAAACAGGATCACAGGTTTTTGGAAATACGAAGCGGTAAATAGAGAAGAGATTTCATGGAAATTGTTAATAGGTGGAAGTTCTTTGTCAAAAGCGATTTGCAAGTCTTCGACTAAACTAGAAACAAACGTTTTTTCGTCTCTTTTATCCTGATAGCTCTCCATATTTAACATTGCAGTATGATATTTCCCGGTTTTAAGAATGCGTTTGGCCGTTTCTGCCATCAGCCAGGTTTTGCCGGTTTGGGAAGAAGCCCAGACAGTAAGATAGTCACCGTCTTTATCCGGCAAGTCACCGACAAGGCTTTTATATGCTTTTTCAATCAATTCCTCGCGGGGGGCGTAATAATGCAATTTATTATTAATGGGGCCATAAGAATTAAATCGTCTCATGCGCGGCTCCTTGGTTTTGCTGTTTATTGATTTATTATATCAAAAATCGAAAGATAATGCAAAAAATGCTGTCATAATGTAAGCAATTCGCATTTTGTCCCCAACACGAAAAACCACATCGAACACGCGGGCAGACACGCAGGTCTGCCCCTACAGAAATTAAATCCAATTATTGGCTTTTATATCGCGCGGGATCGTTCGGAACTTTTCCGTAGGGGCGCACCCATGTGTGCGCCCGCATTCTGTTCATGTACCTCTACCTTTTCCAAAATGCGAATTGCTGGTCATGATGTGAGCAACACTTTGACCTTTTGACCCACCTTCCCCCACTTTGTCTTGGAAAAACCTTAAACTTTTGGCCTGTAACCACCAACTCTGTGACCTTTTACCGCCAACGAGTGACCTGTAACCACCAACCCTGTGACCTTGAATCTCAAACTTTCGGCCTGAAACCACCAATCATGTCACCTGAAACCGTCAACGAGTGACCTGCAACCATCAACCCTGTGACCTTGAATCTCAAACTTTTGACCTTAAAACACTAACCCTGTGACCTGAAACCGTCAACGAGTGACCTGTAACCATCAACCCTGTGACCTTGAATCTCAAACTTTTGACCTTAAAACACTAACCATGTGACCTGAAATCGCCAACGAGCGACCTGAAACCATCAATCATGTCACCTGAAATCGCCAACGAGCGACCTGAAACGTTCAATGATGTGACCCGAAACCGTCAACGAGTGACCTGAAACCATCAATCCTGTCACCTGAAACCGTCAACGAGTGACCTGAAACCATCAATCCTGTCACCTGAAACCGTCAACGAGTGATCTGAAACCATCAATCATGTAACCGGTTACCGGCAACGAGCGACCTGAAATCACCCATCATGTGACGTGAAACCGTCAACGAGTAACCGGGAACCACCAATCAGTAGGAGAACACGCGTCACCAATACCGGGTAACTACCAACTTACGGGCTTGGAACGCTCAACGTTTGGCTGTGCAGTTCAAACTTCACTGTGTAAAACGCCTTTTTATAAGAGTCTCTTTCGTTCATATTACGATGAAAACCAAAAAAACAGAGTCCAATCATATTGTTATGGATAAAGAGGGGCAAAATAAGAGCCGCTGCTGATCCCCATCGGCGATTGAAAAACTTAACGAATTATGTTATCATTTTTGCGTAACGAAAATCGGTGGTTTTTAGTTATATCGATTGTAAGTCAGAAAGAGAATATAATTCAAAATTAAGTTTATTACCAATTTCAAAGTTGTCAGTTAAAAGTAGTTGATCGTTATAAGGAGAACCCATGCGGGTCAGAGACTTATCCGATTCCGAACAATTATGGATTGCAGCGGGGAAAAAATCAAAAGAAAAGGAATATTGGCTTAACACTGATATGATAATCGGGACTCCGGTATTCCAATCGTCCGGCGAACCGGAGAAATTGATTAATTCCGTATTGGCAATACGCAATCAATTGGATGATGGGATGTCGTTCAAAGATCTGCTATTCCAGGTGAGACAAACCATCATCGAAGCCGGTGAAAATCAAAATTATCCGTTCGAAGTTTTGGTTCGACCGATCGGTATCTTGAAAATGATTATATTAGCGCCTGATGGTTGAATCTTGCCTCGGAATTCGAGAAAGCACTCTATGGAACTCAAATGAAAAAGTTAGACAAAAAAAACATTCAAAAAATTTTAGCATTAACTCCGATGCAGGAGGGAATGCTTTTTCATTATTTAAAAACCCCTCAAGGCAAATTTTATTTCGAACAATTCAGCCTTAAAATGTCAGGCCAAATCAAGATTCGCCTGTTTGAAAAAGCCTGGAAATCTGTCATCGATGCCAATGACATGCTACGAACCCTTTTTCGTTGGGAGAAATTGGATCATCCCACCCAGGTGATTTTGAAAAATCATCATTTGCAATTGGTATTCCAGGATATTTCCGGGGCACAACAGGATGAAAAAGAAAACTTACTGCAAGTCTTAAAGGAGAAGGATCGAAACCAACCCTTTGATTTGAGAGATGTTCCTTTCAGAGTAACGTTATTCAAAATTGAAGATAATCACTATGAGATAGTTATCAGCAGTCATCATATTTTGTATGATGGATGGAGTAATGGGATTATTTTAAAAGAATTTTTTTATGCCTACCACGAGTGGGATGAAGGAAGAGAACCCCTACCCAACCTAAAACCATCATTTCAAGAATTTGTCACCTGGATTCAGAACCGGGATAGCGATAAGCAGAAGGAATTTTGGAAAGAATATTTGGATGGCTTTGAAATCCCGACCGAATTACCCATGAAACGCAAAAGAAAAGAGGGGGGAAATGAGGTAAAAACTAATCATTCAATCGTTAATTCAATCGTCTTCGAAGGCGATACGAAAGAGAAGCTGGATCGTTTTACCCGGGCAAAGCGGGTGACTTTGGCATCGGTTCTGTATGCCTCCTGGGCAGTATTACTTCAAAAATATTGCGGGTGTGACGATGTGGTTTTCGGAACGACCGTATCCGGAAGATCCGCTGCGTTAAAAGGAATCGAAGATATGGTGGGTTTGTTTATCAATACCATTCCCTTAAGAGTACGCACTCACCCGAAACAGGCACTCATCGATGTGGTATTCGAAATCGATAATATCTTAAAAATAAGGGAAGATTTCGAGAGCACATCATTAGCGGATATCCAAAATTGCTGCGGACTAAAGGATGGTGCCTCGTTGTTTGATACACTGGTCGTTATCGAGAATTACCCGATCGATCATCGTTTACTCCCATCGGACAGTGCCTTATCCATTGATTCCTATTCCATGTTTGAAATGACGCATTATGATTTAACGCTCAGCGTAATGATAGCCGATAAAATAGAAATCCGTTTCGACTCCAGTGAATCCTTATTTGAGCAAGAAGCGATCGATAAATTATGTCGTCATTTTTACCGCATTGTTCAATCCATGTTAGAGAATGACGCCCAGATTGTATATGAGTTTGAAATGATATCGGATGAGGAAAGAAATCGGATACTCTATGATTTTAATAATACGGCGGCGGAATTTCCCAGGGATAAAACCATCCATGAATTGTTTGAGGAACAGGCGGAGAAAACACCGGATCATCTGGCTCTTATTGGTTCGACTTCCCTGCAAATTTCGTATCGAGAACTTAATGAACGATCCAATCGTTTGGCTCATGACTTAATCCGAAAAGGCGTTGCCCCCGATACGATTATCGGTATAAAAATCGAACGCTCGATTGAAATGATTATCGGAATATTCGGCATATTGAAAGCAGGCGGCGCGTATCTTCCGATTGGTGTGGACTACCCACAGGAGCGGATCGATTACATGCTTAAGGACAGCCAGGTGTTCCTATTGATTACTCATTCCGTAGGGGCAGACCCGCGTGTCTGCCCGTATGCTTCTGTGTTACCGGTAACCGGCCACCGGCACCCGTCCACTTCTCTTGCTTACATCATTTACACATCCGGGACAACGGGAAAGCCCAAAGGCGTTGCCATTACCCACCTTTCATTGGTCAATCGCTTAAATTGGATGCAAAAAAAATATCCTCTTAATGAGAATGATACGATTTTACAAAAGACGACTTATACGTTCGATGTTTCCGTATGGGAAATTTTTTGGTGGGCCATCGGGGGCGCAAAAGTCTGTTTACTTATTTCCGGAGGAGAAAAAAATCCGGCAGAGATAACAGACGCCATTCAACGACATCGGGTAACGACGATCCATTTTGTTCCATCCATGTTACGTGTCCTTTTGGATGTTGTAACAGACAGCGACAATATGTTTAGCCGGTTATCCTGTTTAAAACGGGTTTTTTCCAGCGGCGAAGCCTTATTATTATCCCATGTGGAACAATTTAAACGATTATTGAATGAAGGATCAGATATCCGGTTGATTAATTTAATTAATTTATATGGACCCACGGAAGCTACCATCGATGTCAGCTATTTCGATTGCCTAAAGGGAACGGAAAGAGAAACCATCCCCATCGGAAAACCGATCGATAATACCCGGTTGGTTGTGATGAATAAAAATCTCCACATCCAACCGATTGGAATTTCCGGGGAATTGGGGATATCGGGAATCGGTTTGGCCAGAGGGTATTTAAACCGGCCCGAATTAACGGCTGCAACATTTTCCACCTTTTTGAAAAAAGGTGGAGCCAAAAACGTTTGGTTTGGGAGAATATACAAAACAGGGGATTTATGTCGGATATTAAATGACGGGAATATTGAATTCCTCGGTCGTATCGATCATCAGGTCAAGATTAGAGGATTTCGGATCGAACTGGGGGAGATTGAAAATAATCTAAAAGGTTTTAAACGAGAATCGGGTTATGAGGAGAGCCCCGTATGCGTAACGGATGCGGTGGTCATCGGAAAGGAAAACACAGACGCAAACCAATTCCTTTGCGCTTATTTTACGTCTAACCGGGACATTGAACCCCATACGCTAAGAAACTATTTAGCGGGAATATTACCGGATTATATGATCCCGTCCTATTTCATTCGATTAGAACGGATCCCCTTGACCGTCCATGGAAAAGTCGACCGAAAGGCATTGCCCGAACCCGATATCCAGGCCGGTAAGGGGTACCGGGCTCCCTCCCATCCGATCGAAGAGAGGCTAACCGGGTTATGGTCGGAGGTTTTAGGAATTAAACGAGATCAGATCAGTATTCAGGCCGGTTTCTTTGAACTCGGCGGGAATAGTTTGGTGGCGCTCCGATTGGCCAATCGACTAAAAAAAGAATTTCTGGTAGACATCCCGTTAAATGCGTTTTTTAAAGCAGGAACCATTGCCGATATCAGTCATCAAATTATTCGATCCCAATCGCGGGAATTACCCGACAGCGATAAACCGGTAACAGGGGGTATGAAAATCTTATTAACCATGAATCTTCCCTATACCCGGGTATTTGGCGGGGCGAATAAATCCAATAAGTGTTTGGTCGAAGCAATGGCTGTTCGAGGTCATCGCCTCCACGTCCTTGCCCCTGCATTGGATACGCCGCCCACCATGACTCATGACGAATTGCTGGACGGATTAGTCTCGCAAGAGATCGAAGTTGAAGAAACCCATGATACCTATATGTTCACCCTGAATGGCGTCAGCGTTTACGCGGTAAAACATGCGGATAATTTAAGAGAAGCATTGATTGCAGAGATAAAGAGTTACCAACCGGATTGGATATTGATCTCTTCGGAAGATCCGTCCCAATTACTGCTTCGAGCCGTTCATCAGGTGAGCCCTCATAATGTGATATATTTGGCTCATACGCCTCAGATGCTGCCTTTCGGTCCGGAAAGTTTATATCCGGGCAAGAAACGCACGGAATTGATCGGCCAATCGGCAATCATTCTCACTATCAGCCATTTTGTCTCCGATTATATTCGCCAATGGTCGGGTTTTGAGACCTTTGTTCATCATCCCCCTCATTATGGGAAAGGCGATTTCCCTTGCCTGGGCAGCTTTGATAATGAGTATATTGTCATGATTAATCCCTGTCAGGTGAAAGGAATAGCGATTTTTATAGCGCTGGCAGAATCCTTTCCCCAATTCAAATTTGCAGTAGTCCCGGGATGGGGGACCACGCCCACGGATACGCGTCGATTAAATTCCCTTGCCAATGTGACCTTCTTAAAGAGTTCATCCGATCTTGATTCGCTATTCGGAAAGGTGAAAATACTGCTCATGCCCAGTGTCTGGGAAGAAGGATTTGGGATGACGATTGTCGATGCCATGGTACGGGGAATACCGGTGATTGCCAGCGATAGGGGAGGAATTCGGGAAGCCAAATTGGGAACCGCTGATGTGTTGCCGGTTAAGCCGATTACTCGATTTACTCATGAACTGGATGAGAACGCATTTCCCAAAGCCCTCATTCCCGATCAGGACATTGAACCCTGGAAAGAATCTTTACAGGCCCTTGTTTCCAATAAGGAATTATACAATGAGCAATCTAAAAAATCCCGTGAAGCCGCATTAAGATTTGTAAGCGCTTTGAGTGTGGCGCCATTAGAGGGCTATTTACGCCATCTCTCAGACGCCCGATTAGAGAAAACGGCTTCGGGGATCAAAAACGATCCGATAACCCCTGTCGAGGAACAGGATTATTATGAGGTTTCGTATGCTCAACGCATGCTTTTATTAATCGATGAATTAAATGAGGCATTTTACGGGTATATCATTGCCACCCGTTTAATGATCGAAGGCGAATTAAATTCGGAGCACTTCGCGCAAGCTTGCGGTCTTGGAATCAACCGTCATGAATCTTTTCGTACGGTCTTTATTAAGGTTAATGGTGAATACAAGCAAAAAATAATTGAAAAAAACATATTCGGCCTGGAGCAAATGGATTTGAGGGGATATGGGGACCGGGATCGGGATAAGGTGATGGATAACATTACCCGCGAGGCCATTACCCGGCGATTCGATTTAGCCAAAGGTCCCTTATTTCGGTTAAAGCTCCTTCAATTGAGTGAGCGGCAGCATTTATTAATCATGGCCATGCATCATATTATCAGTGACGGATGGTCCATGGAAGTTTTTCTGGATGATCTCTTTCAATTGTACCATGCCTTGAGTGAAAACCGCCCCGATTCTCAGGCTCCGTTAAATATTCAGTACAAAGATTATGCCTCATGGCAGAATCGTTCCTTACACGATCGTTCCGATGAGGAGAAGCCTGACCGTTGTTATTGGCATGAAAAATTGAGCGGGCAATTACCGGTATTGGAGTTGCCTCTGGATTATCCTCGTCCGGTCCATAAGACGTATAATGGAGATTCCATTCATTTTAGATTGGAACCATCGAAAACAGAAGCGTTATTCTCAATAAGCCGTGAAGTCGGGGCCAGCTCTTTTATGGCGCTGGTATCTGTGGTTAAAATTTTGCTTCACCGTTATACCGGGCAGGAAGATATCATCTTGGGAATTCCCACCAGCGGGCGCAAACACCCGGAACTTGAAAACCAGGTCGGGTTTTACATTAATATGCTGCCTTTAAGGGATGAAATCAAGGGCGAGGATGGTTTCCTCGATATCCTGATGAAGACAAAAGAAACCTGCCTTGAAGCCTATGACCACGATGCGTATCCCTTTGACAAACTGGTGGAAGAATTATCGTTAACTAGGGATTTAAGTCATTCGCCTTTGTTTGATGTCATGGTGGATATGGATCATATTTCGCCGGGTATTCGAGAAAATGTGAAGCGGTTGGCTCAACAGGTCGGATTGCGGATCATCCCTTACGGTGTGGGGCGTAAGGCCACCCGGATCGCCAGTTCCCATGATGTAGCCTTCCTGATAAGTGAAGAGAATGGCGAATTGGACGTAACTATTATCTACAATACCGATCTATTCATGCGAAACCGGATCGAGCGAATGGCGGGTCACTTTTCCCGGATCGTCGCGAGTGTGATTCGCGATTCGGGTCAACCGATCGGTAAAATAGAGTTATTGACCGAGCCGGAGGTATCGCAATTATTGTATCGATTCAATGGCATGAATGCGGAAAGCGGTTACCCCCGGGATTTGGTCATTCATGAACAGGTTGAACAGATGGTGTTGAAGCATCCGGGGCGAATCGCTTGTATCAACGATGGGGAGGCGCTGAGTTATGAGGCGTTGAACCTGCGTGCCAATCATTTGGCCCAACGACTTCGGAACCATGGCGTAATGCCTGATCAAATCGTGGGGATATTTGCCGGAAGATCGTTTGAAGCCACCATTGGTATATTGGGAATATTAAAAGCGGGCGCCGGATATTTACCAATTGTTCCCACTTTTCCCCGGGAGCGAATCCACTATATCCTGCACGACAGTCGGATGACCTGTTTATTGGTTGGGAGTGACATCGATCCGGATTTAAACGAAGGGATCGATCGAAGCAGCAATCGGGTGACTGAAATCCAATTGGGATTATATTCGGAAGAATTCAACGCGGTTGAAGGGAATCCGGGGGGTAACCCTGCTCGGTTAAACAGGCCCGGTGACATCGCTTATGTCTTGTATACTTCCGGTTCCACCGGTCGCCCCAAAGGGGTCATCGTCCAGCATGATAACGTGATTCGATTATTTTTTACGGATGACAGCGCTGAATTATTTGATTTTACGGAAAAGGATACCTGGAGTCTTTTCCATTCCTGGTGTTTTGACCTATCGGTATGGGAGATGTACGGTGCGCTGTTTTTTGGGGGAAAAACAGTGATCATATCCGAAGAAACCCGGAATAGCCCTCGCGCGTTTTTAAAATTGTTAAGCCGGGAGAGCATCAGTGTCCTCACGCAAACTCCCGGCGCGTTCTATGGCTTATTGGACGCCGATAACGAGATGATGGGTTCCGGTTTGACGATCCGGTATCTCGTATTTGCCGGAGAAGCATTGAGTCCTGCTCGGTTAACGGATTGGCGGCTCAAATATCCCGGCATCCATTTCATCAATATGTACGGAATAACCGAAACAACCGTGCATGTAACCTACAAAGAGGTGGGAGAAACAGAGATCGAATTTAATATCGGTAACATCGGTCAGCCGATCCCCACCCTGTCCGTGTACGTATTGGATAAATATCGGAAATTGGCGCCTTTGGGAATTGTCGGCGAATTGTATGTCGGGGGAAAGGGGTTATCCAGGGGGTACCTGAACAATGCCTGGTTAACCCGGGAGAAATTTATCGACCATCCCTATAAGCGCGGAGAGCGATTGTACGGTTCGGGTGACCTGGTCAAATGGTTAGGTTGCGGGGATTTGGAGTATATGGGCCGGCTGGATCATCAGGTAAAGGTACGAGGATTCCGGGTCGAGTTAGGAGAAATCGAAGCCCGGCTTTTGAGTCATGATTGGGTGAATGAGACGGTCGTGGCAATCAAAGGGGATGAAACGGGTGAAAAATACATTTGTGCGTATATTGTATCGGCGGTTGAGATATCGGCCGGGGAATTGAAAGATTATTTATTGAAAACGCTGCCTTATTATATGGTGCCATCGTATTTTTTCAGGATCGAATCCGTACCCTTGACCTTTAACGGGAAAATAGACCGAAATGCCCTGCCCGGGCCGGCAAGCGGATACCTGATCGATACTCGGTATGTGCCCCCGAGGAATGAGACCGAGAAACGGTTGGCGGCCATCTGGCAGGACCTATTGAATGAAGAACGAATCGGTATTGATGATGATTTCTTTTCTTTGGGGGGCCATAGTTTAAAAGCCATCCAGTTAATCGCACAAATTCATAAAATATTTAATGTAGACCTCGGATTGAATGTATTTTTCGATTCTCCCAATATCAGAGAGATTGCCCAATATCTGGAAAACGCAGTCACTCGGATGCATTCTCCCATTCTCCCGGTGGAGACGAAAAGCCATTACCCGTTATCTTCGGCGCAGAAGCGGTTATATATCCTTCATCAACTGGATGAGCGCACTGTCGCGTACCACATGTTTTCCGTTTTTGGTTTGGAGGGAAAAGTCGATCGTCTCCGAATGGAGTCGGCGGCACAGCAGTTGATTCAACGGCATGAGAGCCTAAGGACCTCGTTCCTGGTTTTGGGCGATGAACCGGTTCAGAAGGTTCACGATACCGTGGCGTTTGGAATTGAGTATGTTGGGGCGGGGGGGCATGATCAGATACCGATGCTTATTCGTCCCTTTGATTTAGCGACAGCACCATTAATGAGGGTCGGATTAATTAAAGAAGATGAGGGAAGGCATATCCTGGTTGTGGATATGCATCACATCATTTCGGATGGAATGTCGATTGTTCCGATGATAAAGGACTTTATGGAGCTTTATGCCGGCCGTGAATTGCCGGTCATGAACCTTCAATATAAAGATTATGCTCAATGGCAAATAGCTGAAAAGGAAAAAGAGAAATTTTTCGACCAGAGACGATATTGGGAAGATGAGTTTGGAGAGGAGATCCCGGTATTGAATTTACCGGCGGATTATTCGAGACCCCTTGTTCAGGATTTTGAAGGAAGCATCATGGGGTTTGGCATTGGACCGGAGGCCACTCGGGCGATTAAAGCGTTCACCCTGGATACGGGAACGACCCTGTATATGGCACTGCTTGCCATATACACCATCTTTTTATCGAAGTTAAGCGGTCAGGAAGATATTGTGGTGGGAACGCCGGTTGCCGGGCGACGGCATGCAGATTTGGAAAATATCATCGGCATGTTTGTTAATACGCTTCCCATGAGAAATTATCCGGCGGGAGAAAAGACCTATAATGAATTTTTGGATGAAATAAAAACCAGGTCATTGGCTGCGTTTGAGAACCAGGATGTTCCATATGAAGAGTTGGTCGAAGGCTTATCGGTGCCTCGCGATGTGGCCCGTAATCCGTTGTTTGATACCATGTTTGTCATGCAGAATACCGACTCAATGGAATTGGAAATAGGGGATTTGAAGTTAACCTCTTATCCATACGAGAACCGGACCTCCAAGTTCGATTTAACCTTATTGGCGAAGGAAGAAGAAGAACTGTCATTCACATTTGAGTACCGTACAAAATTATTTAAGTCTCAAACCATTGAGCGGTTTATTACTTATTTTAAGAGTATCCTCCATGGAGTAATTGAAAATGTAAATAGAAGAATTTCGGATATTGAAATTCTCACCGAAGCAGAGAAGAATCGTATATTATATGGTTTTAATTGCACCGAGGCCGATTATCCCAAAGATAAAACCATTCATGAATTATTTGAAGAGCAGGTGGAAAAGACACCTGATTATATGGCACTTATCGGTTCAACTGCTGTCGGGACGCTTCGCGAATGGCCCCGACAAATTTCCTACCAAGAATTGAATAAACGATCCGATCAGTTGGCGTATGAATTAATCCAAAAAGGTGTTCAACCCGATAGCATTGTCGCGATAAACGTCCCGCGTTGCATTGAAATGATCATGGGAATTCTTGGCATATTAAAAGCCGGAGGCGCTTACTTACCCCTTAACCCGGATTACCCCCGGGAACGGATCGATTATATGTTGAGAGATAGTGGAGCGGCATTGTTGCTTACCAGCAACAATGAAGAAGTTAAGAAGATAAGAAGTTCGGAAATTAAGGAAGTGCTCTTTTTAGATCCGCTTAACCTCTCAGCTTCTCACCCTCTTAACTTCTCTCCCCAACCGGCCCCTGGCAACCGGCAACCGACCTCTTCTCTCGCCTATGTCATTTACACATCGGGCTCCACCGGAAAACCCAAAGGCGTCATGATTCAACATCCGTCCGTGGTGAACTTCATCAAAGGAATAACCGATGTCATTCCCTTCAAAGAGGACGACATCATTTTATCGTTAACCGCAGTCTCTTTCGATATATTCGGATTGGAAACCATTCTTCCGTTCACCAAAGGTTCAACCGTGGTCATCGGCACAGAGGACGAGCAAATGAATGCGGAAATGGCATTAAATATAATCGAGAGAGAAAAAGTGACCATCTTTCAGGCCACGCCGTCCCGGTTGCAGGCATTTGTCGATGATGCGGAATTGGGTAAACGGTTGAGAAAATTGAGATATGTCATCGTGGGGGGAGAAACGTTGACCGGGGCATTACTGGAAAAACTCAAGGGTGTCATCGATGGAAAAATTTATCATGTTTATGGTCCGACTGAAACAACGATCTGGTCGAGCATCAAAGAAGTCAGTGGGAGCAATCGATTAACCATCGGCAAACCCCTGGCCAATACGTTCATTGCCATATTAAACCGCTTCGGTTTGCCGCAACCGATAGGTACGCCGGGAGAATTATGCATCGGCGGAGATGGTTTAGCCAGAGGATACTTAAATAACCCTGAATTAACGTTTGAAAAGTTTATCGGTAGCCGATTGCCGGTAGCCGGTTTTCTTAATCGTACCCATAATAATCAAAATAATCAAATTAATCGAACCCGTAACCATACCAAAAGTTTTTGGCCCCACCTTTTTTCAAAAAGGTGGGCCGCCGGAGGCATTCTTTACAAAACCGGGGATTTGGCCAGGTGGTTGGAGGACGGAAACATTGAATTTTTAGGTCGAATGGATACTCAGGTCAAGATACGGGGATTTCGAATCGAGTTGGGAGAAATCGAAAATCAGTTAAGGAAATGCCCGGGAATAAAAGAGGCACTGGTGGGCGCGCGTGAGGATAAGAACGGCGATAAGTATCTCTGCGCTTATACGGTGTCCGAATACGAATATGACAAAGCGGCAATACGCGAATTCCTGTGCAAAACCTTACCGGATTATATGATTCCCTCGTATTTTGTACAATTAGACCGAATCCCATTAACGATGAACGGTAAGATCGACCGTAAAGCCTTACCTGAACCGGTGGTAAACAGCGGAGATGGGTTCATCGGCCCCCGGGATGAACTGGAGAAAAAACTGGTCTTCATATGGCATGATGTATTGAATCAACCACCGGGTACGATAGGGATTGATAATAATTTCTTCTCAATGGGCGGTCATTCGCTAAAAGCCACGGCTGTGGTATCGAAAATTCAGAAAGAACTCAATGTCCTTGTACCCCTGACAGAGATTTTTAAACGTTCGACAGTCCGGCGATTGGCCGAATACATCCGGGGGACATCGGGAGAAAGATTTGAAGGGATCGAACCGGTCGAAGACAAAGAATATTATGAATTATCTTCGGCGCAGAAGCGGTTGTATAGGATTCATCGGATCGAACCTGACAGCGTCGCTTATAACCTGCCGGTATTTTGGGAACTTCATGAAAGGATGGACCCTGAGATTTTAACTGAAATTTTTAGAAAATTGGTTTTAAGGCATGAAATGTTAAGAACATCCTTTCGGATGTTGGGAGACATACCGGTCCAGAGAATTCATGATGCCATGGATTTGACGATTTTTTATTATGATGCCCCAAATAAAATGGAAAATATCCGGGAGTTGACAACGAATTTTATTCGCCCCTTTGATCTTTCCCATGCCCCCTTATTAAGAGTGGGATTAATAAAGAACGATGAAAGACATATATTACTCGTTGATATGCATCATATTATCACCGACGGAATATCCCTGAACATCCTGATGAGAGAGTTTCTATCCCTTCATTCCGGAATGAAATTACCCCTTTTAAGCTTTCATTACCGGGACTTTGCGGAATGGCAAAAGCGGGCATATTACACCGATCGGTTAAAAACGCAGGAAGAATATTGGCTTAGAAGGTTTCAAGGCGAAATACCCGTATTGAATCTTCCGACCGATTACCCGAGACCGGCGATTCAGCGGCTGGACGGACACACGATAAGCAGTGAAATCAATGTTCAATGGGCTGAAAAATTACGAGGAATTGCTTCCGAACAAGGGGGGACCCTGTATATGGTTTTATTGGCCGTATTTACCTTATTGCTGGCAAAATATACCAACCGGAACGATATCATCGTGGGAAGCCCGGTAGCAGGAAGGCGCACCACCGGTCTTGAGAGCATTATCGGGATGTTTGTGAATGTTTTGTTAATGAGAAATACGGTTGACCCCAAACAGCGCTTCGAAGAATTTCTTGAAAACGTAAAATCCAATACCTTGCAAGCGTTTGAGAACCAGGATTACTCCATTGATCAACTGGCAGCGCAATTGAATATCCCAAGAGATACAAGCAGAAATCCTCTATATGAAGTTATCTTCGCATTAACAAAAGTAGAAGATCAGAATTTGTCCCATCAGGGGTTGGAGCTAAAACCCTTTGACGATTTCCGGGAACCCATTAAAACCGACTTGCGACTGGGCGCAATGGATTGCGGAGATCAAATAATGGTGACGTTAACTTACTCAGTTGCTTTATTTAATCAACAGACCGCCGAGAATATGCTCCGGCATTATCAGGAAATTATGGAACAGGTTGTCACGGATAAAAAAAAGAAAATAGAAGATTTCCAGATATCGCAACGTATAACCATGTTAAAAACCAATACGCTTCGGGAGGAAGAAAGCGAGTTCGATTTCTAACGCTAACAAGGATTACAATCAAAAGGGTTAGTGGAGTTATTACAGCAAAGATACAACGTGTCATGGAAATGTCATGTTCCTCCAAAAAATGACGCATTTAAGATGAAATGACTATTATTATCATAGGGAGTCCTTGAAATTAAATCCAAAATATGTTACCATTTTATGTGAATTTCGAAGGCGGATATTTAGTTCTAGTAATGCTTCCTGAAAAAAACACAATAATTTAATTTCAAGATAGAACGTCTAGCGATCATTGGCGGAAGCTGTCATCGTTCAACCAATCGGTTATTCAGACAAAAAAGGAGTAATACCATGCATAGGAGTGGTCTATCCGATTTTGATCGTCTATGGATTGCTGCAGGAAAAAAGGCTAAAGAAAAAGAATATTGGCTTGAAAAATTATCCGGGGAATTATCAGTCAGCCGTTTTCCATATTCTCATGTTAATAAAAATATAACAACCGAAAACTTAGATAGCGATTCGGTTTGCATCGAATTTGATAAAGATATATCTTCAAGTTTAGTGAAATGGAGTGCGGATTCCGATATCCGTCTTTATATTATATTGAATGCGGTACTGGCGCTTTTACTCTCAAAGTATACGGGTAATGAGGATATCATCATTGGAACACCGGTTTCTCACGGCGCACACGGAGAACACGGGGAAAAGAGTAATGAAGGGGCGGGGTTTATCAATACGGTATTGGCATTACGTCATCAATTGAACGGTGAAATATCGTTCAAGGAATTATTGTTCCAGGTCAGACAAACGATCATTGAAGCGAATGAAAACCAAAATTATCCGTTTGAGGTATTGGTTCGGCAATTGGAAATACCGTTTTCAGAGGAGGAGCGTCCCCTTTTCGATGTAGCGTTGGTATTGGAAAATATTCAGGATAAAGAGCATCTTTCAGTGATTAATCCCAAAGTCATTTTTTCATTTTTACGGGTTGAAGAAATTATTGAAGGTAAAATTGAATATAACCCTCGCTTTTACCATCGACAGATGATTGAACGAATTTCGCTTCATTTTGGTCATATGATCGAAATCATATTATCCGACCCCGATAAGAAGATATCGGAAATTGAGATCATCACCGAAGAAGAGAAGAGGCAACTATTAAATGATTTTAACAATACGGCGGCGGAATATCCCAGGGATAAGACCATTCATGAATTATTTGAGGAACAGGTAATTAAGGCACCTGATTGTATTGCTCTTTTAGGTCCAACTTCTGTAGGGGCGCTTCGAGAAGCGCCCCCTTCTCAAAACTCCAATTGGGCGATTCGCGAATCGCCCCTACAAATTTCCTATGGAGAACTGAATGAACGATCCCAAAAATTGGCGGATGAATTAATCCAAAAAGGCGTTGGGACCGATACCATTGTGGGCATAAAAATCGGCCGTTCCATTGAAATGATTATCGGACTTTTGGGAATATTGAAAGCAGGTGGTGCCTATCTTCCCATTGATCCAGACTACCCGCAAGAGCGTATCGAATATATGCTAAAAGATAGCCAGGCGCGTTTTTTGGTTACTCATTCCGTAGGGGCAGATCCGCGTATCTGCCCCAACACTTTCAAGATATTGGGCGCATACATAGATGCGCCCCTACAGAGGGATATTCACGTAGGGGCAGACCCATGTGTCTGCCCGAGTGCGTTTTTTTTACCGGCATCCGACAACCGGCAACTGGCCAACTTGCTCGCTTATGTTATCTATACTTCCGGAACAACCGGAAAACCCAAAGGCACCTTGATTGAGCATCGGAATGTCGTGCGTTTGATGGTAAACGATCTTTTTCAATTTGAGTTTAATGATCGGGATATATGGACGATGTTTCACTCGTATTGTTTCGATTTCTCGGTATGGGAAATGTTTGGGGCATTATTGTATGGGGGAAAATTAATCATCATTTCCAAAGCATTGGCCAGGGATACCGAGAAATATTTGGAATTATTAAAAAAAGAAAAAGTCACGGTATTAAATCAAACGCCTTCGGCGTTTTATAATTTGATGAGCGTGGCGTTATCGGCCTCTCAAAAAAAGGAAAGCGAATTATCGCTTCGGTATATCATTTTTGGTGGGGAAGCATTGCAGCCCTCGCGGTTGAAAGAATGGAAGGACAAATATCCTCATACGCGGTTAATCAACATGTATGGGATTACCGAAACAACAGTTCATGTCACGTTTAAAGAGATTGGGGAAATCGAACTCGAATCCGGTATCAGTAATATTGGAAGACCCATACCTACGTTGACGGTTTATGTGTTGGATAAATATATGAATTTTTTACCAGTTGGCGTTTCGGGGGAAATGCATGTTGGGGGTGATGGTGTAGGAAGAGGATATTTAAATCGTTCGGAGTTAACATGGGAAAAATTTTTTAATCTTTCCAATCTTTCAATAACCAAAAGTTTTGGCGGCGCTTTTTTCAAAAAGCGACCCGCCGGAGGCATATTTTATCGAACGGGGGATTTGGGGCGCTGGTTGGAGAATGGTAATCTTGAATATCTGGGGCGAATTGATAATCAGGTAAAAATCAGAGGTTTTCGCATTGAATTGGGGGAAATCGAAACCCAATTATTGAGGCACCGTGATATTAAAGACGCTGTTGTCATTGCACGAGAAAACAATGCCGGAGATAAATCCTTATGTGCGTATATTGTGTCCGATGAAATTCTTGACGTGGAAGAGTTAAGAAATTATTTATCCCATGAGTTACCCGAATACATGGTTCCATCGTGCTTTCTTTTTCCGGATCGAATCCCGTTAACATCCAATGGGAAAGTCGACCGAAAAGCATTACCCGAACCGGGGATAAAAGAAGAGAAAGGGTATGTTGCACCCGAAAATGAAATAGAGAAACAATTGGTTGATATATGGTCTGACATATTAGGTATTGACGAAAATAAGATAAGCATTGATTCCGATTTTTTCGAATTGGGTGGGCATTCGTTGAAAGCGGCCTTATTGGTTTCTCACGTTCATAAAATTTTTGATGTGAATATGTCATTAACCGACGTATTTACTCACCCCACCATTCGTGATTTATCAGGTTTTATTAACGAAGCCGCGAAAGAAACGTATCTTTCGATTGACCCGGTGGAGAAGAAAGAATATTACCTCTTATCTTCGGCGCAGAGAAGATTATACGTATTGCATCAAATGGATGAGAAGGGTGTCAATTATAATATTCCCTCTTTCTTTGTATTGGAAGGAGAAATCGATAAAGAAAAGCTCGAGAAGACATTCAAACTGTTAATTGATCGACATGAGAGTTTGCGAACGTCGTTTCATATGATCGATGATGAGCCCGTTCAGCGGATTCATCGTCAAGTCGAATTTAGAATCAATCATATTGCAGTACCCCAACCAAAAGTTTTTGCGGAGCTTTTTTCAAAAAGCGACCCTTTTGATCTTTCCAAAGCGCCGTTGATACGGGTTGGGTTAATCGAAATTGAAGATAAGATGTCTCTTTTAGCGGTAGACATGCATCATATTATTTCGGATGGAACCTCCATGAATATCGTGGTGCAAGATTTTATGGCGTTATATCGAGGGGAGGATTTGCCCGAATTCCAAATTCAATATAAAGATTTTTCGGAATGGCAGAAGCGGGAAAATCAATGCGAATTACTGAAACAGCAGGAGGCATTCTGGTTAAATGAATTTGAAGGAGAAATACCGGTATTGGATCTTCCGCTTGATTTTTCGAGGCCTTCGGTTCAGAGTTTTGAAGGAAGAAACATCCATTTTGAACTGGACAAAGGAACCACTGTCGTCCTAAAAACTTTGGCGTTAGAAACTGGGACCACGCTATATATGGTCCTTTTAGCTTTATATAACATATTTTTATCCAAAGTCAGTAACCAGGAGGATATTGTTATCGGTTCGCCAATAGCGGGGCGAAGGCATTCTGATTTAGAAAAGGTAGTCGGGATGTTTGTCAATACACTCGCCTTACGCAATTCACTATTGGGGGAGAAACCATTTATCGGGTTTCTGGAAGAAGTTAAAGGAAACACGTTACGCGCCTTTGAAAATCAGGAATACCCGTATGAAGAGTTGGTAGAACGGGTTGTAATAAACAGGGATACCGGCCGCAATCCCTTGTTTGATACGATGTTTATCTTACAAAATACCGATATGCAGGAATTAGAGATTCCCGGATTAAAATTGACTACCTATGAATACGAAAATAAAATATCGAAATTCGATTTGACCTTATCCGGGATCGAAGTGAGAGATAAGATACTGTTTACATTTGAATATTGCAACCGATTATTCAAGTCTGAAACCATTGAGCAGTTTATTGTCTATTTTAAGAATATCATTAATGGTGTAATTACAGATAAGGATAGAAGAATTTCAGATTTTGAGATCATCACGAAAGAAGAGAAGAACCGTATATTGTATGATTTTAATGATACAGAAACTGAGTATCCAAAAGAAAAGACGATTTATCAATTATTTGAAGAACAGGCAGCAAGGACACCGGATTATCTCGCCCTTATAGGTTCATCTTTTGTAGGGGCAGACCCGTGTGTCTGCCCTCAATTCTCTTATAAAGAGCTCAATGATCGATCCGATCAATTCGCTCAATACTTAATCCAGAAAGGCGTTGGGCCCGATACCATTGTGGGCATCAAGATCAAGCGTTCCGTTGAAATGATTATTGGAATTTTGGGAATATTGAAAGCAGGCGGCGCGTATTTACCCATTGATCCGGATTACCCGCAAGAGCGCGTTGATTACATTTTAAAAGACAGCCAAGCGCTCTTTTTGGTTACTCATTCCGTAGGGGCAGACCTATGTGCCTGCCCGTGTGTTCGTGATGAAAAGGAATTTGGTGAGAAATTGGGCGCACACGTGGGGGCGCCCCTACATTTAAATAAAAATAAAAATCTCGCTTACATTATATATACATCTGGCTCTACCGGTAGGCCCAAAGGCGTACTGGTCGAGCATGCATCGGTTGTCAATTTATTATATGCGATACAACAAAGATATCCTTTCGGTTTATCAGATATTTATCTTTTAAAAACTTCTTATGTTTTCGATGTATCGGTAACCGAGTTATTCGGATGGTTTATGGGAGGGGGAAAGTTAGTCTTATTGGAAAATGGGGGTGAAAAAGATCCCCGGGTGATCTTGGGTATGATCGAACGAAATGGTGTCAGTCATATCAACTTTGTGCCTTCCATGTTCAATACGTTCATTGGGTATCTGGGTATGGAAAATAAATTGCATATAGCGAGTTTGAAATGTATCTTTTTAGCGGGAGAAGCATTATTACCGGAGTTGGTAAAAAAATTCAACGACTTAAATACATCTATAAAACTGGAGAATATTTATGGCCCAACCGAAAGTACAGTGTATGCATCCTGGTATTCGTTAGCCCCGGGCATTGAATCAGCAAGTATCCCGATCGGAAAACCGCTACCTAATATAAGACTTTATATTTTGGATAACTATCATCGGTTGCAGCCCACCGGAATAACAGGCGAGTTGTATATTTCAGGGAAAGGTTTAGCGCGAGGGTACTTGAATCGGCCTGAATTAACGTTTGAAAAGTTTACCGGTTGCCGGTTATATAGCACAGGGGATTTGTGCCGATGGAGAGATGATGGAACTATTGAGTTTTTAGGCCGCATGGATCAGCAGGTAAAGATCAGGGGATTTCGAATCGAGTTGGGAGAAATTGAAAATCGATTATTAACGCATGAAAAAGTAAAGGAAGCGGTTGTCGTCGAAAAAGAAGATAGGGGAGATAAATATCTTGCCGCGTATTTTATTTCAGATGCCGATTTATCGGAATCAGAGTTGAGACAATATTTATCAAAGAATTTGCCGGAGTATATGATACCGTCTTATTTTATGCGACTGAATGTGTTACCGCTTACGGCAACAGGAAAATTGGACCGCAAATCCTTACCATTTTTTGAAATGAAAGTGAGCCGGGGATATATTGCGCCCGGAAATGCGATCGAAGAAAAGTTGGCCGAGTTATGGTCTGACATATTGGGAAGACGAAAAGAACTTATCGGGGTAACCGATAATTTTTTTGAATTGGGTGGGCATTCATTAAAAGCCACCATCTTAATATCAAAAATTCAGAAATTGTTCCATGTGAATATACCCTTGGGAGAAATATTCAAAACCTCTACTATTCGCGGATTGTCTGATTATATTAAAGAATCGGTGAAAGAAACATATATTTCGATAGAAAGTGTTGAAAAGAAAGAATATTACCCATTATCTTCAGCGCAAAAACGATTATACGTATTACATCAAATGGATGAGAAAGGGATTAGTTATAATATTCCCTCTTTTTTTATATTGGAAGGAGAGCTTGATAAGAATAGATTTGAACAAACCTTTAAACGGTTAATCGACCGGCATGAGAGTTTGCGAACATCGTTTCATCTGATCGATGAGGAACCGGTCCAGCGGATTCATGACGATGTGGAATTTGAAATAAGTTATTTAGCCACAGAGGACACGGAGGTCACAGCGGGGGGAAGGAAGACGGTAAGGGGAATAGAAAATGTTGTTAAATCTTTTGATTTAACAAAAGCACCGTTAATGCGTGTGGGATTGATCGAAATCGAAAAGAAGACGTTGCTTTTAGCAGTAGACATGCATCATATTATTTCGGATGGGGCCTCGATCGAAATCATGATCAAGGATTTTATGGCGTTTTATCAAGGAAATGCTTTGCCACGACTTCGGGTTCAATACAAGGATTTTTCGGATTGGCAGAAAACAGAAAAGCAAAGGGAATTAATCAAACGACAGGCGGAGTTCTGGTTAAAGGCGTTTGAAGAAGAAATACCGGTATTGGATTTGCCGATCGATTTTCCAAGACCGGTGGTTCAGAGCTTTGAAGGAAAAGCGATTCCATTTGAAATAGATCAAACGACCACAGACTTATTGAAAAAATTGGCATTAGCCACTCATACCACCTTGTATATGGTATTGGTGACAATTTATAATATATTTTTATCCAAACTCAGTAACCAGGAAGATATTGTTATCGGTTCGCCGGTCGCCGGACGCAGACATGCGGATTGGGAACCGATCATCGGAATGTTTGTTAATACATTGGCATTGCGCAATTCTCCGATCGGAGAAAAAGAGTTTACCGCTTTTCTGAAAGAAGTCAAAGGAAACACCTTAAGCGCCTTTGAAAATCAGGATTACCCGTATGAGGAATTGGTCGAACGGGTTGTCATAACCAGAGACGTTACCCGTAACCCTTTGTTTGATACCATGTTTGTACTCCAAAATACAGAGAGGCAAGCATTAGAAATTCCCGGATTAAAATTAACTCCCTATGAGTATGAAAGCAGCGTATCGAAATTCGATTTGACATTATCCGGAATCGAAGTGGAAGGTAAGTTGGTGTTGACATTGGAATATTGTACCAAGTTGTTTAAGCCTGAAACCGTTGAACGATTTATCGTCTATTTTAAGAATATCGTTAATAGTTTGGTTGAAAATAGGTACAAGAAGCTTTCTGATTTTGAAATCATTTCTGAAGAAGAAAAAAATCGAATCTTAAATGAATTCAATAATACAAATGCCAAATATCCGAAAGATAAGACCATTCATCAATTATTTGAGGAACAGGCAGCAAGGACACCGAATCAGATTGCTCTTATAGGGCCAACCCTTGTAAAGGCAGCCCCATGTGTCTGCCCTCAAGTATCTTATAAAGAGCTGAATGAACGATCCGAGCAGTTCGCTCAATATTTAATCCAAAAAGGAGTCCAATCCGATACCATTGTCGGCATAAAAATCGAGCGTTCCACTGAAATGGTAATCGGCATTCTGGGGATTTTGAAAGCGGGAGGCGCATATTTACCTGTAGACGCGGATTACCATCAGGAACGTATTAATTACATGTTAGCTGATAGTTGTGCTAGATTATTGTTAACGCAAAATGAAATAACAAAAAGTTTTTGCGGAGCTTCTTTCAAAAAGCGACCCGCCGGAGGCGTACAAAATCTTGCCTACATTATTTATACCTCCGGTTCTACCGGAAATCCCAAAGGGGTAATGGTGGAGCATCAAAATGTCATCCGGTTGGTAAAAAATACTAATTTTATTGATTTTCAACCCGAAGACCGGATTTTACAAACAGGGGCCTTGGCGTTTGATGCATCTACCTTTGAGATATGGGGATCATTGTTAAATGGACTTGGTCTTGATCTGATGGTTAAAGAAGATATATTGAATCCGGAAAAATTGAAGATGTGCATTAATGAAAATAAGATCACCGTCATGTGGATGACGTCTCCGCTATTTAATCAGATGGTGCAGAGTGATGAAGAAATATTCGGACCTCTTCGATGTTTATTGGTAGGTGGGGATGTGCTGTCTCCGTCTCATATTAACAGGGTGAGAAAACGGTTTCCCGGTTTGAAGATCATCAATGGGTATGGTCCAACTGAGAATACGACTTTTTCGACAACGTTTTTAATCGATAAGGAATATAAAGAAAAGATTCCAATAGGTAAATCCATTGCAAATTCGACCGCTTATATTGTAGATAAATCAGGTAAACTTCAGCCATTAGGAATTGCCGGTGAACTCTGGGTAGGAGGCGACGGTGTATCCCGGGGGTATTTAAACAACCCGGAATTGACGGCCGAGAGATTTTTCTCTGTGACCTCTGCGGCTAAAATTTTATACAAAACCGGAGATTTGTGCCGATGGCTGAATGATGGAAATATTCAATTTTTGAGCCGTATGGATCAGCAGGTAAAAATCAGGGGATTTCGAATCGAGTTGGAAGAAATAGAAAATCGATTATTATCATATAAGAAGATAAAGGAAGCGGTTGTGGTCCTTAATGAAAATAGTGGAGATAAATATCTTGCAGCGTATTTTGTTTCGGATGCGGATCTATCAAAGTCTGAGTTGAGACAGTATTTATCAAAACATTTACCGGGTTATATGGTACCCTCTTATTTGATGCATTTGAATGCGTTACCCCTTACGGCAACAGGAAAAATTGATCGCAAATCCCTACCATCTCTTGAAATGAGAATGGATCAAGGACATATTGCTCCCGGAAGTGCGATCGAAGAAAAGTTGGCAGACCTATGGTCTGAAATTCTGGGAAGAAGGAAAGAGCTTATCGGGGTTACCGATAATTTTTTTGAATTTGGTGGGCATTCGTTAAAAGCGGCCGTTTTAATATCAAAGATTCACAAAATATTCCATGTTAATATGCCGCTCGGCCAGATATTCAAAAATTCGACTATTCGTGGTTTATCCAATTACATTAAAGAATCGGTTAAGGAAAGATACATTTCTATAGAACCTGTAGAAAAGAAAGAATATTATCCATTATCTTCAGCGCAAAAACGATTATACGTTTTGAATCAAATGGACGAGAAAGGAATTAATTATAATATTCCCGCTTTTTTCGTGTTGGAAGGGAGGATTAATAAAAATAGAATTGAACAAACCTTTAAACGGTTAACCGACCGACATGAAAGTTTGAGAACATCGTTTCATATAATCGAGGGTGAACCGGTCCAACGGGTACATGATGAAATTGCATTTAAAATAGAATTTCTCACGGGGCGAACAGAGAGCACGGAGGAAGGGGAAAGATTAAGTAGAATAGGAAATTTTGTTAAACAATTCAATTTATCCAAAGCGCCGCTGATACGGGTTGAATTAATAGAAATTGAAGAAAGTAGGCATCTTCTGGCGGTGGACATGCATCACATTATTTCGGATGGGACCTCCATGAATATCGTGGTAAACGATTTCATGGCGTTCTATCGAGGCGAAGATTCACCTGCATTGCGGGTTCAATACAAAGATTATTCAGAGTGGCAGAAGAAGAGCAATCAGAAAGAGTTGAAGCAGCAGGAGGAATTTTGGTTAAATGAATTTGAAGGGGAAATACCGGTATTGGATCTTCCTCTTGATTTTTCGAGGCCTTCTACTCAGAGTTTTGAAGGAAGAAGTATCTGGTCTGAACTGGATAAACTAACTGATATGACCAATGAAGAAAAAATATCCCTGGAATTGGAAAAAGAGATTTATGAAGATCATTTAATCAACAACCTGGAATGCATAGAGAAATTAAACAAGGGGCGCAATGAAAAAAATATTTTTCTTATTCATGCCTTGCATGGTATGGTAAATCAATACAATGAATTCGCCTTGCTGCTGGAGAAAAAATATAACGTCTACGGTATCCAGTCCAGAGGGGTGAAAACTGGATCGAGGGTTTCGCGAACTCCTAACCAAATGATTAATGATTATCTTGATCAAATCTTGTCAGTTCAAAAGGGTGGGAGCTATATAATTGGTGGATACTGCAATGGTATTAAGATCGGATATGAAATCGTTAGAAGGTTGGAAAAGTTGAATTTCCCAGTAGAAAGATTAATAGTTTTCGATCCCCACCATTTCCCACGCACTATAAAGATATTGCGCAAAATAGAATATTTTCCCGATGTTTTTAAAAAAGTTTTTTTCTCTATTATTGATAAAAAATTCGAAAAAGCTTTAAAATTGCAGAATCTGAATATAGAGGGAGGTAATTTAAACAAAGAAGAATTTGAAACGTATATGATTGTATTATCCAAGCATATTTTACCCTTTAATATAATAAAATCTCCATTATTAGCCATAATTGCGGATACCTCTAACCGTGACGGTGTTCCTGTAAATGAAGAAGATCTTATAAAAATGACAAAGGGTAAAGCCACAATAGTAAGGACTCCGGGTGATCATAATTCCATTTGGGAAAAACCGTATGTTGAAAAATTAGCGGAAGCGGTTATAAATAATCTTTAAAACCTAGTGAAAATTAATTGCGCCCTTTAATTTTAGTTGCCATGCCCAAAGAAAGTCACCTGGCGCATACTTTATTATTATTGCATCCTCGGACGGATATTTTTTGAACACGGTTTACAATGATTCGAGATTGAAAAAAACATCGACATTTTATAAAGTAGATTACCTATCGAAAGACGACGTAATGGAATGGCTGCTGAACCTGGAAAAATATTCAATAAATGCCTACAATCTTACGAAAAAAGACGTGGAAAAAATATGGGATACAGTGGGCGGTAGCATGTGGGAAATCCAGGACATATTATCCAAACTCTTTAGCAGCCCTATCGATGAGGTTCTTACGGCGTATATCAAAAAAATCCGCAGTATGATCGTGTCCTACACAGCCAAAACGGAAAAGAAATCCATCGAAAAACTCCTTGAACGTTTATCGATCAGGATGAATTGCTCCAGGAAGAGATCAATCCCGAAGAGGAAACGTTGTTAAGAGGTAAGGTTCGGCAAAATATTCTGTATTTCGATCCCACGGAGGCGACCTATTATCCGCAGGGAAAGAGCTATCATAACGGCATCCGGGCCTATTTCATAAAAAGATAAAATATCCATTGCAATAACTTAACAAATATGTTAAGTTATTGATATGGACTGGAATGTGTTTTTAAATCAATTTGCCGAGCGCCCGTTACTTCATTCATCGATGATGTCGGTTTTTCCTGAACCTCTATCTCATAAACAGGTCCAGCTCTCTCGGTGGACCAAATTGGGAAAACTCTTACAACTTCGTCGGGGATGGCACATCATTCAAAAACCCTGGCGGATAAAAGAAGTGCCCGCTTTTGTAATTGCGAACCAGGTGGTTCACCCTTCCTACTTATCGCTTGATTGGGCGCTTCAATATTATGAAATGATCCCTGAATATGTGCCCAATCCCACCTCTGTGACGACCGGTCGCGGCGTTCAATTCAGAGTGAATGGGACGCTCTTTATTTATTACCACGTTCAACCGGCATTTTTCAAAGGGTACAAGCAGGAGGAAATCAGCGGCTATAAGATGAATATGGCGTACCCTGAAAAAGCTCTTTTTGATAAAATCTATTTGTTTATTCAGAGAAATAAGTTTTCGATCGAATGGTTGGAAGGGTTACGGCTGCAAAATCTTGACGCATTTGATCTGGAACGGTTTCAATCTTTTTTAGTTGATAGAGATAAAAAGAATTTAAGGCAGGCTATACGCTCAACTTGTCGGTATATCGAAAGTAATAAAAGGAGTTAGTAGTGAAAGATATTGCGCTTCAAATTACCCGGGAAACTGACGAACACAAATTGAATGTACTCAGGGAGTATCTTCAAAGTTACATTCTTTTTTTAATGCAGAAGGTGGGAATGAGTGAATCGCTCTATTTCATTGGGGGAACCGCATTGCGTTTTTTGTACCGCATTCGAAGATATTCCGAGGACTTGGATTTCTCCGCGGGTGATGATTGGATACCGGAAAATTTGAAAAGCGTTGTGAAAAAGCTGAGCGCACAATTGGAAAGGGCCGGTTATCTATGTGCTTTTAATGTAAAGGAAGAGCGTGTCGTTCAGAAGATTATGATTGGGTTCATCGGTCTTCTTTATGAAGTCGGATTGACTAATCATAAGGAGCAGAAGCTTACTATTAATCTTGAAATCGACTTAAATCCTCCGGCTGGGTGGTCGGGTCAGAAAACAATTGTCGATATCCATATGCCTGTTGTTCTTCAGCATTATGACTTGCTCTCTTTATACGCCGGTAAATTGCATGCGTTTCTCATGAGGTCTTACACGAAAGGCAGGGACGTTTTTGATTTGTTCTGGTATCGGACCAGGCAAAAAGAATTGACCCCGAATTTTATATTATTAAATAATGCGATCCAGCAAACGCATCACGGTTTTGATGAGGTTTCCGTGGAAAATTGGCTGCATATAGTCGGAAATAAAGTAAAGGAACTGAGTTGGGATGCGGTTCGGAGAGATATTGTGCCATTTATAGAATATGATGATGATTTATTAGTCTTCACAAAAGAAAACCTGATGATGCTTTTCTCTTCGTAATAATCTTAAAACCTTGCAAATTGGAAGTCTGAGCCTTCTTCTTCCAAGGCATCGAATTCATAAATATAAACTCTCTTTCAACTTTTGGCTGTGAGGCACCGACCACGGCCAGGGCGGCTCAGTCTTAAGGCAAACTCAACGGTTTTCCGAACAAAGGGGCAGAAAAAGCATTAAAGGATTTAAATACGGCAACGGAATTGTTGACAGAAGATTTGCGAAATGATACACTTTGATGATTGTTTTATTTATAAATATGTTACATCTTTTTCAAGATGAATAAGGTTGCGCGGTTACGCTGAAAAGAGGACATGAAACGGTTAGAAGGAAACAGTATTAGTAAATCATTCAAAAACAGGTGCGTGGTTAATCAAATATCGGTCTCTGTAGTGGAAAACGAAATCATCGGCCTTCTGGGGCCCAACGGCGCGGGAAAAACCACCACTTTCCTGATGATGTTGGGGATCCATAAACCGGAAACCGGAACCATTATGCTCAACGGCATGGATATCACCCGCCAACCGGTCTACAAGCGCGCCCGCATGGGCATTGCGTTTCTTCCCCAGGAACCCTCGATCTTTAAAGGCCTGACCGTGAAAGAAAATATCCTGGCCATCATGAACATGAACCATGTGTCCAAAACCAAAACCATTGATTCGGTCCTGGAGGAAATGGGAATTGCCGCATTGAGAGATAAAAAGGCCTATGTTCTTTCCGGCGGGGAACGCCGTCGACTCGAAATTGCCCGATCATTGGTGTTAAACCCGGATTTCCTCCTCCTCGATGAACCCTTTGCCGGCATCGACCCCATCCAGATCAAAGAAATCCAAACCCTCATCGTGGGACTCAAAGAAAAAGGCCTGGGCATCATCATTACCGACCACAATGTCCGCGAGATTTTGAAAATAACCGACCGTTCCTATATCGTAAACAAAGGCGAAATCATTTTTCAGGGAAATTCCAATGAACTGATTACCAACCAACGGGTCATCGACGAATACCTGGGAAAAGAATTCAGGTGGAACTAACATGTCAACCAAACTCAATTTAAGAAGCAGTCAACAAATAACGATCAATCCGATCATTCATACGTTCATTGGTTTCCTCCCCTTAAGCCGGGTGGAGTTTATCGAAAAGATGCACAACGAAGTGGAATCCAACCCGATGCTTGAAATGGAAAGCCCGTCGGTCACCTCTCCCCGCGAGGAAAACGAGCCTACGGTGATTCCGGAACCCAACGCCAGTCAGGATTCGTCGTTGTACCCTTACCGGGACGAGAGCTTTCTCAAAAAGAACGATGACCGCATCGATAAAAACCGGGCCATCGAACTGTTTACGGTCTCTCCGGTTACCCTGACCGACCACCTGATGGAACAGGCCATGTCCGAATTCGGCGAAGATGAATTGGAAATCGCGGCACATATTATTTATAATCTCAATAAAGACGGATACCTGGATATTGAACTGGAATCCATCTCCTCTTACCTGGGAACGGCACCGGAAGAAATCGAACGGATCCGGGGAATCATTAAGGGGTTTGACCCCACCGGTGTGGCGTCCAAATCGCTGAGCGAATGCCTGCTGGCTCAGATTCCGGAAACCGATGAAAACCGGACCTTAAGGGCACTCATCGACCACCACCTCGAAGATTTATCCAAATCCAAATACCACGAGATCATGAAGAATCTTAACATCACCCGAGATGAACTGACCGAACTCATGGCCCGCATCAAGCATCTCGACCCCAAACCCGGCTCGAACTTCGAAAATGAGGAGGTCGATTATGCCGAGGTCGATCTGATGCTGGTCAAAGAAGGCAACGAGTACAAGGTCCGCTATATCGATGAAGGCATCCCGCGCATGATCCTCTCCTCCTATTATGAGGAGATGCTTAAAAAAACTCCGGATAAAAAAACCGTGAGTTACCTCAAGGAACGCTTCCGAAATGCCCAACTCTTTATCGAAGGCATGGATTTACGAAAAACCATGATCGTTAAAATCGCCGAACTCCTGGTTAAAATTCAAAAGGATTTTCTCGATTTCGGCGAGAAATGGAAAAAACCGCTGACCATGAAAGAAATCGCCCAGGAACTCAACTACAACGAGTCCACAATCTCCCGGGCCGTCAGCAATAAATTCATCGCTACCGATAAGGGGCTCATCAGCTTGAAGAGTTTTTTCTCCTATGGCATTAAAGGCGAATTCGGTTTCAAACATTCGGTCGAAACCATTCGCGATAAGATCAAACGCATCATCGATGAAGAACGCAAAAATAATCCCTTGTCCGATCAGGACATTGCCGAAAAATTGACGGCTCTGGGTATTACCATTTCCCGCCGGACCATCCGGAACTACCGGGATGAAATGAGCATACCCAGTTCATCCAAAAGAAAAGAACAATATAAATTGTCCAATCAAAACTAAATTATAAAGGAGCATAACATGAGTATAAATTTTACATCAAAGAACGTAAAAATGACCGGGGCATTGAAAGGTTATGTGGAAAAAAGTTTAGCCACGATCGAAAAAATTAGCGGTGAGATTATCGATGCGGAAATTATCTCCAGTGAAGAAAAATTGTTAGTCCGGGTCGAAATCAACCTGAAAACCAAAACCAACAAATACAATGTCGAAGCCAAAGATCCCCTGCTGAAACAGGCCCTGCGTTCTGCCCTTAATAATTTGAAAACCCAGGCCAAGAAAAACAAAGAAAAACAAAAGGAAGATAAAAAACGAGGAAGTAAAGAAAAAGACATTTTTAGACGCGGCGCCGTAACCCCCGAACCGGTGGAAGCCGAACCGAGAGAAAACCCCATTTCCAATATCACGGTCTCCTACAATTATTCCAAAAAACCGGTATCGGTCGAAGAAGCCTTCTTCTTCTTCAGGGATAGTGGCGAAAATGCTTACATGTTTACCAATATCGAAACCAATAAATTGTCGGTCCTCTTCTATGACGAGAACAAAAACGTTTCCATAATCGAGGCCCAATAACATTGAAATGACCAATCATAATCAAGGCATTGATATCAATGCCATTGTTCAGCAAAAAGAGTTTGAAATTATCAGCGTCTACAATCAGGCGTGGACGTCCAATGTCATCCTCTATTATCGTGCCCAAAAACCGGGACTGGCCCTGGCCGGATACCTCAAATACCTGGATGCCAACCGCATCCAGGTATTTGGAAAAACCGAAACCGGTTACCTCCTGCAACTTCCCGAAGCGGAATTTGAACGGCGGTTAACGGATTACCTGGCCCGAAAGGTCCCGGGAATTATCGTCTCCGAAAACCAGGAGGCTCCGCCCGCGATTGTTCAACTGGCCGACCAATACCGAACGCCGGTGTTAATCTCCGCCTTGAAAAGCTCGGTACTGATTCCCCGGCTTAGCAATTTCCTGTACCGTCACTTTACGGAAAAGATCAAACTCAACGGGGTATTCATGGATATCATGGGGCAGGGCATCCTGATCTGTGGTCCGTCGGGGATTGGAAAAAGCGAAACCGCCCTGGAACTGGTCAGTCGCGGAAACCACCTGGTTTGTGATGATCTGGTGGAGTTTTACGTCAACCCGAACGATGAACTGATCGGGCGATCCATTGAACGCATCCGCCGGTGGATCGAAGTGCGGGGCCTGGGAATCATCAATATCGTCGACATGTTTGGGTTTGGCGCGTTGGTGGATGAAAAAAAACTGGATCTGGTGATCCAACTGGAACCCTGGGATCCGAAAAAAAAATACGAACGACTCGGCGTGGACCAACTGTATTTTAACATTCTGGGAAAGGAAATACCGATGTTCAACATACCGGTGGGGGTGGGAAGGAATTTGTCGACCCTGATTGAAGTGGCGGTCAAATATTTCATTTCCCGCCAAAGCGGCGGCGTCTCGTTTGTGGATTATATCGAACAAAATGGAAAAGAACGATCATGATTAAAGCATTTATTATTACTCACGGAAATATCGGAAAGGAGCTGATCTCGGTTGCCGAAAACATTCTGGAAACCCCGATCGATATCGAATGTATCCCCTTTGACTGGAAAGAAGACGGCTCCAAATCCTTTAGTAAAATCGAACATATTCTCAAAAAACATGCCGATGATAACATCATCTTATTTACCGATATGTTTGGGGGATCCCCCACCAACATCTGCTTCAAATTTCACAGCAAACAGATTGAAATCATTACCGGTATTAACCTTCCCGGCCTGCTTAAGTTTTTGACCGCCAAGGATAAAAAAATTACCTTTAAAGAGTTGGTCCGGGAAGTCAAAAAAGGGGCCATCGATGGGATTAATATCATCGGGGAATATTTAGGAGAATGATGCCATGAAAAAAGAAACTGTAGCAATTATCAATAAATTGGGCTTGCATGCCCGGGCCTCGGCCAAACTCTCCCATCTGGCGAACAGCTTTCAATCCGATGTCTACTTGATCTATCACGGGGACCGGGTCAACGCCAAAAGCCTGTTGGGAATCTTAACCCTGGCCGCTTCCGTGGGAAACGAAATTACCATTGAAGTGAATGGAAAAGATGAGAATGAAGCCGCGTCTCAACTCATTACCATGTTTAAAAATAAATTTGATGAAGAAAGCTAATGAAGCATCTAAAAGGTAAACCTGTTTCCTCGGGGATTATCATCGGTAAGGCGCTTCAATATTACTCGCAAAAACAAATCATTCTTAAAGAGAAAATCCCCCGTGAAACCATTGAAACCGAAATCGACCGGTTCAACAATTCGGTTAAAATCACCATCGCCCAATTGAAAAAGATCTATCACAACCTGATGCGGACCATGGGCAAAGAGTCTGCCCTGATTATCGATACCCAGTATCTAATGGTTAAAGAAGGCAACCTGGTCAATGACATCAAGAACCTGATCGTCTCCGAGTCGGTCAAAGCCGAATGGGCGATTAAAGAAATCGAAAAAAAATACGTGGATATTTTTAGTAAAATCCCGGACCTTTCGTTTCGTGAACGAAGCAATGATATTTCGGATATCATGATTCGGTTAATCGATAATTTGACGAGTAATAAAACGGTTGCGCCTTCGGATATCGAAAACGTCATTCTGGTGGCCGACGATATTCCCCCATCGATTGCGGCCCACCTGATGTCCGAAGGAAAGATTCTCGGCCTCGTGCTCAGCCAGGGGGGCGAAACTTCCCATACGGTCATCCTGGCGCGCACCCTGGAAATCCCCACCATCCTCGATGTCGGGAATGCGGCCGAAGTCATCAAGAATGACGACGTGCTGGTGGTCGATGGATTGAGCGGGGAAGTGACGGTGAATCCCAATAAGTCGTTTCTGGCCAAAACGTCGATAAAAAAAGAAAAATATTTGAATCATAAAGAAAAACTCCGGAAGGTCATGAATCTCCCGGATATGACCCGGGATCACCACCCGTTTCATCTGCTGGGAAACATCGAGTTGGCATTTGAGAGCGAGATACTCAAATCCTACGGCGCCAAGGGAATCGGTTTGTTTCGAACCGAGTTTCTGTTTATGGACCCCGAAATTGCCAATTCCTCCGAACAGCAGTACATGATCTATAAAAACATTGCCCAGAAATTCTATCCGGATCCGGTGGTCATCCGAACCTTCGATATTGGGAGAGACAAATGTCCCGGCTATTTCAAAAAAGACGTGGAGCACAACCCGGCACTCGGTACCATGGCCGTGCGCTTGTTTCTGAGGGAAAGGGACCTGTTCAAAACCCAGATCAAGGCGATTCTCCGGGCCAATGAAACCGGAAACATCAAGATCCTGTTTCCCATGGTCACGGAAATCGAAGAAATCCACACCATTAAAACCATTATGCGGCAGTGCAAGGAAGATCTCATTAAAGAGGGCAAATACCCGTTCAAAGATGTCAAGATGGGAATCATGATCGAGATTCCGGCAGCCGTTAAAATCATTAAGCATTTGAAAGACGAAATCGATTTCTTTTCGATCGGTACCAATGATTTGATGCAGTACTTGCTGGCCGTGGATCGTAACAACAGCATGGTCTCTTACCTGTATAATCCGTTTCACCCGGCAGTGGTTGAAATTCTGTATGAGATACTGGATGAAGCGACCCGAATCGGTAAGGACGTGACTGTCTGCGGGGAAATGGCCGGAAAAACCTTTACGGCCTTGATGTTGCTCGGAATGGGTTACACTCATTTTTCCATGAATCCGCTGGCCATAACCGAAATTAAACGCATCTTTACCCGCATTCATTATTCCTATATCAAAAAAACCGTCAAGCAGTTAACCCGGTTCAGCTCCAAAACTGAGGTCGAAGAATACCTGGTGGAAACATTATTACAAAAGTATCCGGACCTCTTTGTCAAACCCCCCGAATTCTGATGAACACTTTTCAACGACTTTCAATAAATAATGTGGAAAACTTCTGTGGAAAAATCACCGAATCGGTATCGGTATTAAATTCTGACAGTTTGCACATTTATTAAGCATGAAATTAACCGATATATATATCAATCGTTGGTCCCTGTTGTTGTTTGTAAAAAAAGAGGTTTGTTCGTATTTTGTCCGAAAATGTGAAATAAACCATTTAAAAATAAGAAGCACTCAGGGGAGAGCTGGAATTAAGGTTGTACGGATCGGATAATTAGATAAAATTGAGTCTGCAGGGGATTCCGACAAACGAAAAGCGGGGGATGTTTATTTGGAAAAGAGAGAGAGGGCGCGGTTCACAAATTCCGTGGGGGTGACCTGGGACGCGCCGATTTTTTCGACCACCATCGACGCGGCTACATTGGACAAAGCAGCCGCTTCCCTCAAATTGGCGCCGGAAATCAAGGCCAGCATCAGCACGGCAGCCACCGTATCGCCGGCTCCGGTGACATCGTAGACTTCATGGTTGAAGGCGGGAAGGTGGAACACTTTCTTCCCTTGTTCTCCGGCCGATATCCCCTTATCGCCGCGGGTAACGATCGAGAATTTCGTTTTAAACCGGTTTCGGATCATCTTTACGGCCAGGGCAGCGTCGGTATCGGTTTCGATGATTTTCTTGGTAATGGCTTCGGCTTCGGCCCGGTTGGGTGTAATGCCATCGATGTGTTTGTAGAGGTGATAATTGGCCGGCTTGGGGTCCACGATAATCGGGATGTTCAACGTCCGGGCCTTGTCCTTCAGGCATTCCATGACCCGGTGGGTCAGGGTTCCTTTGGCATAATCCGAGACGATAATCCCGTGGATATCGCTGCCGGTTAACCGGGCAATCCGGCCCATGATGTCGATTTCCACTTCCGGGGTAACCCGGATGCGTTCTTCCTGGTCGATCCGCACAATTTGCTGGCGTTGGGCAATGACCCGCGTTTTAACCAGCGTCCGGGTGAAGGGGAGCTTAAGCACGGCGTTATTAACGGCTTTTAATCGATCCAATTGTTCGGCATACATATCGTCGCCGGCAATTCCCATCAGGATTCCGCATGCCCCCAGTTTATCGATATTAATGGCCACGTTTCCGGCTCCGCCGGCTCGGTATTCTTCTTTTTTGACTTTGACCACCGGTACCGGAGCTTCGGGGGAAATGCGTTCCACATTCCCAAAGATGTATCGGTCCAGGATCACATCCCCAAAGACCAATATTCGTCGGGTATTAAACCGGGAGCAGATGTCTTCGATGCGTTTTTTCTTGATCATCCTTTCACCTCTGCGTGAGTTTCAATTTGAGTGTCAGTCTCGGGATTCAACCGAAGGAAGGGAAGGGTGAGAACGTAATACAGCAAAAAACGGACTTCCGAATCTCCGTAATTGTATTCGAAGAACCCGGCCACGATAAAACCGATGAAGGTAAACAAGGTACAGACCGACAGGGTTTTTTCCAGGTCGAATGCGTGCTTAATTTTGCGAATCAACGCGACGATAATTGATACGAATGCCGAGAGGAGGGCGAGTAAGGCAAAAATGCCTCGCTCGGCCAGGACATGGAGGAAATTGTTGTGTAAATGCATATTGGTTTGTTCGGCCTGGGCCGGCTTGTACCGGTCGTAGACCATGCGAATGTTGTTGGGACCGACGCCCGTTAAGGGGTAATCCTTAAAAATATTCAACGCGATAGACGCCATAAAAAAGCGGTCCTTGTTGGTCGCGTTATTCATATCGATAATCGACACGGCCCGGTCTTTGACCGGCCCGGGAAGAAATAGGGCAATGATGAGGCATACCGGGATAAAATAGAGAAGTTTCGGCCTGGCGTAAAAAACAAATAGACCCAGGGCTGCAATTGTCCCCACCCAGATCGAACGGGTCAGAGTAAAGCCGATCGTGGTCAGGATAATGGCTAGGCCTATGCCGATCGGAATTTTTCGTTTTTTCGAGGGCTCATGGAAAACGTAGATGAAAAAGAAGATGAACGCCAGCATGAGTAAGCCGGAATAGGTCATCCAATGGGATAAAAAGCCTTTTAATCGGTAGTCGAGGGAGACACCTTTTTGACGAATGACGGTAAGGATTCCCCAGGCGGCGGACAGGGTAGTCGAGAGAAGGACAACCATCAGGGACTGCTTCAGGCGTTTGGGGGTATGGAGGATGAGGAGGAACAAGGGGATGAGCAGGTAGATGAAGAACTCTTTATCGTGTTTGAGACTTATGGCCGGGTTGAGTCCGAAGAGGGAAGACAGCAACGTAAAAAAGATATACAATAAAAAATATTTATAGTATGGGGGAAAACCGGGAAATGGGGGATGGGAGAGGGCAGGCGGTTGGTCTTTATGGGTGAAGCGGATGATGAAAAAAACGCAGGCCTGGATCAGGAGCAGGGTAAACAGGAGGTAACTGCCTGCAATTGAAAAGTTAATCAGGAACAAAAAGCCGAGGATCAGGTAAAAGGAAGCGTTACTATATATATTGAATAATTGTTTCATAAATTTCATCCATTTTAATGGTTTTCATGCAGCGGATATCAGAATAGATGCATTTGCGCTGCGCGCAAGGCTGGCAGTTCATGGAGCGGCGGACAATGGAAACGTTTTTGCGTCGCCAGGGGCCGCTGATTTCCGGTAAATTGGGGCCATAGAGGGCGACCAGTGGGGTCGCCGTGAGCGATGCCAGATGCAGCGGACCCGAATCGGCGCCCACGTATACGGTGGCGTGGGAAATCAGGTAGACGGTCTCGGGAATCGTGAGTCGTCCCGTGAAGTCCCGGACTTCCGGGACCGGGTAATGATGACTCATGGTTTTCCCTTTTTCTCGTTCATCCGGGGCATTACCGATTAAAAAAACGGTCCAATCGTTTTTGATTAAATTTTGGATCAGGGCTGAAAAATTAGTGATCCCCCAATCCCGAAAATGATTTCCTGCCCCCATATGAATGACGGCTTTTCGGTTTGTTGATGTTTGCAAGGCGTGTTTCACAGCGTCTTGCACCCGGGTTTCATCGATGGAGAGTGTGGGATAATCCGGGATCATTTCGGGATCGATCGGGATACTAAGGTGTTTTAATAATTGGGCCTGGCTGTAAACGGAGTGCATGGGGTTTTCGGCCGAATTTCTGGGGATAAAACGGTTATAGGCCCAGTTTCGGTTGGGAGTCCGGTACCCGATTCGAATGGGGGCACGGGTCAAAAAGGTTAATTGGGCGCTTTTGGGCCCGGAGTGAAAGTCCACGACCGTTTGAAAGTCCATGGTCGCCATTTTTTTTTTGAAATGCCACATTTGGCGAAGGCCCATGGGGTGGGGGATAACGATTCGGTGATGGATGCCGGGAATTAGGTCCGCTATTTCTTGAAATTGTTCTTCCACGACATAATAGAGACGTGTTGAGGGAAAATGGTTTTGAAATAGCAGGATGGAGGGTATGGTGAAAATGATATCGCCGAGGCGTCGTAACCGGATGAAAAGAATTTTTTCCACTATTTTAGCTGTTCGTTTTTTTATTCTTTGATGGCCTCATCAATGAGCATTACCGGGATGCCGTCTCTGATCGGGTAAATGCGGTGGCATTGGATACATTTCAAGCCGTATTGTTCTTTTTTATATTCGATTAATTCCACATCCGTTTTGCATGCGGGGCATGCCAGGATATCGAGGAGTTCTTTCGAAATAATTTCTTTATCTTTATCCATTATTCACCTTCTTTCTATTTCTTTCTATAGGATCGGCTTTTCATTTTCTCATGGATGAATTTTTATGTCAATACAAAAAGTGAGCGATGTCAGGATTAAACCAATCTTCAGCAAGCGCTTGTTCACTTAATAATGCCGTTTCAGGAATGTCTATCATCTTTAACCTTCTTATAATCATTATACCATTCTACTACTAGATAGACAACTCATATAAAAGGGACGTGGATTTATGCCACGCCTTAAGATTCCATATTGCCAATAATTCGTTTTCATATTATACTTGAATATAATATATATAAAGTTAATGATCTCAAAAAGGAGCCGAAGTGAAACGCTTTTGCAGAATTAACCCACCGGGTATTCTTCTTTTTTTAATCGTTATTTTAATATTGACCGCATGTCCTCTCTTTTCCCAGAGCGAAGATTATTACTGGTATACGTTTGCCATCGGTAACGGAAAAATTGAACAATTCGGCCGAATCGCCGGACTGGTTGAAATGACCCATCAAGTGGATCGAAACCATTATTCGATCCGGTATCTGATCTCGAGTAAACCATTCAATAAAACGGAATTTGAATTGGCCTGGGATTTCGGTTTTCTATACAGTTGGTCCTTTACTCCCGTTTACAGCAAAATTAACGTGATCGGGGGAATCGGCGTTGCCCTGACCTCGGTCAGTGTCCCGAACCAAAAATTTATCGGACCCTCCATCCCCCTGGAAGTCCAGATCATGTTCCGCCCCTTTCGCCCCTTCTGCATCGGCGTATCCGGATACGCCAATATAAATGGGAGCCGTAATTTTTACGGAATCTGTGCGGGCTTTCGAATGGGGAAAGATTTGAATATTTAAAATATAAAATTATAACTAATTTGCAATCAGGAATCAGTCCCTATACCACGGATTCAAATAAATCCTTACCCCATTGGGTTTACTGATACTGTGCATCTTCCCGGTCTTGATATCGACTCCGATAACAAACAATTTGGATACCCCATATTCTTCGGTCTTTCTCTTCATCTCATCCGAAAACACGGCGTCATCTTTGGTCGAATACAATTTGGTAAATGCATCGGCATGAAATCCGAACCGCTCCGGGTAATTGTAAAAATCCAGGATTTTGGCGGTTTGCGAACTTTGCAGCGATTGCCGTGGAGCAGGCATGATGAAAAACATCAAACCATATACCTCTTTCATCTCCTGTTCCACCTGCTGAGGCGTGGCCAAATGCTTCTTCAATAATTCGACAAATTCTCGCTGATTGCTAAACACCCCGATCGTCACGTTCTTTCCTCCTCGAACCATGGTAAAATCCCCACCATACGAAAAAAAAGAAAACGCAAATCCCAGGGTCCATATGATGAAAATTTTAAATACTTTCAATGAAGTTGAATACCGGGCCATCATCGATCACCTCCGTATCTTAATTCAGCCTTTCAATAAATCCTGATTCTTGACCTTATTTTATCAGGAATCTCTTTTTTTTTCATCTTTTTTGTATATTTTTACGAAAGGGGCAAAAAAACATTTTGCCTTAAAAGAAACATTATGATATAATAACTAACTATGCTGGAATTAAATTTTATAAGGAACAACCTTAATCTTGTAAAGCAAAAAGTGGAAGCGAAGGGTGTCCCATTTGACCTAAAATTATTCACTCAAATCGATCTCAAACGCAGAGAATTACTCTCTAAAATCGAGGATTTCAAAAATAAAAAAAATAAATTGGCCAAAGAGATCGGCACCTTGAAACGCCAAAAGCTCGACAGTTCTACCCTTGAAGAGCAATCCCGGGCCTATTCGGGCGATATTCAATCCATCGAACAGGAACTGGCCGCGGTGGAATCCCAGTTTCAGGAATTCATCCTCAACATCCCCAATTTGGCTCAGGATTCGGTGCCCATTGGAAAGGATGCATCGGACAATCACGTCGTCCGAGAATGGGGAACCAAGCCGTCATTCGATTTTGATCCGAAACCCCATTGGGAGTTGGGAGAAATCAGTAAAAACCTCGATTTTACGCGGGCCGCCAAAGTGACGGGCGCCCGGTTTGTCATCTACTTCCAAACCCTGGCCAAACTCGAACGCGCCCTCATCAATTTGATGCTGGAAACCCATACCACCGAAAACGGATATACCGAAGTACTCCCCCCTTTCCTGGTAAACGCAGACAGCCTGGTCGGAACCGGGAATTTACCCAAATTCAAAGACGACCTTTTTAAAATCGAGAACTATAATTTTTACCTGGTGCCGACCGCCGAAGTTCCCCTCACCAACATCTACCGCGATGAAGTACTTGCCGAAGAGGAACTCCCCAAATGCTATGCCGCTTATACCCCGTGCTTTCGCAGCGAAGCCGGTTCCTACGGAAAAGATGTCCGGGGAATTATCCGCCAGCACCAGTTTAACAAAGTCGAACTCCTCAAATTCACCACCCCGGAAACATCGGTTGACGAGCACGAAGCATTAACTCGGAATGCCGAAAGTATATTACAAAAACTGGGACTGCATTATCGGGTAGTTCTGCTGTGTACGGGCGACATGTCCTTTTCGTCCGCCAAAACCTACGATATTGAGGTATGGATGCCGGAACGCAACGGATACATGGAAATCTCGTCGTGTTCGAACTTTGAGGACTTTCAGGCACGCCGCGCCCGGATTAAATATCAGACCAAAAAAGGAGAAAAACGTTTTGTGCATACCCTCAATGGTTCCGGACTTGCCGTTGGGCGCACCGTTGCCGCGATCATGGAAAATTATCAGACATCCGATGGGAAAATCGTAATACCCGACGTATTAAAGAACTATTTTCCCGGGAGAACCCATTTCTAATGCCTTATTTCAAATGCACATTCGTCAATGATGAGGGTAAATACGTAAGAAAAACTTTATTTGCGGACAATAAGGAAGAAATTCGCCATAATTATCAAAACGCCGATGAAAAACTCCTCAGCGTAAGAAAAGTCTATGTGAGCGGGACCTCAAGCGTTAAGTTTATGGCCCGCAAAATCAGTTATTTCGATTTCCTGCTGTTCAATCAGAAAATGATCACCATGTTAAAGGCCGGTGTTCCATTTGTAAAAGGTCTCGACATTGTGTTGAGAAACCTGGAGAAAGGAACCCTCAAAGAAGTATTGACCAAAACCAACGCCGATATAAAGAACGGTATCCAAGTTTCCGACGCGTTTGCATCCAGCCAGATTCCATTCCAGCGGATCTACAGTGCATCGCTGCTGGCCGGTGAACGAAGCGGTAACCTGGAATCCGTTTTACAGCGATTCAATGCCTATCTGGAAAAAGTGGCCGCGCTCAGACGCCGTATTTTTAGCAGTATGGCTTACCCTATCATTTTATTTATCGTCATGATCGCCATGGTCATGATCATCCTCGTTTATGCCATCCCCAAATTCGCATCCTTCTATAAAGATTTCAATGCGGACTTACCGGAAATGACCCTGTTCTTCGTCTCCCTGGGGGAATATTTGCAGCGAAACTTCTTCTGGTATTTGGGCCTATTTATCGCTCTGTTTTTCGGGCTTAAGTTTCTGGAGAAAACCAATCCGAAAATCATCATTTTTGATCGTCTCAAACTTCGCATTCCCTTTATCGGAAAAATTATCATCGAAAATGCCATCACCGTTTTCTCTCGAACACTGGCCATATTGGTCTCCGGCGGGATCCCCGTGCCGGAAGCGGTCCAGATTGCGGTCGGTACCTTTTCCAATAAATATTTTATCGCGAAAGTGAATGAAATCCCGGAAAAAATTCGGGAAGGGAATTTACTCTCCGATGTATTGCAAAAGGTCGATTTTATACCGGGTGTCCTGGTGGAAGTTATCCGGGTCGGTGAATCGTCCGGAAACCTCGTGGATGTGCTTAATGAAAATGCCGATGCCTTTGAAAACTCAATCGATGCCAAAGTCAACTCCTTAATCTCCATGATTGAACCCATCCTGATTGTCTTTATGGGGCTGGTCATTGCCTTCATGTTGGTTTCGGTTTATTTACCCATATTTAGTACAGTGGATGTCATCAAATGATAAAAGAGATCGATTTAACAACCTTTAAAATTAACTACGATGTATTGAAAAAATTCCCTGCGGAATTCATGATTAAAAACCTCTTCTTTCCGTTAAACGAAAGCGAGCACAGCATTGAAGTCGCCATGTTCGACCCCGATAACCTCGACAAAATAACCATTGTCGAAAATTACATTCAAAAACGGGTCGAACCCCTCAAAGCCAATAAAGATGATATTGAAAAAGTACTCAAACGAAGCGATACGTTTACCAAGGTTTTGACGGATAAGACCGAGAGTTTCTTCCAGAAAAAAAGCATCGAAGGCGATGAAGAGGAATCGTTGACCATCGAGAAGATAACCGAAGAAGACGATTCGGTTATTAAATTGTTGAACAATATCATCTTTACCGCAGTGAACAAACGGGCCTCCGATATTCATATCGAAGCTCAGGGTTCAGCCGTTAAAATCAAGTTCCGAATCGACGGCATCTTAACGCAAATCATGGAACCGCTGGACAATGTGTTTCATTCGCCGCTGATTACCCGGTTAAAGGTCGTCTCCGAATTGGATATTGCCGAACGCCGGGTGCCTCAGGATGGACGTTTCCGGATGAAATTTAAGACCAAGACCATTGATTTCCGTGTCTCCATCATGCCTGCCGCGTACGGTGAAAACGCCGTTATCCGAATTCTCGACCGCGAGATGATCACCGAAAACCTCGGCGAGTTGCGATTGCAGCAACTCGGGTTTTCTGATTACCTCATCGATAACCTCAACTATTATATTCGTCAACCCTACGGCATGTTCCTGGTCACCGGCCCCACGGGAAGCGGAAAAACCACGACCCTTTATGCGGCACTCAATGAGATCAAGAGTCCCGAAGACAAGATCATCACGATCGAAGATCCGGTGGAATACCAGATCGACGACATCACGCAGATTCCGGTCAACGAGAAGAAAGGTCTGACCTTTGCCCGAGGGTTGCGTTCGATCTTGAGACACGACCCGGATAAAGTCATGGTGGGTGAAATCCGAGATCCTGAAACGGCTCAAATTGCCATTCAATCCGCTCTTACCGGCCACCTCGTGTTTACCACCGTTCACGCCAACAACGTGTTTGACGTGATTGGCCGATTTATCCATATGGGAATCGATACCTACAGCTTTATTTCCGCCTTGAACTGCGTCGTGGCCCAGCGACTGGTCCGGTGCTTGTGTAAAACCTGCAAGAGCCTCTTTGAACCGGACCCCAAATATTTGCAGGATAACCGGGTCCGAAAGGAAACCCTGGCCAAACCCATTTATCGTGCCGTCGGGTGTCCCGATTGCGGGGATATCGGGTTCTCCGGACGAACCGTTATCGGCGAAATACTCGAACTCACCGATGAAATTAAAGAAATGATTCTCGATAAAAAACCGCTGTCCGAAATCAAAAAAGTGGCCATGAATCAGGGAATGATCCCCATCCGACGCAATGGACTCGAAAAAGTGATGACCGGGATTACCTCCTTTGAAGAATTAAACAGGGTGACGATAAAAGAATGGTTATAGACGACTATTTAATTCATTACAAAAAACCTTCCCAATACATCTATTGGGGGGAAAACGGTGTGGATGTTTTCAATCGCGACGAATCGGAGAAAGCCTTTCGAAAGACTCAGCATTATCCCAATGTGTCCTTACTGGATATCACCCCGGAGCAATTCAAAACGATTGCCCGAGACATGCTGGCTTTTGATACCGGTATCTTTTTCAACTCCGGGCAATTTATTTTTAATATCTTCGAATTTGAAAAAATTCCGGTCCGGGAAAAGACCCGGCGGGAAATCGTCGAATGGCGATTGAAAAAAGTCTTTCCGGAAAACCTCGACGACTACGATCACCAGTTTTTCCCGGTCGGTAAAAAACGGATTCTTTCGGTTTTGTTTAAGAAATCGTTGAAAGAAAAAGTTGAAACCTTTTTTGAAGACAATAAACTCAGCCTGATCTATATGGGGAATTCCACTCTGGAAATCTTCAACCATGCCTCGGCGTTCGGCCGAACCGCTCCCGACTTCTTTGTTGAAATCGATCGCGCTTTATCGATTATCGTTTTTCTGGATAAAGGGGTTCCGATTTATGTTCGAAAATTTCGGAGCGACCAGACCGCGCCCGGTATCGTCAATGAAATCGTCAAAACCGTTAATTTTATGAAAAACAATTACCAGCAGGACCCCCATACCTTCTTTCTGGTCGGGGAACCGACGGAAATCGATTTCAATTTTATCCAGGAAGAATTGACCAAACTCGAGATCCGCCCCCTGGAATTAAAGAATCGCGCGCAATTGTTTTTCACCAGGTAAACTGCCATGAACGTTAAATACAACATTGCAACCCATAAGAAAATCGATTATGTCAAATATTCCTTAACCATCGCCTTTCTGGTTATCCTGGCTTCCGTGGCGTTTGCCATCGGTCTGCACAGCTTGAATGTGACCCGCAATCGGTTTCAAACCGAGAAAGCCCAGTTAAAGGAGTACGAAGCCCGGTTAGAGAAGAAAAGCAAGGATGAAGAAAATTTTAAGAAAGAAATCGAGACGATCAAGGCCCAATGGAATCGACGCATTAATTTTGCCAACACGATTATTGATTTGAAATTATTCCCTTACCTGCATCGGCTCAATTTTATCGAAGACTTATTGCCTTCCGGGGTCTTTATCACCAAACTCATGCTCAAAGCCGATACCGGGACCGTCATTCAATTAAATGTGGCGTCCATATCCACGGATAAATTGATGGAAACGTATAAGGCATTTTTGAAATATAATCTGGTCATTAGTAAGGAAGCGCAAGTAGAAGGATTGTATAAAGCCAGCCTGGAGATAAATATCGCCAATGAAAAAAAGTAAACTTATCATGTACGCGGTTGCCGGCGTGTTTGCATTAAGCGTATTATTTTGTTTGGTTTCCTTCCTTCATTCTTCGGTTGAACGGTTTCGTACCCATAACCTCATCAATACCCTTAAGGAATATCAACAAAAGGGGACCGAAGTCTCGGATGTGGAACTCTCGTATCAGAAGTGGAAAAATATCGGGAACGAATTTGACCAGTTCAAGAATACGTATTTAATGCGGCTGGATGACTATTCCAAATTCCGGAACGACCTGACGGCTCTTTTTGCCAGGTATCAATTGTCCAATCAGCAGATCCAGAACAAGTACCGGTCTTTATTCAAAGAATTTATCCCGGTGGAAATCGTTTTCACGGTAAAGGGATCCTATTCCAATATCAAACATTTTGTCAGCGAAATACAGAGTCAGAAGAAAATCGTTTTGATCAAAAGCATGGAATTTTCAAGGGAAAAGAAAAGTGAAGAAGTCTCATGCAATTTTATCATGGAGGTTTATCTTGTCAGGTAAGCTCTCAGATCCTAAGGTGGGGTTGATACCGGTGTCGGTATTAACCGTGTTACTCATTATGTTCGGTCTATTTTCTTTTCAGGTGAAGGCCGAGGATCAGTCATCCGATGAAAAGGAAATTATAAGGGTATCGAGGCTGGATACCAAACCCGAAACCGTGACCGTTAAGCGGGATATTTTCTCGCCGGAGGAGTTACTTCCCCAATCCAAAACATCGGTCCCATTTCCGGTAAAACCGTCCACGTTACGGGATGGCCAAACCGAGGAGAATGCCAAACCGGTGGAGGAAAGCATCGAAGATCAGGTTCGGCGGTCGATTGTATTCGAAGGGTATGTCATCCGAAATTCCAAAAGTCATGCCCTGGTGAATATCAACAGCGAATTTATCATTGTCGGGGTCGACGATGTGGTGATGGGAAAAGTTAAAATCAAAAAAATAAATAGAAAATCGCTGACAGTGGAAGCGGATGCCAAAACATTTGAAATCAAATTAAAAGGGGAAAATGAAAATGAGTAAGCAAAAAGTTACAATCGTCTTTTTCCAGTTGATGATTTCTCTCATGCTCATCGTCCTCTGGTCCGGTTGCAGCGCGCCGTCTGTGTATCAGAAAGAAGGGCTCGAGCTGTACCGTTCCGGAGATTACGACAAAGCCGTCGAACATTTTGAAAAAGCATTTAAAGATAAACCGAATAATAACAGCAAAGTATTGTTATTCCGGGCCAAATTGAATAGCTACTTTAATCATATGGCCCTGGCCCGATCCTACAAGCAAACCAATAAAAAAGAAGAAGCGATCAAAGAATATAAAATCGCCTTGAGTCTGTTTCCGGATAATAAGAAAGTGAGCGAAGAATTGGAAACTTACATCGCGGGCAAAAAAGAAGAAACCGTTCCGTTCCAATCGAGCGTCAAACCCCCGATTTCATTGAAAGTGGATCCCAACGAAAAGATGAATGTCAAGCTGAAAAATACCCCCATTACCAAGATCTTTACTACCGTGGGAAAATCCTTTGGCGTCAACTTTGTTTTCGATAAAGATTTCAGGGATTTTGTCTACTCCATGGAAGTGGACAACATCGGGTTCTACGATATCCTGGCCCAACTGTGTATGGTGGCAGGCGCCGATTACCGCATCCTGGATAAAGCATCGGTCATGATCTATCCGGACAACACATTTAAGAAGCGAACCTTTGGTTTACGAGGGGTCAAAGTCTTTTATCTCGTGAACATCAAAGCCGAAGATGCGAAAAAATTACTCATGGCTGTTTTCCGGGAATCCCAAATCCTGATCCAGGAAGATACGAACCTCAACTCCTTGATTGTCCGCGGCGATTACGCCTCATTGGTGGAAGTGGACCGGTTCTTAAATTCCATCGACAAGAAGAAGAGCGAAGTCATGCTCGATGTTCAAATTCTCGAAGTCACCAAAACCTTGATCCAGGCCCTGGGCGTGAACTATGGCGCCGGGGATCCCAGCACCCCCTTAATCAATGGGACGGCCGGCACGGTCGGTTCGGATGGAAAGATTGTCACTCCGGCCAACGTCAATAACCTTAAAAATGCCAACTTCTTCATTACGATCCCAACCGCTGCTTTGAGTTTCCTGGAATCCGATGATAAAAACCGCCTGATCGCCAAACCCAACCTTCGCGGCGTGGATGGCGAAGAAATCAAATTCATGGTGGGTGACGAAGTCCCTGTTCCCCAAACCCAATTTCAGGCAGGAGCGGCCGGCGGTGTGGCCAATGTGCCTGTCACCACGTACCAGTATAAAAACGTCGGTGTGGAAGTGACGGTCACGCCTTATGTCCACAAAGAAAATGAAGTTTCTCTTAAAATAAAATTGAGTATTAATTCGATTTCCGGTTATGAAAACGGATTCCCCCTCTTCGGAAAACGGGAATATCAAAGCGTGATCCGATTAAAAGAGGGTGAAACCAATATTATCGGCGGATTTATTCGCGATGAACTTCGCGGCGGCTTAAAAGGCATTCCCGCTCTTGCTCGAATCCCGATCATCGGTTCCTTGTTCGGTTCGACGAACAATACCGTGAAACAAACCGATCTGATATTCTCGATTACCCCTCAGGTGATTCGTCGGGTCGAGGTCCGAAGTGAAGACGAAGAAACCATCTGGAGCGGTTCGCAGGCTCCGGCTGCGGGCGGCGGCGGGGAACCCGTCCAAACCCGCTCGGAAATTCAGAGTCGTACGCCTCAAATTCAACCCCCCCAGGAAGAGCAAAATCGCCCTTCCGGTGATTCCATTGCCGTGATGCCCTCCAAACGGAGGGTTCCGGCAAATACGGATACCTATTTTACCATTCGCGTCGATACGGCCACGCCTCTCGCCTCCCTGGCTTTCAGCGGTTCGGTTTCCGGCCCCAAAGCCGTGGTCGATGAAGTGAAAGCCGATTTCTTCGGCGGTCGAAACGTTCAGGTCATGAAAAACTTTTCAGGCTCCGGGTTTGATCTGGGATACACCTTTCCGGATGACCGCGCAAGCCTTAGTGTGGTTGCTCAAATCCGCGTCAAATTTCAAGAAAAAGGTAATTATACGATTAATTTATCCGGCGTCAGTGCCGCCACCAAAGATCATAAAACCGTTAATCTTTCCCCCCTTATTGCCGAAGTCGAAGTTTTTTAAAGTCTTTTAAACCCTTCAACGTTTCATCCCTCCCTCCTCTTTTCCCCTTTTAAACCCTCGAACGGATACGTCTAAACCCATTTTTTTAAAGTAAAAAAATTTAAATATCCTATTGCCAAAAAGTTAAAAATAGTGCATACTATTTTTAAGTGCATGAACAAAAAAGTAAAAAAACTTATAAGAGTCACGTAAGAAAAGTGGAGAAAATGGAAAAAGAAAACATTGAACAACTCGTTAACCGCGAGTACAAATACGGTTTTGAAACCAAAATCGCTATGGATGTCGTGTCGCGAGGATTAAACGAAGATATGATTCGATTAATTTCGAAGAAAAAAGAAGAACCCGATTTCTTATTGGAATGGCGATTAAACGCTTATCGCCATTGGCAGACCATGACCTTTCCCGGATGGGCCAACCTGAAAATCGCGCCCGTGGATTTCCAGGACATCGTCTATTATGCGGCCCCCAAAACCCGAGAGAAATTAAAGGGGTTAAACGAAGTGGATGAAGAATTGCTTCGAACCTTTGATCGATTGGGGATTCCGCTATTGGAACAAAAACGCCTGGCCGGCGTGGCCGTGGACGCGGTGTTTGATAGTGTGTCGGTCGCCACCACCTTTCGGAAGAAACTCGCCAAACTGGGGATTATCTTTTGTTCCCTCAACGAAGCCGTTCAACTGTACCCCGATTTGGTGAAAGCGTATCTGGGATCCGTGGTTCCCTACACGGATAACTTCTTTGCTGCATTAAACTCCGCGGTTTTTAGTGATGGGACGTTCTGTTACATTCCGCGTGGGGTGAAATGTCCGATGGATTTATCCAGTTATTTTCGCATTAATACCGTTAATCTCGGTCAATTCGAACGCACCTTGATTATTGCCGAAGAGGGGAGTACCGTGAGTTACCTGGAAGGATGCACGGCGCCCATGCGCGATACTAATCAGCTCCACGCCGCAGTCGTGGAATTGGTGGCCATGGATGAGGCTGCCATCAAGTATTCCACGATTCAGAACTGGTACCCCGGCGACAAAGAAGGTGTCGGCGGGATCTATAACTTTGTCACCAAACGCGGATTGTGCAAGGGAAAAAATTCCCGGATCTCCTGGACCCAGGTGGAAACCGGTTCCTCGATTACCTGGAAATACCCGAGTTGTATTCTCCGGGGGGACCATTCGGTGGGCGAATTTTATTCGGTGGCTTTAACCGGAAACTATCAGCAGGCAGATACCGGAACCAAAATGATCCACATCGGGAAAAATACCCGAAGTACGATCGTATCCAAGGGAATCTCGTCCGGTCACGGAAACAATTCCTACCGGGGGTTGGTTCGCATCACCAAAAATGCCGTGAACTCTCGAAATCATTCGCAGTGCGACTCGCTGTTGATCGGCAATAAGTGCGGCGCCCATACGTTTCCCGACCTGGAAGTGGAAAACAACACTGCCCGGGTGGAACATGAAGCCACCACCTCTCGAATCGGCGAGGATCAGTTGTTCTATTTGAAGCAGCGGGGGCTTTCCGCCGAAGATGCAGTCAACATGATTGTAAATGGTTTTTGCAAACAGGTCTTCAATGAACTCCCCATGGAGTTTGCCGTTGAAGCCCAGCGATTGATGGAAATTAAACTGGAAGGAAGTGTCGGATGACGTTCGATTAAAAAAGAGTGAATCATGAGTATATTGGACATTCAAAATTTATATACGCAAATCGACGATCGAGCAATCCTTAAAGGGATTAATTTAACCGTAAATGCCGGGGAAGTGCATGCCATCATGGGCCCCAATGGTTCGGGGAAAAGCACCCTGGCGCAAGTGATTGCCGGAAGAGAAGGACACACGATTACCAGCGGTAGGATCCTGTATAAAGGGAAAAATCTGTTGGAATGGCCGCCGGAAATTCGAGCCCGGGAAGGGATCTTTGTTGCATTTCAATACCCGGTTGAAATTCCCGGCGTGAATAACGGGTATTTCTTGCGTTCGGCATTAAACGCTATCCGGCGTTACAAGGGGCTGGAAGAAATCGATGCCTTTGATTTTTCCACGCTCATCGGGAATCAGATGAACCTTCTCGGAATGAATTCGGGGATGCTCGACCGTTCGGTGAATGAAGGGTTTTCCGGCGGTGAAAAGAAACGAAACGAAATTTTACAAATGAGTCTGTTGAACCCGGAACTGGCCGTACTGGATGAAACCGATTCCGGCCTGGATATCGATGCCCTTCGAATTGTGTCGGATGGCGTCAACCGGTTTCGGGCTCCGGATAAAGCCATTGTGTTGATTACCCATTACCAGCGTTTATTAAATTATGTCCGCCCGGATTTTGTCCACGTGCTTTCCGATGGACGCATCATTAAATCCGGTGGGTCCAACCTTGCCTTCGAACTGGAAGAAAAAGGGTACGATTGGTTAAGAGAACCGCAAGATATTAAAAAATGAAAATTACTGAACCCAAGACCAAACCCCGGAACATCCCGCCTTTTATTGCCGATCTGCGAAAAAACGGGAGAGAGTTATACGAAAAAATGGGCCTGCCAACCTCTCGCATGGAAGAATGGAGACACACCGATGTTTCCGAACTTTCCAAATATGAATTTGTACCGATCGATTCGATCGGCATTGGGGAGCGTCATCCCAACCTGGAACGTTTAAGTGAAGCAATGCGCCATAACCCTGGGGTTTCAAATTATCTCGGGCATTATGCCCGGCCCGAAGAAAATTTTTTTGTTGCGCTGAATGATGCATTCTTCGACGATGGTGCCTTTATCCATATCCCCGAAGGTATCCGCACCGATACTCCTATTCACCTGACCTATGTTCATTCCCCCAATCGAAAGAAAAAAACCGATCAAGCCAAATGGGCCCTTTTTCCCCGAAATCTGGTCATCGTTGAAAAAGATGCATCCGTCACCCTGATTGAAGATTATATTGGAGATTATCGGAATTATCCGGATGAAACCGACGACTTGTATTTAAATGTCCCTGTTACCGAAATCCTGTTGATGGAAGGCGCCGAAGCGGTTCATTACAAACTCCAGCGGGAGAGTGCCCGGGCGTTTCATATTGCTTCTGTTGATGTCAAACAGGAAGCCGGCAGCCGGTTTATCTCTCATAATGTCACCCTCGGGGGACAGCTTACCCGAAACAATATTCATTCGTATTTAAGAGGTACGGGCGCCTCATGCACGCTTAACGGTCTTTTCGTGCTGAATGGGAATCGCCACGCGGATCATCATACCCTGATTGATCACGGGGCTCCCGGCTGTACCAGCCGGGAATTGTACCATTGCATACTTAACGATCGGGCACGCGGCGTATTTAACGGGAGAATTTACGTTCATTCCGGGGCTCAGCAAACCGATTCGAATCAAACCGTGCGCGCCCTGCTTCTCTCCAATGATGCGCGAATGGATGCCCGACCCCAATTGGAAATCTATGCCGATGATGTCAAATGCACCCACGGCGCTGCTGTCGGTCAACTGGATGACGATTCCATCTATTACCTCCGCTCCCGGGGAATCGGCCACGACGAAGCCAGGAAAATGCTGATCCAGGCTTTCTCACGGGAAATCACCGGCGCATTCACGCTGGAACCCTTACAAAAAGAAGTGGAACACTTTTTTGAACATTTTTTATCATCCGAGATTCGGCAGCCCGGAGGAGAGTGATCATATGAGTGATTCAAATGAAATCAAACGTAAAGTTTTTTTTCAGGACCTGGATCCTGTTTCCTTGAAATCGGATTTTCCGATTCTTCAGCAACAGATCAATGGAAAACCCCTGGTTTATCTGGACAATGCCGCAACCACGCAGAAACCCCGAGTCGTGATCGACCGGATGCGGACGTTTTATGAAACCGAAAATGCCAATGTTCATCGCGGCGTTTATGTGTTGAGCCAACGGGCAACCGAAGCCTACGAACTCGCGCGGGAAAAAGTACGCGCGTTTATTCATGCCCCGCATGCCAACGAAATCATCTTTGTCCGTGGAACCACCGAAGGCATTAATCTTGTGGCGCACAGTTTCGGACAGCGGTTCGTGAAGCAGGATGATGAGATTATGATCTCTGCCATGGAACATCATTCCAATATTGTTCCCTGGCAGCTCCTGTGCATGCAAACCGGTGCACGGTTACGGATCATTCCCATGAACCACGCCGGCGAATTGGAAATGGATGCGTTTGAGACATTATTTAACCGAAATACCCGGCTCGTTGCCGTGACTCATCTTTCCAATTCATTGGGAACCATCAACCCCATTTCCGAGATCATTCGTATCGCGCATGCAAACGGGGTTCCGGTGTTGATCGATGGTGCCCAAACCGCCCCGCATATGCCCATCGATGTTCAAAACCTGGATTGCGATTTCTTTGCGTTCTCCGGTCATAAAATGTACGGCCCCACCGGTATTGGCGTTCTATACGCCAAATCCACTTTTCTGGAAAAAATGCCGCCGTATCAGGGAGGCGGCGATATGATTCGCTCGGTTACATTTGAAAAAACCACGTACAACGATCTACCTTATAAGTTTGAAGCCGGTACACCCAACATTGCCGGCGCTGTCGGTCTGGGGGCAGCCATCGATTACCTGTCGCATATCGGTTTGGAAAAAATCGCTGACCATGAAGCCGGGTTATTGAAATACGCCGAAACCCGGTTAAAACAAATCGACGGATTAACCATATACGGAAATGCCGCATCCAAAGCCGCAGTCATTTCATTTCTTTATCACCATATCCATCCCCATGATATTGGGACCATTCTGGATCAGGAAGGCGTTGCCATTCGAACCGGGCATCACTGTTGTCAGCCCGTGATGGATTTCTTTCATATTCCGGCGACTGCTCGGGCTTCTTTTGGGTTATACAATACCCGGGACGATGTGGACCGGTTGATCGATGCTCTGGAAAAAGTGAAGGAGGTTTTCGGATAATGCCTGACTTGAAGCAGTTATACCAGGAAATGATTCTCGATCATAATAAAAATCCCCGGAATTTCAGAACCATGGAGGGCGCCACCCATCATGCCGAAGGGTATAATCCCATGTGCGGGGATCGGTATACCGTGTACGTGAGATTGGAAGAGGGGAAAATTGCCGATATCAGTTTCAGTGGGAGTGGGTGTGCCATTTCCAAGGCATCCGCGTCATTAATGACGTCTTGTCTTAAGGGTAAAACCCCCGAAGAAGCCGAACGTATTTTTGACGATTTTCATCACATGTTGACGCATGAGACCGCGCCGGAAGAATTACCCGGGCGATTATGTAAAATTGCGGCGCTTCAGGGCGTGAAAGCTTTTCCGACGCGTATCAAATGCGCCACGTTGGTTTGGCATACCATGAAATCCGCGTTGGAAGGAAAGGAAGAACCAACCACGATTAGCACCGAGTAGGGAAGGGGGCTTTTTTCGAGAAAATCGCCCCCTTCACCCCCAAAAAAGCTTTTGTTTTTATCGCTTTAATTTTTATCAATTTAATTTTAAAAGAATTTTACACTATTATTTTTAAAACTAAAATCTTTTAAAAACTAAAAGCTTTGGGAAGTCCAGAAACCCTTTCTCGAAAGGGTTTTTGGTCGCCGAAGGCAGATGCTTACGCCGAAGGCATGACACTTACTCCGTTGGTGTGAATTTTTGAAGGTCATAAATGCCGAAGCGTTTCTCGATTGTTGATACGCGTTCCACGATCGTTTCGAAACCGCTTTTTCCAAAGAGCTGATGTTCTTTATTCTCGAATGCATCACCGAGTTCATCGTATTCGTTGGGGTTGACCATTTTGTGAAACGTCGGAAACAAAACCGTATCTTCCCGCGCAGCGTGGGGATTGTACATTCGGATAAATAGTTCCAGCGATCTTGATAAGTCTTGTCGATCTTTCGGGTCTTTTAAGGGTTGAACCTTAGCCAGGCGCAAGGTTGTATCCGTTAAGCGGCGGGCAGCCTGATGTTGATTGAACAGGATGTCTACCAGGTCGACCAATCGTTTGGCTTTGCGAAAGCGTGGAAAGACGAAGTCTTCCTCCAATTTTTCGTGATAATCTTCGATGAACGATCGAATGATTTCTGCGGCGTGTAGTAGTTCTTGGGGTGGCAGTTCTTCATTGGCTTGAATTTTGCGCAATGCCTCGTTATAAATAAGAAGGATACGCCTCAGCACGCCATGTTCTCGCATTAAATCTTCTACCGGTGAGACTTCCTCTTCCTGGGGCGTACCTGTTTTTGGTGATTCGGCGTTAAGCGAAAAAGGTTTTGAGGTTAACCCCGCAATCACCAATGCCGTTCCCGGAAGAAGTTTTCCCAGGAATCGACGGCGACCAATAGGGTTGGGATTGGATTCCATGCATCCACAACTCATGATGACCTCCCATAATATTAAAAGTCCTTTAAAATAAATGCCAAAGGGAGTATAGCATATTGCAGGAATAAAAAGCGAATGACGAAATGCCTTATCCGTGATCTACTTCAAGGCATCAAATCGAAATGCATGATGATATGATTATTCCCCAAAAACTCAAAATAAATATTTTTGTAACCTGATCGCGGAAAGGCAATTTCCCACCTTTTTGAAAAATTTTCAAAGACATCTATAATCCGGCCGAGGAGCAGAGAATGATCAGAAATGAATGGCGATAATGATGTTTGGGTTAATAATATAGGGTTGTAAATTCCGGGTAAAAAAATAAAAAAGACAACCCCCGCCCCGTTCCCCCCAGGCCCAGGCCGGCAGTTTTTTCTTTTTTGAAAGTCATAAAATCATCCAAAATTTTGAAATAAAACCTTGTATTTATTTTAGGAATATAGTATAAATTATTTTCCCATATTTCCAATTAACGGAGGTTTTCTTATGCGTAAAAAATCAGTTTCATTTTATTTATTATTATTGCTTTTGGTATCTTTTGCTTTTAATAGTGGTTGTGCGAAAAATAAAGATGCTGATCAGGCGGATAACGCCAATCGGGAAAAATATCAGCAGATAGCAGGGTATTCAATTACCACAATGATCGAGGTGGCAACGAAATTAACTCTTTTTTCCTTTCAGAGCCCTCAAAGTTTTCCAATGGACCTAATACCATCTTATGATGGCAATACCGGTTGGTGGTCCCTCAATCTTCAATTGAGTAATAATCAGATTATTGCGGCCAGGATTCAACTTAATGATGCCTCAGGAAATTTTTACAAATACTATGACCCAAACATAATCACTAATATTAAAGCTACCGGTGAGGGTTCAGGGACTAATGTCGACTTCTCTTATAATTTAACCCTTACCCAAATGGGCAACGGATATAATGCCATATTAATTAATGGAAGTGGCGCGGTTAACTATCAAGGAACGTCGGGAACATTTACGGTTAATAATGTGGCCATTAACAAATATCAAGATGGGATACCGGATGGCGGCCAAATGGTAGTGGTTGTTCAAGGTTGTTCATTTAATATGGTTTTCAATGGCAACAATAGTATCCAGGTCACGTATTCTTATCAGGGACAGAGTTATACCATGACGATTAACCTGGCAACGGGGCAAATTTCTTGAGGTAACAGATCCAGCGGCGGCCTAAGGCTTTCTTTTTCTTCCCACCCCGGACATAAGTTGCCTGATCGGTTGCTTGGCTACATCTTTAATTCCTATTAGTCCGCTCAAAATAGAAAGAAAAATAACAATCGAAAGATAAAATAAAATTTCCCCTTTTTTCTCTTTTAGTTCTGATAATGAAGATAAATCTACAGCTATTTCCACATACCCAATTTTCTCCATATTGGGTTCATCTATATTTTCGAACAACATATTTTCTTTTAAATCATTTTTTGTATTTACAGCCATATTTATAGGTTTTTGAATAAGCATTATTTCTTTGACTTTTGTGTTTTTTCCGTTTTTTTCTTCGTACAGGCAAATTCCCTTTTTATTTTTAAACTTTATAGATACAATTCCCTCTTCTTTTGCTTTTTTTTTCGCTATCCGAACCAATTCATTTTTATGGTTTGACAAAATAGCCAATTTTAGGTCATCACTTTTGGAAAGGTCAACTGTAATGGTCTGGAATTCTTCAGAAATGGCATCCTTTTGATTTTGTAGGTATATTTTGGCAATGATAATAGAAGAAATAAAGATAAAAACAGCGATAATAGTATACATCTTAGTCTTAACTGTCAATTTCATTTTCCAAAAACCTCTTCTGCCTGGCTAATCAAACTGGCTGGGATTTTTATTTTCAATCGATCTGCTATAGCCACATTCAAATATAATTTTGTCCTCCTGGGGACACATATGTTTAAATCGGAATAGTTGCTTCCCTTAAGTATTCTTACAGATATTTCTCCGGCTTGCCTTCCATTATCCTTATAATCACATTGCATTGCCATCAGTGCTCCTGCCTTCACGTATGACTGGGTTAATCCGATTACCGGAACCTTTTGATTCAAACTTTTAAGAAGCAATTCTTTTATAATTCCGGGCTGACATACCACTGAATCCGGGATTATCCATAAGACATCAAAATTGAATTCCTTTATTCCAAGAACTTCTTCCACAGATTTTACAGGGCAAGACTTTAAAATTAATCCGAGATCTTTTGCTTTTTGACGTGCCTCCTTAATAATATTTTCATTTTCAGCAGGATTATACATGACGCCAATTCGGTTTAATCCCGGTAACGAATCTTTTAACTTTTCCAATTGCATTTTTATTGGAATATCAAGTGAAGCACCAGCAATTTTTTTATCCGTTATCCCGCTTTCCTGCGGGGCCATAATCATTGAAAAAACAATCGGGGTACTTTTAATTTTATCAGTAATTAAGAGGGTGGCGGTGGTTCCTATAGTCAGGATTAAGGATGGTTTTTTGGAATTTATATTTTCTATAATATTTTTTTCGTTTAAATCATAAATTTTTACTCGGTTCGAGGGGATTTCCTTATTTATTACTTCCAGAAAACCCTTTATTGAATCACTGTATTGGGGATTATCCATGCTTTTTACGATTGCAATCATCGGGGAAGCGTTACTTGTACTTGCGGGAAGAAGGACGTTGAAAACAAGGAATAAAAAAATAGCCATCCATATTATGCTTCGCTGTGCGATCCAGGCTATTAAGTGTCTTTGTTTCCTCATTTCTCAAAGTGGCTGATTGGAAAATTTTTTCTAGTCATCCTTCTAATTTTTAAAAATTGTATTTCAAGCCAAAAGTGATATACCGGCCAATCGGATAACTGTGATCAGGCAACGGCATGGTATCTAAATTTTTAAAATATTCGTAATGAATGTTATTAAAAAGGTTCTGAATCGAGAGATTGAGTTGGAGTTTACTTTTCATCAAAGAGTAGCCTATATTCGTATTAAGGATAAAATATGATTTTACAGAATTAGCCTCATTCTCCTTACCTATTTTTATTCCGTTTAATTTGTCTACCCAGTTAGCCATAAGATTAATGAAAAGGTTATTTTTAAAAGTGATATTTAAACCTGCATTTATTTTATTTTGGGGATATTCGTTGGTTACCATACCAGATTCGACGATTTTTTCTTTAATTGTCTTGGAATGGTGATTATGTTGAAAGGCATAATTGACAAACCCTGATATCCCTTTGGTGGTGGAAAAATCAAGGCTAATTTCTCCCCCAATTCCACTTGCTTTTATACCGCTTTTGACGAAAGAATTTCCAGTTAAGGGATCTGGCAAAGTTGCCGCCATTAAGTTCGAATATTTATTGTAAAATAAATTTAATTTGAAAGTCAAAAATTCAGATATCATTGACATGTAACCGAATTCATAAGCTTCGACACTTTCTGCCTTAAGATTTTCTTTATCTCCCTTAAAATTATAAAATATCTGCGCGAGGAGATCAATACGAGCATTTAGTCGAACAAATGATTCAACAAATGAAGGGCTTCGGAACGCTTTTGCAAATGATATTCTTAATTTATCTTTTGGCGAAAGAGAATAGAAAACGTTAAACCTGGGTGAAATTTTACTCTCTATAAGCTGATAATTGTCATATCTTCCACCCATTGTAATCCGGAGTTTATCCGTTATCTCGATTTCATCTTCAAGGAATAAGGAAAAAAGGCTCTGACTTTTATTCTCTGGGATAACTTGGTTCTTCTTTGCATAATTAATTCGAAAACTTATTCCCCAAATAAAAGACTGGGGTTTAATTATATTAAAAAAGAAAGAGTGTAATAATTCGAAATCAGCAGTAGTAAATTTACCGTTTATTTGAAAAGGATTCTTTGTGTTCATATCTATAAAACATTTAGGCCAAAATAGGTTGAGATCCTCTTTTTTTATAAATGTCCGAAAGTTAAGGTTGGATATTTTATAATCAAGTCTGAAATAGACGTTTTCGAATTTTTCTTTTGCAACTCCCATAAAAGGACCGGCTAACAGATTTTTATCTGGAGAAAGATTTCCACCTCCGGATAGAGTCAATTTATTTTTTTCGTTAAACCTATATTCGAAATTTGCATTTAATCTCGCGGTGTAACTGGCAATACGGTTACTTTTTACTCCTTCATTTGTATGATTCCATTCACCCGAGATTTTGTAACTGAAATTTTCCTTTCTTCGCCCTGCAAGAAATGAACTGATTATTGTATTGCTAGTGCCACCCGTTATATTAAATTTTGTCCCATCGATATCTTCTGGTTTCTTGGTAATTATATTGATAACGCCACAAAAAGCATTGGCCCCGTATATTGAGGAAGATGGGCTTTTAACTACTTCTATCCTATCAATTTCGTCCAGGCCAACTGGAAATGAATCCCAAAAGACATTTCCATGAAAATCGGTGTAAACCGTTCGATCGTCGATTAATACCAACAAATAATGAGTTGTACAGAAATTGAGGCCGCGAATACTCACTTGTTGGTTTTTTGCATCTATTGTGATCACATCCACACCTGGGACCCTGCGTAATAGATCGGGGATATTTGTTGCTCCCGAATGGCGAATATCTTCGGAAGTAATGATATCTATGGTGGAGGCCGCTTCAGTAATTGGTTGAGGTTTTCGGGATGATGTATAGATAATGGGAATATCCTCAAAAAGAAGCCTCTCCTTCTCAATTGAAGGAAATGCACTGATCCTGAAAGATAAGATCATAATAATACCGAAAACAAGTATCACAATTTTTCTAATCATAGGAAACCTCATTTAATTTATTTTCATAGTTATTGATCTCTTCCCTGATCTTTCCGGGTGGATAATGAGCCACAATCCATTGCCTGAACAAATTGAACGGAAACCGGTAAAGCATCAGGTTTTCTGTTAGAATATCTTTTGCGACAAGTGTATCCAATGCTTCCATCACCTGTCTTCGCGAATATTTGCTCATCAAAGCCTGAACCTTGTCATAAACCAATTCAGTGCCGATATTATCCAATTGCCTTCGCGTCATCTCCGATGCTGCCGCGCTTAAAACCAAGCGTTCCAGGGAATTCGATTGCTGCCAGATGTGCTGAGAAAGGTGATCATCACCTTCTAAAATGATACGTTGTACCGCATCATCGACGTCATTGATAAGTGCATCATTTTTTTTCTTTTTTTCATTTAAGTCATTTACCAACGTACGGCAAACCAATTGAATTAAATAAGGTTGCCCACCTGTCATTTTAAGAATTTGCTCAATTGCCAGATCATCATAAATCAAAAGGTCTTTTACCGGTTCTTTGATCAACCGGATGGCATCCCTGGTTTTAAGTTGATTGATTCTTACGTAAAGGGCAGTATTAAAAAATATCGACCAATAATCATCGCTCATCTCTTCCAATTTATGAGTCCCGCAAAATAAAAAAATGAGGCTTTGCTCATGTTGCATCAAATGCCTGATATTACTAAAAATAGTTTTGGAAGCTCTTTTCTCTTCCACATGCATTTGCAATTCTTCAAATTCATCTATCATTAATACAATAATTCTTTCATCCAACTGGGTTTTAATCTCTTTGAACATTCGTTTAAACTCACTGAAGCTTTTCGCTTCGGAAATCAAATTGAAATCAAACTTTTCTTTAATGGCGCTCGAAAGCGTATAATAGAAATCAGCTTCATCCTGGATGCCTTGCATGTCGACGTTAATCGGGATCAACCGTTTGTTAGAAAAACCCTGAGTCTCGATCCGATAGAGCAAAGACGTTTTGCCGCTTCTGCGCAAGCCGTGACAAACAATCGTATGGTGTGTCCCAGAAGCCATGATACTCTGATCGATGAATTTATACGCGTCTTCCCTACCATAAAATAAGGAATTATCGCCCCGAAGAGGTTGCCCGACAATATAGGGGTTTTTTATTTCCTTGAATTTACTTCTTTTTTCTAGGAGAGTAACCGGAAAAGAGAAGTTCACTGTCTTGGCTTTCCTGGCGCTGTCTGAAAAGGTAAGTGTCCCAAATACGACCGATTTCCCCGGTTTTGCAGTAGAAATGGAGAAACAAATTTCTCTGACTGAACCCGATTCGATAACGTTTATTTCTTCTTCGGGTTTTCGGGTGAAAACAAGAATGGGGTCCGATGATCGGATCGCCATGCATATATTGGTTGCCAGCTCCTGACCCGTATTTTGAATCTCAAAATAAAGTTTACACTCATGCATCGATACCAGGATGTTATTATTTTTTAATCGGATAGAAAGGCTGGCTGAACCTTGCAACAATTGAATTTCCATGGCGACAAGTTTGGAACAGTGTCGGAGGGTAATTTTCCAGATACTCTTAAAAGGTTCATACAATTTCTCTGTTATTGTTTTTGAGAGGGTTTCAAAAACTTCAATCTGTTCACTCAAAAATGTCCGTCGGGTTTCGAAGCGCTCGATGGATTGAATCGTTGGAAGTGCCTCTTTAACTCTTTTTAATTGGGGGACTATCTCGCCGAGAATTGCAAAATAAGTAATTTCAGAGGGAAAATTATTTACCCCTTCGAAAGCGGTGATCGCGTCCGTAATATCCCAGATATTTTCGGCATTTAGTAATTTTTGAACTTTTTCCAAGGTTTCAACCATTTCCGAGGTAAATCGGCAATCTATTTTGGACATTTCGCTGCATACCCATTTGATTCGTTCTACCAGGGATTGAGGCTTAGGATCTTTTGTTTTTAATGTCTTGGAATGAAATGTAACATAGGGGCTTTTTGAATCCGGTAAAATAAGAAACGCATCGGTATTTTCAACTTTTTCAGTACTCGGTTCAAACAGCGAAAGATAGAGTTCAGCCATCCGATTTTTTTTCACCAACGTTTCGATCAGATTGCGGTTATTGCTCTCTAAGAGGAAATGGATATATTGATGAGAGGTTTCAACTTCTTGAGCTAGTCTGAAAATCGCTTTGCGAACTTGTTTTCGTTGAAACGTAAACCAATAGAGATAATCGATCCGTTTTACGGCTTCCTGAATTCCAATATCAGTTCTTTTGGCAAAAAAGATCATTATTTTTGCCAGACCGGGTAATTGAAAGTATAGCTGTTCATGATTAAATAAAACGGATTGTTCATAGCATTGAGATAATTTTTCGGAATTGCCGTATTTATTCAGCAACTTCTTTTTTTGAAAATACCAGGAAATTAAACATAATAAATAATTGGGGATATTAAGAATGAAAATAGGCATAACGGTAAAACCCATTATGGGGATAATGAGTTTAGTGTGAAGATCACTCTCCCAGGTAAAGTAATACGGCACAAAGAGTAAAATACTTATGATCGGTCCCCACAGTAAGCTCGTCTTTTGGTTTTTTTCAAAACTCTTTTGGATAGAGTTTTCGTTGCCTTGTAATTTATTATCAAAAAAATCTGCTTTAAATTTTATGCTCTTTTCGATGAAATTTAAAGAAGTGTACATTGAATAACCAAGAAAGAAAGCCAACGGGTAAATCACGGTTTCATACGGATTAATATGCTGAATAGTCATTCCTCCGCTCAATGTCATTGCAAACCAAGATGCAAAAAATGCTATGGAGGCAATTATCTCATTGACCCTTGGTTTATATTTTCCATACCAAAATAGAATAATCCAATGTATTTCGGATAATAGTAAGAGAATTTCAACCATATACATATCTGGTTTGTACAAATTAGCGCCAATTATTGTCAAACCGAAAATAATTCCAGTGCTGGCAAAAGGCCCCCCGAATTCCACCGTGCATGCTGCTGTCCCAGCAATTGCACCTGAGAGAGCAAAAATAAATATGGCCTTATTCATTAACAGCATTAACAGTACAATTCCCCCGGTGATGCAAAGTGAGGGGATGCCAAATACAGTAAAAGCCGCAGCACAAAGGTGTGAAAATCCGATGGCAATCGCAAATAATATACTTTGCCAAAGGTCTTTATAAAAATAATAGTGAGGGACAGCAAGTATTCCACCCAGAATTAGGCCGGAAAAAAAACATGTAAATACAAGAATCAATCGATTCTTTTCACATTCGGTTATGAAATTATATATCTTGGATGGCTGAATAAAGAAATCGCGGTAAAAATAAGGCGATCGTTTTATTGCATAAATTATAGTATCTGTATTTATCACTTGGTTTCAGATTTTGACTCAATGAACTTTGAGAAAAACTCGGAAAAAGGGAAAAAATGCTTGTTTTCCTCTTTAATGACGCCTCTGTTTTTCATTCGTTTTAGACTAAAATCTTCTTTGACATCGCGGTGGCCTAACATGAGTAATAAATATTGTTCCTCTAGTGTTCGGTCATCCCACAATTTTTCGAGGTAGGGAAGGATCTCCATTTCCAAATTATCCCAATCCGGTGAATAGTTATAGAATTTTGAATCCCAAAGATAACTGCATACGACCTGGTTAAAAAAAGGAGAATTGCCTGCATAATAATTGATTTTTTCCAGCTCATACCAGGTTAAGGCGTAATTGTACATTTTAAATCCATACCTTCTCAGCCGACTGATGCTCTTATCGTCTAATAATCCGATCGTCTCTGTTTTAAAAATATTCCAGAACCCTGACGTTTTAATGGATTGATGAGTGAGATCTTTCAAACTGGTTCTTGAAAGGGTGACAAACGCCAGTCGATTGTCTGGTTTATTTGCTAAAGACCTCAGGTTTGAAAAAAATGAATCATTGGCAAATTCATTTTGGGGGAGATGCTCAAATTCATCCAGAAATACAATAGATTTTATTTCTTTTGACTGCATTTGTTTTAGAAAAATTTTAAAAGAATTATAATCATCGAAGAGAGTATGTTCTTTTTCAAGATTATCTATTGTTCTAAGATTTTCCTTTAATGTGTCCCAATAACGTTTATTTAATAAATAGAAGAACTCATCTTTTGAATTACAATTTCCAGCTAACCCATCGCAATCCAAAAAAAATGCGAACGTTTTTTTTAATTCTTTTATGTCATGAAAAATTCGTAATGCCAGGGATGATTTTCCAATTCGGCGTTCACCAATAATCGATAAGCACTGAGGTGAATCCAAAGAAAGCATCGCTTCACTTCGGTTAATCTCCGTTTCTCTTCCAAAAAACATATCTGATTCAATCGGCAATGTACTTCTAATTGTATACGGGTTTTTAGGAGCCATTTGGTGACCTCCAAAATTGATTGTTGCCTGTTAAGAAAAAATTAATTTGACACAAAATTATACAAAAATTTTGGATAAATTTCAAGACCTATACAAGAACAATATGCATTTAGAGGTGTATACTCGATCAAAAGTTTTCCAGGTCAAAATTTTTGGTTTTCGAAGGCACTGGACCAATGTTCATAGTGGAATATTTCCATTTATCCCAAACTGTTGTATCGACGCGCCGGGATAATTGCACAGGAATATCTTAAATTCGCTGAAGAATTAAAAAAAATATGAAATGATAATTTCCCGCATCGAGTTTCTTTGCATATAGCGTATTTCCCGTATCCGGTTTTTCAGGTCATCCGTTCCATTGCGTGGGTTCACTTCCGGATTCCCGATGAATCTTTATAGACCAAGTAAAAAGTTACCCACCGTGCCCTTTCCTTTCGAGCCATTTCCTTTTGTTGACAAATCAATTTCCTGAAATTATACTAAAAAGTTGAAATAAAAAAGGAGGAATTCGATGTCACCATCAACAAAAAAGTACACCGTCATATGGATTATCTTATTCATTTTTGTTTTTTTTCAATTTGATTTCAATGGATATGCAAAGAAATCAAAGAATTTGAATTTAAAAAAGGAAGCCTTCCAAAAAGTCGATCAACTATCCGAAACGCTCAATGATGCGGCTAAAAAAATCTTTGAATTTGCAGAAATTCACCTGGCAGAATATAAATCGTCGAAATGTTTGGCAGACCTACTCGAACAAAACGGATTCAAAATCGAACCCAATGCCGGGGGACTTCCCACCGCTTTTGTCGCCACTTACGGGTCCGGACAACCGGTCATCGGAATTTTAGGCGAATTCGATGCGCTTCCCGGCTTATCCCAGAAAGCGTATGCGTTGAATCAGGAACCGGTCACCCCCAATGCCCCGGGTCATGGATGCCTCCATAATCTCTTGGGCGTTGGGAGTGCCGGCGCGGCCATTGCCATTAAAACCGTCATGGAACAGCATCATCTCAAGGGCACGATTAAATTCTTCGGCTGCCCGAGCGAAGAAACTGCGGAAGGCAAAACCTACATGGCCCGGGATGGTGTTTTTTCGGGTTTGGATATTTGCCTGGATTGGCATCCTGGCCAAATTAATATAGTAGCCCTGGGAACCACCTATGCGTCAAATAACTTTGAAGTGATTTTCCATGGTAAAACCGCTCACGCCGCCGCTGATCCCTGGAACGGACGAAGCGCCCTGGATGCCGTCGAACTCATGGATATTGGGGTGAATTATTTGAGAGAACATGTACCGGTCTCCGTTCTGATGCATGACGTGATCGTGGATGGCGGGCGGGCCCCCAACATCGTACCCGATACGGCGAAGGTGTGGTACTTTGTGCGCGGCAAAAATCGGACCGAAGTGGATGAGGTCTATGCCCGCATATTAAAAATTGCGGAAGGTGCGTCACTAATGACGGAAACGACCCATGAAACTCATATCATTGCCGGAATATATAATTTTTTAATGAATAAAGTCATTTGCTCAGCGATGCGTCAAAACCTCGAGTTGGTGAACGTTCACGTTTTTACTCCGGAAGAGCAGGAATTTGCCAGGCAATTGCAGCGTAAATTAGGCAAAAAAGAGCAGGGGATGATCGAAAAAATTGAACCGTTTTCAGACATAGAATACCTCGGAGGATCCACCGATTCCGCCGATGTGAGTTGGCTGGTGCCGACCCATACCTTCTGTACCGCCTGCATGCCGCTGGATATTCCGGGGCATCACTGGAGCACGGTTACCTGCGCCGCCTCGCCACTGGGATACAAAGGCATGCAGGTCGCAGCGAAAGTTCTTGCCGGAACAGCGATCGATGCGTTGACCGACCCGACCCTCATCCGAAAAGCCCAGGACGAATTCAAAGAGAGGACGAAGGGCTTCACGTATAAATGCGTAATCCCGGCCGGCCAGAAACCACCGATTGTGGAAAACAAATAGGTGGTGAGCAACACACCCATACAGGGGGCAGACCCGCGGGTCTGCCCTCACAAAGGCATAAAGATAGGGATAAAAGAGGGCAAAGAAATAGGCGTTAAGGAAAAAAGAGAAAAAAGATTTTAAACTTGACATTTTACTTATTTTAGATTATTTTTTTAATAGGAGATTAACAATGAACCAACTTCAATTGAAACTCATCGAAAACACGAATAAAATGCCAAAACGATTTTTGCAGGAGATTGTTGATTTCAGTGAATTTGTCAAGCAAAAGGCAAAAAGCCATTCTTTTAAAAAGAGGATGGAGCAATCTGAATTGGATGTCAAGGAAGGGAGAGTATCGATTGTAAAACCGGAAGAACTTTTCAAGGAAATCGGGATTTGAATTATATAATAAAAAGGACAGATACATTTGTAAAAACCGCACAAAAATTTTTCAAAAGGCATCCTGAATTAATTGATAAGTTCAAAGATATTATAACGAAAATGGAAGAAAATCCTTTTGAAGTCGGATTAAAAACACATAAACTCAAGGGTAATTTGAAGTATAAATATGGTGTAAGCTTAAATTACACTTACCGAATTACAATCGCTATTCAGGAAAAAGAAGTTATTCTTTTGGATATTGGTCCCCATGATGCAGTTTATTAAAAGAAAAAACTCCTGCGTGTCATCTCTGACACAAATGACGCGCTTCTTTCACTGCAATGAGTTTTCCCACCTTTTTGAAAAAAGGTGGGGCCAAAAACTTTTTATTTATAGGTAAAATGACAAAAATGACAAAATTGGGTTCATTTTGTCATTTTTAATGTTTTGCCGAATCATCCTGGATTTTATTTTTTTGTGGGTAGAACCCGCGTGTTCTACCAGTGTGTTCGATGTGGTTTTATATTAGGATAAAATGCGAATTGATGCCATCCAATTCTTGAAATTTCATCCATTTTATGATAGATATTTAATATGGGAAATGTGTTGCTTTATAGTAAATAGATGCTCTGTCAGAAAACCTGAAAAGCGAAGTAAGTGATTTCGTTGACTTTTTAATTGGAAAGGCAGTGCAAAAAAGAAAGGGAACCAAAAATGCCCCGGTTCCAAACTTTCGAGTGAAGATAAGATGTCCGAAATTAAAAGGGTATTGAAAAAAATCCAGGAAAAAAATATTTTCAAAGACATCGATAATCCGGCCGAGTGGCAGAGAACAATCAGAAATGAATGGCGATAAGGCTGTTTTGGAAAGCAATATAATTTTCTTGCGATCTTTTTCAATTCACTAATGGGTTAACAATTAAGGGTTAAAATTCTGGGTAAAAAAAGCCAACACTGTCGCCCCCATTCTTTCATAATGTTTGGCATATCATTTATATACTTTCCTTTTCTCATAATCCCGATGAATGAGCCTAATCAATTCTGTTATATTATCTGGTGTATCAATGGAGAAAGTTTGTAAATCTTCTAAGTCTTCGAGAATTTTACAGTTGCCTATTTTTAAAGGAATAATAAAACGAAAGCCCGCTCTAAATTCCTTCTGCCTGTCCCTTGCTTCATTTATTTCTCTAAAAAAATACCCGATGCCTTCTTTTTGTATAGATTTACTTTGCAAAACAAGAAAATAATCAATTTCTCTTTTAATTACCTTTTTAATAATGTTATCCCAATTATCGCCACCGCGTAAATTTTCTTTATCCATCCACGGATCAAGTCCCCCTTCTTTTAATTGCCTATATAATGAAGTTGCAAAATTTTTATCTTCGGAAACATGACTAATAAATACTTTTGGACGTCTTTCTTGCTCAAGAGGTTTCAAATAGGTATCCGCAAAACTCCTTTCATAGCGCTGTCGAAGTTCAGTTGCAAATTCCTTAAAACTGTTTTCGAAGAAACGAATTCTATAAGGTCCTTCACGGAAGAAAAGAACATTATTCTTATATTGAGCCAAGTCTTGGGATCTGAAATCTTCTATGGCAAAAGAGGAATTGTTTTTATATTCGTTACCTAAAGCATGCACTAAAAGACGGGAGTGCCAGTATTTTAACCCAAATCCAAGATATAAGAAACATTTATTAGTGTTATGAAGTTCACTGCGCACCAAATCCGGTAGGCTATTCTCAGCCATGTGAATCATGAAATCCGTCATATCCTCCTCTGTTAATACTAACGATTTAGGATCTGCTAAATTTCCATTAAGATAAAATACCAATGGCTCCTTAATGGTTCCCATATTGGTAATCACTTTTGACCTTTCCCAGTAATTGTACCACCCGACGATTGGATTTTTATTTACAGTTTTTAATGCTTCTACAAACATATTATCATGAGCAATATTGATGGTTAAATAGAAAGGAAGGGCAGCAATATCATGATAAAAAGAAGAGGAGGTGCCAGATCTTTTGGAATAGAAGTTGCAGACATTAATCTCGAGTGCAGCTCTGCCTCGTTCCATATTGTAATATCTTGATACCTGCAAAAGTTCATTAGGATTAATTTCTGGTCTCTTATCCAGATTTATTCCCTGAACCAAGTGGTTTGCCAAGATTTCAGAAATTTTTCGATATTGCCCATCCATTATTTCTGTTGAAGCATCAGGGCCAAGCATAAGAATGCAATTACCCTTTCGTATCGAATAAATAAGGGAATCCCAATCGTCATCTTTCATTAAATAAAAAAGAGATCTCATTCCAGAATTCTTTGGGCTTCTATATATATCATTTAACGCGTATTTTCGTATCTTAATTAAACTATTAAAATCAAACGAATATCCCGTGATTTCAGCCATTATGTCGGAAAGTTTTATAAATGCTCCGGCGATATCCTCGGAATAAGATTGACTTTCTTCATTAACTGCTAAAGTTTCATTAAAGGAATAATAAGAAATATAGGGTATTTTTAAGTCCCAGTATGAATCGAGTCCATTTATAGGTTTTCTTAAGAAAAATGGATTAAATTTTTCTATAAATTGAGTCCGAAATACATTAAGAAGTTCCACTTCGGATCGATCTTCAACTCTTGAAGGGACTATTAATATATTTAATGGGCGGTCCTGCCGGAGCTTTGCTATTTCCGGGGAAGAAAACTTCATCGCCATATTATAAGTCCCATCGATATTCTGTTGATTAGGCGCACAGAACATAATAACTGTTCCCGCCATCTGGTATGTACAAATGCCTGTCATTTCAGTGACGCCAGTCCTGCTATCAATTAAAATTATTTCTGCAATAGATTCAAATTGTTCACGCATCCATTCAAAGAAAATTTCACCTTCCCAATTTTCGTAAAAATCCCCCCAGTCGAAATTTAAAACTTCTCGGGCGTACTTTGCAAATGAATTTCCCAAACGCTTACCTGCATGTAATAGAAATAATTTGCCCTGAAAAGGAGAATTTTGATGAACATCAATTATGAATCGTTTAATTTTCAGAGATTCAATCGAATCTAATTTTTCAGCTATTTTTTTTTTGTAACTCAATATAATATCCATTAAGCCAGGGGTATCTATAACTGAATTGCAATTGGAGCCTTTAAAAAAATAACGTTCAAGTCCGGGCGCTTCAAGATCCCAATCCACTATAAGGACTTTCTTTCCTGACCTAAAAAAAAGCTCTGCTGTATTTGCCAATGCCATAGACCGTCCAACACCACCTTTGTATGAATAAAATGTAAAAATCATAAAAAATCCCCCTTGATAGCAGTCAACAGTCCATTAGGGGATTTTCCAACCATCCTCCTAAACTTGGCGCAATTATTTGGGTTCGACCGATATTCATCCGCTGTTTTCGCTGTTTTTTGTAAAAGTTCGTATAGCCAACGTTCTACATTTTTTAAATTATTCACTCCAAACTCACATGATTTTTCAAAATTTGTCTCGTATTTTATGAATGAATGCTGCATGTATGATCGTATTCCACCTTCTATTATTTTATTTGCTTCAATCATTGCTTTATTTAATGGGTTAATACCGAGCACTGAAACTGTTTCGTGAGAGGAAATTTCGGATCTGGAAAGCATTTTCTGAATATTTGGATGAAATAATGAGATCGCATCCGTAATCACTATACCGCCTGAATCTATTATTTCCCTCCATATCTCATATTGTTTATTTTTATCCTTGTCATCGAAAAAATTATTTGAAACAAATTTAGGGTAAATTGGCTTCTTTCTCTTTCCTTTTCTGCAACATTCGTTTATATTTATCGCCAATTCCCAGATTAAATTACATAGTTTATTTTCGGAATAAATATGGGGCCTCCAATCATCCCTGGACTCTCCATAATTTGAAATCCATTCTTTAACATCAGTTTCATCGAAGTAAGATAAAATTTTGTGTAATTCTAAAAAACTACCATTTCCATTTATATTTTTAAAGAGAAACGTCGCTTCCTTTTTAGTCATTGCTGCAATAACAACTGGGATATCAATGGATTCAATCGGAGTAAATGAAGGATCTAAATCTCTAATTTTTTGTGCAGGAATCATGAAGGAAATTTTTGTTCCAGAAATTTTATCTGCTAAAGCAATAATTCCTATTACCTTCTCAATTTTCTTATCATATACAGGCCCCCCGCTATACCCATAATCTATAGGCTTACCTGTTGTTTTCGGGTCTTCTAACTGGATCAATCCATTTGATATCATGCCCACCACCTTGCCAGTAGACCATAACCCTGCGTCATAGCCATTTGGAAATCCATAAACCTTAAATTCATTTTCTTTAAATTCTCCATCTTCTTCTAGAAAAAGACTTACGGGCCGGGAATCCCTAGGCGGGCATTCATTTATTTCTAAAATAGCAATATCCATTCCATTATTACTATCGCGTAGAGTTGGGGACCACTTGAAAATTTTAGCAGTTAAAATTTTTTGAGGTGAAAGAAAAGGAAAATCCAGCTTAATATTACCTTGGGGTGCCTCAATCTGTTGTTTTGATTTGCTTATATTTAAGGCTTCCTTTACCACATGGGAACAAGTCACCAACTGGGTTTCACTTATTAGAAACCCTGATCCTACAATTTGCTCATTTTCATTTCGAATCCGTATAATTGAGTGAAGAGAAGATACCATTTATCTACTCCTGTTTCCACTTGAGGGTTACTTTAAAATTTGCTTCAAGGCTTGAAGAAGTAATTATAATTTTTGCATCAACATTAATTTTAACCCCGAATTCTACTTCAATTTCTTTTGGTTTACATTCTGAATTTTTGAGTCTTCCTATTAAGCAATCTGCAATAGGAGTTATAGCGTCCATAGCGAATTCGAAACTTTTAGTTGCTCTTACAATTGCCCCGCCGCGAGATACTTCAAATGCCCCCCCTTCGTCCGGAACTTCTATTTCAATTAATATCGAGTCATTGTTACTTGAGGGAAATTCAACAAGCTGTTTCATATTATATTCCTCTTAATAGGTAAATTTAACAAAAAGATAAATACAGACAAGCGCAGGCTGATCAATTTTGCCGCAGAAATTTCCAAAAGCAGCATCAATATAGAATCTTCCATGCTATACTTACGCGGCAAAATATTGCAATTATTTTCGGGCCATTTGCTGGAGCGCATTTTCAATAATCTCCTTACGACGGCGAACGCTGATCGAAATGAAACTATAGCACTTTTTTAAATTTTTTTCAAGAATCAGAAGCCAAAACCGAAGAAAATCCTTGCTTGTTGCAGTTAAATGTGTTTCAGCAAGCAAAAACCTGGACGAGGGATTTGCTTCATATATATTTAATTTTGAAAGCCTGTGAATAGGAAAGAGGAACGCTGGATTATATGGAGTTTTTGGGAAACGCAACCCTTTAATAAGAAGTAAAATTGGCGCGCTCCCCTCGCTGCAATGAGAATATCCAGCAAATATGACGAATCAAGCCGCATAAATTGACTCCAGAGAACCCAGTATCTCCTTACGCCTGATATAATTACGACTCTGCATAATGGCCGCCCACTCTACCAGATCTACCTTACGGCCAAAAACCTGTTCCAATTCATTTTGCATTCGAACCAGGTCAAATAAACCATAATGCGTTCCCGGGAAAAAACGAATCAAAATATCGATGTCGCTATCCGGCCTAAAATCATCCCGAAGGACAGAACCGAATAACGCCAGGTCTGAAACCTTCCAGCGCCGACAAAATTCTTTTATCTTTTCACCGGGTATCGATATTTTCAGGCCCACAATTCTACCTCCACAATCGATTACCAATTCTTTTTTATTGTAAACCGACCGAGTTGCCTTGTCAAGATTTCCATTGAATGTTTCCCACCTTTTTGAAAAAAGGTGGGGCCAAAAACTTTTTATTTATAGCCAAAATGACAAAAATGACAAAAACGAGTCGATTTTGTCATTTTCATGTTTTTCCGAACCATCAATGGATTCTATTCTTTTGTAGGGGCAGACCCGCGTGTCTGCCCGTGTGTTCGATATTGGATAATGAATGAGGGCGCAACCATGGATGTGCACCTATCGAATTTCCCAGTAATCCCAATCATTTAAAATTTGTTGGCATTTTCCAAATATTGTAATATAATTAAATTACCAACAATTAATAGACCGGTAATGTGCAATGAAAAATTTAATCGATGACTATTTAAAATGGCTCAAAGAGAGAACCATCATAAATCCCATCGGTGAATGGTATGAAATTACTACCCCCTTTTTGAACCGACACAATGATTACATCCAAATTTATGCCAAAAAAGAAACCGAGGATCGAATAATTTTAACCGATGATGCAGAAACGCTAAATGAAATGGAATTATCGGGTTTTAATTTAAATTCCCCTCGAAACAAGAGAGAACTTGAAATTATACTCAATGGTTATGGTGTCATATTAGAAGAAAAAAAATTAATCTCCGTCTCAGATAGACGCTCATTTCCCGAAAAAAAGCACAACCTTATCCAGGCAATATTATCAATCAATGGGTTGCGTTACCTTTTATAAAACCAAATAGTAAGTTATCGCACCGAGTATTTCCTTTTGTTGACAAATCGATTTCCTGAAATTATAATAATTACATGAATAATGAGCAGAAACATGTGGATGAGCATTTAATACAACAAGGGGAAGAAACTGTACCGGAAATCAAGGAAGGAGAAACCATGAGCAAAACCGTATTGCAACAATTAAGAGAAGAAGGTTTCGAATTAGGAATAAAAGAAGGCAAAGAATTAGGCGTAAAGGAAGGCATTAAAGAAGGTGAAGAAGTGGCTAAAATGAAAATCGTATTTAATTGCCTCTTAAAAGGAATGGATGTTGAAACCATTTCAGAAATAACCGGACTATCTGTCGCTCAAATAGAAATTATGAAAAACCTTTTCCCCCGGGAAAAGCGACCATAAAATATATTTTTATTGTTTCCCACCTTTTTGAAAAAAGGTGGGGCCAAAAACTTTTTATTTATAGCCAAAATGACAAAAATGACAAAAACGAGTCGATTTTGTCATTTTCATGTTTTGCCGAACCATCAATGGATTTTATTCTTTTGTAGGGCAGACCTGCGTCTCTGCCCGTGTGCTCGATATCGGGAGATTTAGGAAACTGTCACGTTATAGAAAAATCGCCTAAACGTGACAACCAAAAACCATTATGTTATAATGGTTTTTAAGAAAGGAGGATTCCATGCGTGACACTTTTCTGGCCTGGCGAGAACAAGTTTTGCGAACCCTGGGAGGACTCCCTGCGCCGGAAGTAAAAAATGAAGAGTGGCTGTATTTATTAAAAAAAGAAACGCGAAACTCAATCATGGTGGAAGGAATTTTCGTCAAAGAAGAAGACCTGGAATCCATCCTCTTCGCCGGGAATTATGAGATCAGAAATTCAAATGATGTACTCAACTATTTTAAAACCGCACGCTTTCTTTATGGATTGGGGTTTGAGAATCATATAAATGAGGAGTTGATTTTAAGCCAGGGACTAATTCGGCAGATCAATAAAGGGGTAATGGAAAACAGAGTAAAAGACCCGGGTAAATATCGAAAAGGAAAAGTAATGATAAAGGGCGCTGAAATCCAACCCCCGGAATTCGACCTTGACCGGTGGCTCAAATTATACATTGAATGGGTGTTAGAGAATTTTAAGCGTTTGCCTTTTTTGCGTTTTGCCGCGCTTCAGCATTCATTATTTGAAGCGCTTCATCCATTTGAGGATGGAAACGGGAGAACCGGACGGATTCTGACGAATTATTTTTTTGTCAGCCGTGGATTTTCCATCGTGATGATAAAAGGGGACGACCCATCGCGGGATACTTATTACAATGCGCTTCAGGAAGCTGATTTGTATTATAATGAGTTTTTTAAAGGAGAGCCGGACTATAAAAAGTTGTCATCTATTTTGGAAAAAACGCCGACCGAAAGCCTGGAGGAAATTTTCTTCAGGGGCTTAAGGGAAAGCATGGATCTGTTAATCATCAGCATTATGGAACAGAACGGAGAAAAGATGATGACTTCGGAAAAATTGGCTGAAATCATAGGGTATTCGAAGGACAGTATCCGTAAGCTGGTTGAAAGGGGAAAATTAATCGCCGTCCGTCGTGGGAATACTTACTTTTCTCACCCAATCCTCTTTTATCGAGAATAACTGCGGCAACTAAAATATTAAGACCTCGCGGGCTCTATTTCCCACCTTTTTGAAAAAAGGTGGGGCCAAAAACTTTTTATTTATAGCCAAAATGACAAAAATGACAAAAACGAGTCGGTTTTGTCATTTTTATGTTTTGCCGAACCATCATTGGATTCAATTCTTTTGTAGGGGCAGACCTGCGTGTCTGCCCGCCAGCCCGTGTCGTTCGTCGTGTCATCCCGTCCGTCGTGTGTTCGATATCGGAGAATAATGAATGGGGAGCCCAACCACGGATGCGCCTCTATCGAATTCCACGGCAATCCCAATCGTTTTGAAAATTTGTTGGCACCGAGCTATTTCCTTTTGTTGACAAATCAATTTCATGAATTTATAATAATTCCATGGTTGATGAGCAAAAACATGTGAATGCGCCTTTAATACAAGAAGGGGAAGAACCTGTACCGGAGAATCAAGAAGAGCAAAAATTCAAAATATATTTATCCCATGACGGACTTTTCAAATTTGCGTTTGATAATCAACGCATTGCGGAAAGTTTTGCCAGAGAAAGATTGCCGAAAGAAGTCAGCAAATACCTTGATTTTTCCACCATGAAAATAGATAAAGATTCCTTTGTGGATCAAAAATTATCCCGCTGTTATTCGGATGTACTTTATCATGTGCAGTTCAAGGATAACCCCGCTTATCTTTATTTTTTATTCGAGCATAAAAGTTGGGAACCGAATTTTCCGGGTATCCAATTGCTTAAAAACATGACCCATATCTGGGAGAGTCATTTATCCAAATATAAAAGGGTCAAGAAGCTTCCGCCAATTATTCCGCTACTGGTATATCATGGGGAGTACCCCTGGAACGTTGATACGAATTTCCTGTCGATGTTTGAAATTCCGGAAGAGCTGAAGAAATATATTCCGGTTTTTGATTATGAATTATCGGATGTTTCGCATATGCCCGAAGAAGAAATTAAGGGTGAGTTGGAATTAAGAATTGTATTATTGGCGCTTCGATATATATTTCAGCCGGAAATCATGTCACGATTGAAAGATATCTTTCAATTGCTTCGGGAATTACAGGATAAGGCTGAATTTAATAAATATTTCGAATTACTGTTAATTTACCTTTGTACAAATATAAAAGACGTAAAACCTGAAAAAATTCGGGAAGTCGTTGATCAGGTTTTAGAGGAAGGAGAAACCATGAGCAAAACCGTATTACAACAATTAAGAGAAGAAGGTATCGAAATAGGAATAAAAGAAGGCATTAAAGAAGGTGAAGAAGTGGCCAAAATGAAAATCGTATTTAATTGCCTCTTAAAAGGAATGGATGTTCAAACCATTTCAGAAATAACCGGACTATCTGTCGCTCAAATAGAAATATTGAAAAACCTTTCCCCCGGGGAAAAGCGGCCTTAAAGGAAGTATTATTGTTTCCCACCTTTTTGAAAAAAGGTGGGGCCAAAAACTTTTTATTTATAGCCAAAATGACAAAAATGACAAAAACGCGTCGATTTTGTCATTTTCATGTTTTGCCGAACCATCAATGGATTCTATTCTTTTGTAGGGGCAGACCTGCGTGTCTGCCCGTGTGTTCGATATCGGGGGATAATGAAAGGGGGCGATTCGCGAACCGCCCCCCAGAATTATTTTCTTGGCGGTGAATCATGGCAATACATTCTCATTGCTAACGGTATCGGATTGATGTATAATAGCGCTGTGGAACTATCGGCTTTAGATCATCGATTGGCTTTAAACCAGGAGGTTTAACCGATGAGTAAATGTTTTATCAGTTACAAACATAATCAACCGGACGGAGAAAATTAAAATGAAACGAAATCTATTGATCATATTCGTGATGTTATTTATGGCGGTTTGGGTAAATGGGGCAATATTAAGGGGAAAAATCGTCCTTCAAAACAGTGGGGGAAAGCCTGTGGATAATGTTCGGATCAACGCCCTGGGAGCCAACCCCCAGGTCAGCACAAGCGCCGGTTTATTCGAATTGGATTTCCCCGACAAAAAAACGGGCGACATGGTCTCGCTGATCGTACAAAAAAAGGGATTCGAAGTTGTTAATAAAAAAGATTTGGAAAGAGTGATCTTAAGTCAAAATCAGGATGAATTACTGGAAATCGTCATGTGCCCGGAAGGGGCATGGGAAGTATTGGACGACGTTGAATTACGCACAAAAGAGGCAAAGTTTTTGGCACAGAGCTTTATCCTGAACGCCCGAATTTCGAAGGCTAAATTTAATTTCAGAGAAGCGGAATTATATTATGAGAAGGCATTGAAGGCGGATCCGGAGAATCCGGATTATTACCTTGAATTCTCAGCATTTCTATGGGATCAAAAAAACTTTTCAAAAGAGGAGGATGTTTGCAACACCGCGTTGTCGCTTAAAGTGAATGAAGAGACCAAAGCGGGCTTCCTCAACAATTTGGGGGGGCTATACGCAAGTACCACGCGACTGGTGGAAGCGGAAGCGGCGTACGGGGAAGCGTTGGAAATTTTTCGCAAGCTTTCTGAAACCAACCCATCCGCGTATTTACCGTACGTGGCCACCACCCTCTGCAACCTGGGGGAATTGTATCGAAAAACCACGCGATTGGCGGAATCGGAAAAAGCTTACATTGAAGCATTGACAATCAGGCGTAAACTGGCGGAAACCAACCCCTCCGCGTTTTTACCGGATGTGGCCGTCACCCTCAACAACCTGGGAGATTTGTATCGAAAAACCACGCGATTGGCGGAATCGGAAAAGGCGATGGAAGAAGCATTGGTGATTTTTCGCAAACTTTCTGAAACGAGTCCATCCGAGTATCCACCTTACGTGGCCATGGCTCTCAACAACCTGGGGAATCTATATGCGGATACTTCGCGATTTGTGGAATCGGAAAAGGTGGGCGAAGAAGCATTGGCGATTTATCGCAAACTATCGGAAGCGAACCCCTCCGCGTTTTTACCGAATGTGGCCAACACCCTCAACAACCTGGGAGATTTGTATCGAAAAACCGCGCGATTGGTGGAATCGGAAAAGGTGTTGGGAGAAGCATTGGTAATTTTTCGCAAACTGGCGGAAACCAACCCCTCCGCGTATTTACCGAATGTGGCCAACACCCTCAATCACCTGGGGAATCTATATGCGAATACCACGCGATTGGTGGATTCGGAAAAGGTATACGGCGAAGCATTGGTGATTTATCGCAAACTGGCGGAAGCCAACCCCTCCGCGTTTTTACCGAATGTGGCCAACACCCTCAACAACCTGGGGGTTTTGTACTGGAATACCACGCGATTTGCGGAATCGGAAAAGGTGTACGACGAAGCATTGGTAATTTTTCGCAAACTGGCGGAAGCGAACCCCTCCGCGTATTTACCGGATGTGGCCAGCACCCTGAACAACCTGGGAGAATTGTATCGAAAAATCACGCGATTTGCGGAATCGGAAAAGGTGTACGACGAAGCATTGGTAATTTTTCGCAAACTGGCGGAAGCGAACCCCTCCGCGTATTTACCGAATGTGGCCACCACCCTCAGCAACCTGGGGATTTTGTACCGGAATACCACGCGATTGGTGGAATCGGAAAAGGTGTTGGGAGAAGCATTGGTAATTTTTCGCAAACTTTGTGAAACCAACCCCTCCGCGTATTTACCGAATGTGGCCATGACCCTGAACAACCTGGGATTGCTATATTCGAATACCATGAGATTTGAGAAATCGGAAAAGGTGTACGGGGAAGCCCTGGGGATTTATCGCAAGCTTTCTGAAACGAATCCATCCGCGTATTTACCGAATATCGCCATGATCCTGCACAACCTGGGGATATTGTACAGAGACAGTGATACCCCTCGATTGGTGGAATCGGAAAAGGCGTTCGATGACGCATTGGAAATCAGACGCAAATTGGCGGAAACGAATCCATCCGCGTTTTTACCATACGTGGCCGGCACCCTGAACAACCTGGGGGAATTGTACAAAGCCGACATGCGATGGGTAGAATCGGAAAAGGTGTATGAGGAAGCCCTGAGGATTTATCGCAAACTGGCAGAAACCAACCCATCTTTGTATTTACCGGACGTGGCTACCATCCTCAAAAGACTGGGGTTGGTCTATTCAAAAAACCTGCAATGGGTGGAATCGGAAAAGGCGTACGGGGAAGCCCTGGGGATTTATCGCAAACTGGCGGAAACGGATTCATCCGCGTATTTACCGAATGTGGCCTTTACCCTCAACAGCCTGGGGTTGATCTATTCAAAAACGCTGCAATGGGTGGAATCGGAAAAGGCGTACAAAGAAGCCCTGGGGATTTGTCGCAAACTGGCGGAAACGAGCTCATCCGCGTATTTACCGGATATCGCCACCATCCTCGACAACCTGGGGGAATTATACAAAGACACCAAACGATTGACCGAATCGGAAAAGGCGTATAAAGAAGTATTGGAAATCAGGCGTGAACTGGCGAAAACGAATCCATCGGCGTATTTACCGACCGTGGCCCGCACGCTCAACAACCTGGGATTTCTTTATTCGAATACCCCCCGATTGGCCGAATCGGAAAAGGCGTATTCGGAAGCATTGGAAATCCGGCGTAAACTGGCGAAAACGAATCCATCCGCGTATTTACCGGACGTGGTTGGCACCCTCAACGACCTGGGTGCATTGTATAAAGCCTCCAAGCGATTGATGGAATCGGAAAAGGCGTTTGGGGAAGCATTGGAAATTAGCCGCAAACTGGCGGAAACGGATCCATCGGTGTATTTACAGGATGTCGCTATGATGCTCATTAACCTGGGGATATTTTACAAAGATACCACCCGTTTTTTGGAATCGGAAAAGGCGTACGGGGAAGCATTGGGGATTTCTCGTAAACTGGCGGAAACGAACCCATCCGCGTATTTACCATACGTGGCCGCTGCCCTCAACGGCCTGGGATTTCTATATTCGGATACCACCCGATTTGTCGAATCGGAAAAGGCGTATTCGGAAGCATTGGAAATCCAGCGTAAACTGGTGGAAACGAATCCATCCGCGTATTTACCGGATGTCGCCATAACCCTCAACAACCTGGGGAATCTATATGTAAAAATCACACGTCTGGTGGAAGCGGAAAAGGTGTATGGGGAAGTATTGGCGATTTCTCGTAAACTGGCGGAAGCGAACTCATCCGCGTATTTGCCATACGTGGTCGACACCCTCAATAGCCTGGGGGAATTGAATATAAGAATGGAGAAATACCCTGCTGCATTCGATGAATTCCGGGAAGTTTTAAATATACGCGAAAAATTAGCAAGCGAAGATCCGGCGGCTTTCGATCTGGATCTCTGTGAAACAATTCTATCGATAGTGAAGCTCTATAGATTATCCCCGGACGCCTGCGCAGAAATGAAAAAAGAAATCCCCGCTCTTCCGGATCGCGCCATTATGATTTTAAAAAAATATCCGCAATTCCCGGAAGCGCAGGAATATCTCAAAACCGCAGAAGAATTAAAACGACAAAAATGACAAAAACGAGTCGATTTTGTCATTTTCGTGTTTTGCCGAACCATCACCGGATTCAATTCTTTTGTAGGGGCAAACCTGCGTGTCTGCCCGTGTGCTCGATATAGGTAAATAATCAATGGGGACAAGACAATTTACACAAAATGCTTGACACTCTCGATTCGCTCCTGGAAGGGCCTCACCGGCCACGTCCACAAGGGGCCAACTTTTGGCATCAAGAGGCTTACTTTTGCAATCGATCGACTTACTTTGGGCATCAAGAGACTCACTTTTACAATCGATCGACTTACTTTGTAAGCGCTCGGATTTGCACACCTTGAATGATTTGGGGAATATGAGATAATTTTGAAAAAAAATTCAGGAGATATTTTAAGATGAGCGAATCCCCAATAAATGGCCCTGAGGTAAAGGC
>JBLMYT010000020.1:0-24474 GCA_050258455.1 Candidatus Omnitrophota bacterium | reverse complement strand
ACCGGGAACCCGTTCCACCAATACTTGATCCACCAGGCTCTCGAACGGGAAATCCTGGTTTTCAAAATCTTCCAGGGTATTTTCCCTGACCTCCTGCAAAAATTCCCGAAAGGTTTTGTGGGCCGAGGGGTAATTGCGAAGCGCCAGGGCATTGATAAACATGCCGATGATGTTTTCCAAATCGCTGTGTCTCCGCCCGGCCAGCGACGTCCCAATGATTATATCCTCCTGCCCGGAGAGCCGAGACAGGGTTAAGTTAAAAAGAGCTAACAGTACCATAAACAGGGTCGCCCCCTCTTTTCGGGCAACCTCGTTTAACGATTGGCTCAGCGCCGGGCTCAGTTGAAAACCAAAATCATCCCCGGCAAAAAGCTGAGTATTGGGCCGATTAAAATCAGTGGGAAGTTGAAGCAGGGGAAGCTCCCCTTCAAAGCGCTTTAACCAATATTCTTCCTGTTTTTGTATCCATGAAATCTGCTCCGGGGTATTTAGCCACTCGGCAAAATCCTTGTACTGGATCCGTAGCGGCCCAAGCGGCTCATTGTTGTAAAGGGTCATAAATTCCCGACTAAAAACGGCCTGCGATATTCCATCCGAGATAATATGATGGGTATCAATCACCACGATCGATTGGAGCGTGTTAAGGCGAATAATCCCCACCCGGAATAGCGGTGGATGCGAGAGTGCAAAGGGACGAATAAACGTTCCGATCATGGCCTGCGGCGAATCGGATGGTCCCAAATCCTTATATTCAATGCAAAATTGTACCTCTCCGGTAGCATGAATGATCTGGGTTAACGCCTCACCATTGAGATGAAACGATGTTCGTAAACTTTCATGCCTGTCTATCAACTGGCGAAACGTGGTCTCAATTTTTTCCGGATCGTATTCCCCTTCCAGACTAAACACCATCGGGATGTTGTAACTGATGTTTCGGGGATCCACCACCTGCAGGAAATACAATCGCCGCTGAACCGACGAGACCGCGTACGCGTCTTTCTCAGGCGCCGGCTCGATCGAGGCAAAGGGGTTGGGCTGCAATGTTTCAAGTAATTGAGCCTGTTTTTCCACGGTTTCATTCAGAAAGATTTCCGAAACAGTGGGCTTGATATGAAAATTCCGATGAATGATGGCGATCAGGGAAATCACATTCAATGAATTACCCCCGAGTTGAAAAAAACTGTGGTTGATTCCTATATGTTCAACCCCAAGGATTTCCTGCCAAATGCTCACCAGCCTTTCTTCGGTTGGATTTCGGGGGGGGATGTAATTGTCCCCGGGTTGGATGCCCGGTTCGGGAAGCGCCCGTCGATCCAGTTTACCATTGGGGGTAAGGGGCATCCGTTCCAATTGAACAAAATAGGCCGGAACCATATATCCCGGTAACCTGCGCGCCAAATAGTCTCTTAAATCACTCGTATTGACACTTTCTTTCGAAACAAAATAAGCGCATAAATATTTTTCACGCTGAGGACTCTCACAGACGACCACTTCCACTTCGGTTACGTTCTCATGGGTTGACAACCGGGTGATAATCTCTCCCAATTCGATACGGTATCCCCTGATCTTGACCTGCTGATCGATGCGCCCCAAAAACTCAAGATTCCCATCCGACAACCATCGGCCCAGATCTCCGGTTTTATAAAAATAGTCATTGGTCATTGGACATTTGTCATTGGTGACATTTCTTTTACCATTGGCTAATGACAAATGACTAATGACATTTCTTTTAAATTTTTCCGATGTTAATTCCGGCTGATTTAAATACCCTTTTGCCAGGCTTGATCCGGAAATATAAATCTCTCCGATTCCCCCCATGGGGACCGGTTTTAAATGTTTATCCAACAGGTAAATCCGGGTATTGAACGCCGGGCCCCCGATCGAAACCGAACGCCGTTGATGGATGTCCTCCAGGGGATCAAACCGATACAACATACATCCCACGGTCGCTTCCGTAGGGCCATATTCATTGTAAATTTCAACATCCCCATTAAAATTGAGGCTGATATCCTGCGCCAATTGGGACTCCAGGTTCTCGCCGCCCACAATGAGACGCTTAACCGATGTCCCTTTTTTCCCTATTTTCTTTTCCCGTATTAAACTTAAATGCGAAGGCGTTAACTTGATCACACCGACCTTCCCATCATCGATGATCTGCTCGATAATATTCCCCTGATCCCGATCGCTGTATACGACGACCGCATTTCCACTCAATAACGGTGTCATTATGGACGTGAGGGTCAAATCAAAAGCAATCGACGTATAAAAAGGAAAATGAACGGCTTCTCCGTTAATATAATTCATGATCGCGAAATGGGTGTAATTGACAAGGGAGTCATGGGAAACCATTACCCCTTTGGGTTTACCCGTTGTACCTGACGTATAAATGATATATGCCGGGTCCGAAGGGAAAAGTTCGATTTGGGGATCTTTGGCCTCCCCCTGATAAATCCGTTCGTCGTCCATGGCAATTATATTTTCGGGAAAAATGCCAAGAAACGCCCCCCGTTTTTCTTCGATCATATTTTTCTGAGAAAGAAGAAATTGGGCACAGCTATCTCTCAAAATAAAATCGATCCGCTCGTCCAGGTTTTGCCCATCGAGGGGTAAGAAAATCCCCCCGGCTTTAAAAACCGCCAGAATCGAAATAATGATATCCGCTGTTCGTGCCCCTATGATTGCTACAATCATTCCCTTTTTTAACCCTTTTTTTATTAAAAATCCTGCCAATTGGTCGGCATAACGATTTAAACATTCATAAGAAATTGACCGATTGCGATCCGTTTCCTCGACCGCACGATTACCGGGAGTCCTTTCCACTTGCGCCTGGAATCGCTCATGCACGACACCGGAACCGGGAACCTCCGCCTCCGTCTGGTTTATCTCTACCAGCAAATAATTTTTCTCTTTCTCGTCCAAAATATCCAAATCGGCAAGGGAGGCGGCCGGGTTATTTAATCCCTCTCTTAAAAGAGTAATGAAATGTCCGCTAATGCGCTTAATGCTTTCTTCCTTATATAACAATTCGTTATATTCAACCTTCCCCTCAACATCATTATCGGTCCGGCAGAACGAAAAAAGCAAATTAAAATTAATACCGCTTAGATAACTTTTTTCATGAATATTATCCAGCAATATGGCTACATCAAAGAGGGGGAAATCTTCATTTTCGTCGACTTTCCTGTTTAATTCATAAGGGAGCGTATCAAGAGGATAATTTTGATTGTTGTATGCCTCTAGCAACGTCTGCTTAACCTGAAATAATAAATCCTTGAATGTCATCTCCGGAATGACGGGGTTTCTTAAAATCAGGAATGTATTAATAAAATCACCTTCCATATCCTGTTTATCAATGGGCGTCCCTATAATAATATCTTCGATACCCAAATATTTGTTGATAAGCTGCACCAATCCTGCCATCAATATGATATGAAGCCTGGAATCCGCCCCATTCATCGATCGGATGACCCTGGAACACAATTCCTCCGGGAATTGAAAGGACCATGTTGCCATTTTTCTTGCATTACCAGCCCCTTTCCCATAATCGCATGGGAAAACACTTTTTTCCCAATCCCCCGATAATTTATTAATCCAGTATCGTTGTTCTTCGGCAAATTGCGTTCCAATAAATATATTTTCTACCTGCGCATTCCGATTCATCATACCTCCTATTTACAATATGAATTCATCGTCATCAAATTGGTGGGCTTTGGACGTTGTTGTCACTCGTTGATGAGTGACCTTGATGTCCTGAAGTTTGACTTGTATATTATTTACCACCTGACCAATTATCTCGATATAATATTGTTTAAGTTTTTCAATGGTTGAATGCTTAAATAGCTGAGTCGAATAACGAAAATTCAGGTTTATTGTTCCTTTATTCTCAACGGCATATAAGGTTAAATCAAATTTTGCAAACTCCAAATTACTCTCATAAGGTTTTACTTTAAAATCACCCGGCCTTAATTCTGTCTTTTCTATGTTATCCAAGTTGAATGCCACATCAACCAAAGGATTCCGATTGGATTGTCCCTGGACACCGATATGTTTGACTAACTCATCAAACGGATAGCCCTGGTTCTCAAATGCCTGGAGGGTATTGGCCTTGACTTCTTCCAGAAATTCCGCAAATACTTTATGTCTTTGAGGGTAATTCCGGATAGGAAGCGTGTTAACAAATACACCCACTATTTTTTCCAAATCGGGATGTGTTCGTCCGTTAACGACAATTCCGATAACGATATCTTCACGATTGGTAAATCGGTGCAACAATAGGTAATAACCGGCCATCAAAATCATGGATAAGGTGACTTGTGATGATCCGGTAAGCCTATATATTTTTTTGCACACCTCGTTATCCAGAGAAAAATTGACATGCCTTCCCGCATCGATATCACTGACCTCAGGCCGTGGATAATCCAATGGAAGGTTCAGTGACGGTATGTCGTTCTTGAATTGGCGCAGCCAATATTCTTTTTGTTTATTCATTTCTTCGGAATTTTTTAGGCGATTCTGCCATTCGGAAAAATCTTTATATTGAAGTTTTAAGAAAGGTAAGGCTTTTCCCACATAGAGGTCCAAAAATTCTTCCACGACGATAGTCATCGAAACCCCATCGGAAATGATGTGATGCATGTTTACCATTAAGATATAACCCCCCTCCCTTCTCGTTATCAGGCTGACCCTCAATAATGGCGGTTTGCTAAGGTCAAACGGCCGGGTAAAGCGTTTGATGGTCTCTTGCTCCATCGCTGGATTATTGATGATTTCATGGTATTGGACATCAAACTCAATTTCCTGAGGTTCGTGGATCCGCTGAACCGGCATGCCTTCCAACATCAAAAATGACGTTCTTAAGCTGTCATGCCTTTCGATTAATTGATTGAGAGCCATGGTAAGTTTCTCTTGACTCAATACCCCTTCCAACTCAGCCATTAAACACATATTATAACCGGTACTCTCCGTGTTCATTTGCTGCGCAATGTACATTCTCTGCTGAGAGGGGGATAATGGGTAATAGTGTTTCTCTTCCACGTTTTCTATGGATAAGTATCGATCGGCTTCGGCTTTTTTTATGCATTGGGCCAAGCCCCGAATAACTGGAGTCTTAAATATTTCGGCTAAGGGTAACCGGACATCCAATGCTTTATGAATTCTCGATACCATAATCATCGCCTTTAACGAATGCCCCCCCAACTCGAAGAAATTATCGTCAATTCCAATCTTATCGGGGGGTTGCGAAAACATATCGCTCCATAATTGCACCAATTGGGTCTCGATGTCATTTCGGGGCCCAACATAACCGGCGTCTCCACCCAATTCGGGTTCGGGTAAAGCGCTTCGGTCTAACTTACCATTCGCCGTTAAAGGAATTTTTTCTAATTTCACAAATTTCAATGGGATCATATAATCCGGTAATTCCTTTGATAAGTAATCGCGTAATTCCGATGCCGAGCATTCGCGGTCTGATAAAGTATAGGCGCATAAGAATTTATCCCCGTCCTGCGTTTCCCGCGCCAAGACCACAGCCTCTTTTATTTCCGGATGAGTCAATAATCGACTTTCGATTTCTCCCAATTCGATCCGAAATCCCCTGATCTTTACCTGGCTATCGATACGGCCTAAAAATTCTATATTTCCATCGTCCAATCTCCGCGCCAAGTCCCCGGTCTTGTAAACCGTGACGGAGAACGATCCGTGTTTAAGCTTGATGAACGTTTCGGATGTGAGCTCGGGACGATTCAAATACCCCCTGGCCAGGCCCACACCGGAGATACCCAATTCGCCCGGTACGCCAATCGGTTGAAGATGCAGGGATTTATTCCAAATATATAACCCGATATTGTCAATGGGTTTTCCGATAGGAATGCTCTCTGTGTCTTCTTGCCCACAATCGAAATACGACACATCGATGGTAGCCTCAGTCGGTCCGTACAAATTGACAAGCAATACGCTGCTTTGCGTTCCCAATAACTCATTAAAGCATTTCAAATCCAACGGTAATAAAGGTTCCCCGCTGGCAAAAATTCGTCTTAAAGAAACGAATTCCTTTTCCTTTTTTTTCTCTTTCTCCTTCTCCTGGCCTTTGAGATGATCTAAAAATACCCGTAACATCGATGGAACAAAATGCATTGTGGTGATATGCTCCGTTTTAACGGTTTGAATGATCACCTGTGCATCTTTTTCGCCTCCGGGTGTAAGCAAGCATACTCGGGCACCCACCAGCGACCACCAGAAAATTTCCCAAACCGAAACATCAAATGTGAACGTTGTTTTCTGTAAAATGATATCGCTTTCATTAAGGGGGTAGGTTCGCTGCATCCAATGCAATCGATTAACCACGGAATGGTGCTCAATCGCCACACCTTTGGGCTTCCCTGTGGTACCGGAGGTATAGATGATGTAAGCGAGGGAAATGGCCGGCTGTAAGAAATAAAGAGGTTGAGAAGGTGAGAGGTTAAGAGGTTGAGAGGTTCTTAGGAGTTCTTCTATGGACATCTTACCTTCTGAACTTCTTATCCTCTTAGTTTCTGCATTGTTGCTGGTAAGCAACAATGCCGCGCCGCTGTCTTTTAACATGAAATCGATTCGGTCTTTGGGGTAATTGGGACGAATAGGCAAATAAGCGCCATTCGCTTTTAATATTCCGAAGATTCCGATTATCATTTCAACCGATCGCTCCATTTGAATCCCGACAATGGCATCCGGTCGAATGCCTCCCTGGATTAAACGATCGGCCAATCGATTGGCCCGCGCCTGCAATTCCCGATACGACAGTTGTAATGACGATTGCCGAACGCCCTCTAACGTTGCCCCCAAAACGGCAATATGATCCGGGGATTTCACTGCCTGCTCTTCAAATAATTCGTGAATGGTTTTATCTCTCGGATACTCCATCGAGGTATGATTAAATTCATACAATAGGCGATTTTTTTCTTCGTCCGTGATAAATTCAATATCCTTTATTTTTACTCCGGGTTCTTGAAGGATTTTGGTCAGGATCCGGTAAAAATAAATCATGAACCGTTGAATCGTATCTTCTTTAAATAATTTGGTACAGTATCTAAACCGGATATTCAAACTTTGGCCGGTTTCCCATACGTTAATTTCCAAATCGAATTTGGATACCGATTGGACTTTATCACGATCTTGAGATGGTAGAATCGGCTCATTTTTAAACTGATCTTGGTCTGACCTGTCCATATTTTGGACCGCAAACATCACATCAAACAATGGATTGCGGCCCGTATCCCGATTCACGATTACTCGTTCCACAAGATCTTCAAACTGGTATTCCTGGTTTTCAAAAGCCTCCAATGCCCTTTCTTTTAACTCTTTAAGAAATTCGTCGAACCTCTTTTCTCCCGATGGGTAATTCCGAAGTGCCAGGGTATTGACGAACATACCGATAATTTTTTCCAAATCGGCATGCCTCCGCCCAGCCACCGGAGAACCGATGACAATATCCTCCTGACCGCTGAGTTTGGCAAATAGGATATTAACGGCGGCCAATAACATCATATACAACGTCACTTCGTGTTCCCGGGTCAATTGCCTGATCTGCCGGGTTATTTCATTGCTTATTTCCAAATCGATCGTGTCTCCTTCATAACTCTGAAAGAGCGGGCGCGGATAATCGGTGCAAAGTGTCAATACCGGTATGTCTCCCTCGAATTGTCCAAGCCAATAAATTTCCTGATCGTTTCGTTTTTCCTTGTTGCTGTTTTGCCATTCGGAAAAGTCTTTATACTGGATACGCAAGGGGGTAAGAGCTTCACCGTTATATAACCTCATAAAGTCCTGCGTTAATACCTCTTGCGAAATTCCATCGGTAATAATGTGATGCAAATCCACCAATAAAACTTGACTGCCTTCCCGTTGACGTAATCCCACACGCATAAGAGGGGCTTTTGTCAAATCCCGACCGTTCATCCGACTTTCGTTCCCCGTGAGAAAATAAGTCATTTTAAATTCCACCTCACGGTGAATCCTCTGCACGGGCTCATCGTTGATCAGGTGAAACGATGTTCGCAAACTTTCGTGACGCGCGATCAATTTCTGAAAGGAATCTTCCACGACCGTTATCTCCACCCCTTGCCCCAGGGGAATCACGACCCGGATAATGTAGGCTGTGTTTTCCATCTCCATTTGCTGCAAAATATATAACCTTTTCTGTGCCGAAGATAATTCATAATATTCTTTTTCTTCTACGGGCTCGATGGACGCATAAGGCGTTTCCCCCTTTCCCCTGATATAATCCGCCAATGCTCGAATCGTCGAACGTTTGAATATCTCTGCCAATGGAATCCGGACGTGCATCTCTTTATGTAACCTCGAAACCATAAGAATGGTTTTTAACGAGTGCCCCCCTAACGCGAAGAAATTATCATCGATCCCTACCCGATCGTCAGGTAGCCCCAAAACATCACTCCATATTTTAACCAATACGGTCTCTATTTCATTCCGGGGTCCGGCATAACATCCCCCGAGATTCAAGCCCGGTTCGGGTAAGGCGCTCCGGTCTACCTTGCCATTCGCCAATAAAGGAATTTTGGATAATTGAACAAACACGGATGGGATCATATAATCCGGCAATTCCTTCGCCAAGTACTCTCGCAATTCCAATGTCGAATAGTCATGATCGGATACAATATACGCACCTAAATATTTATCCTCATCCGTTGCCTCATAGGCAATGACCACGGCATCTTTTATCCCTACATGATTTAATAATCGATTTTCGATTTCTCCCAATTCGATCCGATACCCCCTGACCTTCACCTGGTGATCGATACGGCCAAGGAATTCGATATTCCCGTCCGGGAGCCAACGGGAAAGGTCCCCGGTTTGGTACAGGCGACAACCGGCATCCGATAACCGACAACAAATAAACTTTTCCGATGTTAATTCGGGACGGTTCAGGTAACCTCGAGCCAAACCGACCCCGGAAATATATAATTCACCCGATACACCTACGGGTTGAAGATGGAGGTATGAATCCAAAATATACAGCCGGATGTTATCAATGGGTCTTCCGATCGGAATAATTTCTGTCTCCTCCATCCCGCAATCGAAATAAGACACATCAATGGTAGCCTCTGTCGGCCCATACAAATTGATCAGCCTTGTCCGATTTTCTTTGGTGAGTAGCCCATTAAACCTTTCCACATGAGCCGGTAAGAGAGCTTCACCGCTGGCAAAAATCCGTTTTAAAGAAACCAATCTCTTTTCTTGCCCGTGCGCGGTTAAATAATCTAAAAATGCCCCTAACATCGACGGTACAAAATGCATCGTGGTGACACGCTGCGTTTGAATGGTTTGCATGATAACGCCCGGATCCTTTTCCCCACCGGGGATGAGCAAACCCAGTTTTGCGCCCGCCATCGACCACCAAAAGAGTTCCCATACGGATACATCAAAGGTATACGTGGTCTTCTGTAATATGGTATCATTTTCGTCAAGAGGATATTTTTTTTGCATCCAATTTAATCGATTGACCAATGAATGATGCTCAATCATCACACCTTTGGGCTTCCCGGTTGTACCGGAGGTATAAATAATATAAGCGAACCTTGAATTATTTCTCACGGAGGACACGGAGTTCACGGAAGGAGAAGGGAAGGTAAGAGGGTGGGAATTTAGGAGGTTAAGAGATTGAGAAGGTGAGAGGATGAGATGTTCTATAAAGAGCGCTTTTTTACCTTCTGAACTTCTTATCTTCTTATCTTCTTCATTGTTGGTGCGAACCAGCAATGTAGCCCCACTGTCTTTTAAAATAAAATCAACTCGATCTTTGGGATGCGTAGGATCGATCGGCAAATAAGCGCAACCGGCTTTTAATATTCCGAAGATCCCGATTATCATCTCAATGGATCGCTCAACCATTATACCGATAATATCTTCGCGCCCTACGCCTTTATCCATTAATGCCCTCGCAAGAACATTGGCCTGCCGGTCCAATTGACGGTAGGATAGTTGAAAAGGCTCTTTGGGTCCCATGTCTCCGGTACCGGCCGCCTGACCGATAATGGAGATATGATCAGGTATGGTGTTCACCTGTTTTTCAAAAAACCAAAGAACGTTTGTCTCTTTGGGATATTCGTCGGACGTGTTGTTAAAGTCATCAAGCAGTTGCTGCTTCTCATTATCGGAAATAATATTCTCTTTTTTTAACATCGCCTGAGGAGTTGAGACAATCCGCTCTAAAATTTTCTCGAAATATCCATAAAGTTTCCTTACCCATTCCCCACCAATAATGGAAGTCGAATACACGATGGTAATTTTTACTGCCTGGGGAACAGGGGACACGTTAAAATTGAATAACGTATTCGTTCTCTCATATCCCTGAATCAATACATTTCCATCATAGGAGGCCTGATTGACTTCATCCTTTGCCTGGCTAAAAATATGAAAATCAATGTAATTAAATATGGTGTCAAATATGGCATTTTCAGCACGATTTCTCTCTCCGATCATGTTAACAATTTCAAAGAAAGTCACTTTATCATATGGCTTTAATTCGAGTATTTTTTTGTCTACCATATGAACATACTGTTCACATGAAATTTCATCCGGGATTCGAAGCCGAAATGGCAAGGTATTCAGAAAACAACCGATAATTTTATCCCCATCTTCCATTTCCGGGCGATTGTTGGAAAGCAACCCGACAACCACATCATTTTCATAAGATAACATACTCAACATGTAAACATAGGCGGCAAAACAGAGATGCTTTAAACTGGTATTGTATCTCTTGGTGGCATTGAAGAGCCTTTCATTCAAATCCTTACCGATCGAAGGGTTAAGATAATGCATGACATCAGGTTCATTCTTATTGACCGATGGAAAATAGGTTCGTTTATAATTTTCCAATTCGTTTTTCCAAAAATTGAGATTGGATACTTTCATTTTTTCTGCAATCTCATTGGTAATGAACTCTTTGAATGATATTTTGAGCGCAGGAGGGATATAATTTTTATCGATTTTCAATTGAAGGTACGTATTATTCAATTCGGTCATTAACGAGGCATTACTCCAACCATCCAATATGGCATGATGGAAGGTCCATACCGCGCATATATTATCGGATCCCAGGTCAAATGTCGCCAATCGACAAAGGGGCGGTTTTGAAATATCCCAACGCTCATTCCGATCATTGATTAAATATTTTTCGATAAATCCCCTCTGCGCTTCGCTTGTTTCTCCTGAGATATCAAAATGTTTAAAAACGGGCGGGAATGGCTTGTGAATAAAATGGACAAATTGATCAAAATCATCCAAATTGTAACTTGTTCGTAAAATGGAATGCCTTTTCATTAATAATTCGAGCGCAAACTTCAAGATATCCGGTTCAAAGTTGGAATACTTTCGATAATAAACAAATTGATCATGGTATATGGCCACATCCGGATTCTTATACGCATGATACGTCATCCCCTTTTCAATGTCGCTCATGGGAAAAATGTCTTCGACACCCTCCGGCACTTTACCGCTCCCCATGATATCCGATTTTAATTTTTCGATCGCCTCATTGGCTTTCTCCAATTCATTTCCAGATTCGACCACCGTTTCTTTTTCCAGAACCGTGGCAAACTCTCGAATGGTCGTATTGGTAAATAAATCCAGAACTCTAAGGTTGGTGTCAAACCGTTTATTAATCAAATTTATCAGTCTTATGGCTTTTATGGAATCACCGCCGATATTGAAAAAATTATCGTTCACGCCTATTTTCTTCAATTCCAATACGTCGTTCCAAGCATCCAGAAGCTCTTCTTCGATTTTACTTGCAGGTGGCGTAAACGCCTCCCCACTTATGACCTCCGGCTCCGGCAATTTCTGTTTATCGATTTTTCCATTGGACGTAATCGGTATATGAGAAATTTGGGCAAAATAAGCCGGAATCATATAATCCGGCAATTGTTTTGAAAGAAATGCCCTCAATTGGGAAATCGAGGGTTGGGAACGCGAAACAAAATACGCAGTCAGGTATTTATTGGTTTCCTTATCTTCTTTTACCAAAACCACAACATCCTGGATATCCGGATGTTGCAACAAGCGATGTTCGATTTCGCCGACCTCTACCCTGTGCCCTCTGATTTGGATTTGATGGTCTATCCGTCCCAAATACTCCATTTCACCATTATCAAACCACCTGGCCAGGTCTCCGGATTTGTATAACCGATCCTTTTTTTGGAACGGGTTCCGGATGAACTTCTCATGGGTGAGTTCCGGAAGGTTTAAATACCCTCTGCCCACACCGCTGCCCCCCACACATAACTCACCGGCGACGCCGATAGGTGTGAGAATCAATCCGGGCTCAAACAAGTAAACGGATAGAGTTGGAATGGGAGTGCCAATGCAACTTATATTCGCCCCGATGGACTTATCATCGATTTGCTTATAGGTCACGTGAACGGTGGTCTCGGTAATCCCGAACATGTTAATCATTTGTGTACCGGGATATTTCTCTTTCCATTCCTTTATTTTTATCGGCGATAAGGCTTCTCCCCCAAATATCACATATCTCAGGTAAAGGGAACAAGCCGGCGATTTCAACTCTTCGTGTATTAAATTGTAAAAAGCGGATGGGGTTTGATTTAAGATGGTTACTTTTTTCTCTTGCAACACCGTTAAAAAAGAACACGGATCTTGACAGACAATTTTAGGAAGCACGACCAGTTTACCCCCGAATAATAAGGCGCCATACATTTCCCATACGGAAAAATCGAAACAATAGGAATGAAACAGCGTCCATATATCCCTGCCGTTAAAATCATACAAACATCGATCATTAAAGAATAGTCTTACCACATTGCGATGCTCGATCAAAACGCCTTTGGGCCTTCCGGTGGTACCGGAGGTATAGATGATATAGGCGGTATGGTTCGATGTCGTGGTACGATCGTGGGGCGGGTGAACCCGGGGGCCGGTCGCCGAGATCGCATCGGTGATGAAATCTTGGGTCAAGACCATTTTGGCGCCACTGTCTGTTAACATAAACGTAATACGCTCCTCCGGGTATTCCGGATCCAGCGGGAGATAGGCGGCGCCGGATTTTAATATTCCGAGAATGCCTATTATCATATCCGTATTTCGTTCGATTTTAATCCCGATTACCGTATCGGGTGAAATACCTTGCGCCGATAAGATAAAAGCTAACCGATTGGCGTGATCGTTTAATTCGCGATAAGTGAGTTGCAGGGAATGAATAACGGCAATGTGATCCGGGGCTCTCTCCACCTGTTCCTCAAACAATCGGTGGATCGTTTTCTCTTTCGGGTAATTTGCAGCCGTATTATTGAATTCCAATAATATTCTTTTTTTCTCGCTATCCGATAGAATTTCAAGTTCCGAAATCCGGATATCTCTCCGTTTATCTCTTAAAATTTCGGAGACCACCTTGTTAAAATAGCCGATGAATCGTTGGATTGTTTCTCCATCAAATAATTTTGTCCGATACTGGATTTCAAAATCCAACGTTCCTGCCAAATCATGGGCAATGAGTGTTAAATCGAACGGGGAAGTTTGGATAAGAGTTCGATAGTTAACCGAAGAAGAGGGCGAAACGGATTTTTCCACATTGGCAGCTTTTCTCGGATCAATGGCGTTTAATTCGGTATTCTGAAAGGTAAATACAACATCGAATAATGGGTTGTGGCTCGTATCTCTGACCAATGATAAATGACTCACCAGATCCGAGTATGGGTAATCCTGGTTTTCAAAAGCCCCCAGCGTGCCCTCCTTTACCTCACGCAAAAACGCCTTGAATGTTTTTGCTCCATTTGGAAAATTCCTTAAGGAAAGCATATTGACAAACATCCCGATAATATCTTTCAAATCCGCATGTCGGCGACCGGCAATCGGAGTCCCGATAATGATATCATCCTGGTGACTTAATTTCGACAACCAAATATTGACGATTGTCAAAAGCACCATATATAAAGTCGCACCTTCAGCCTGTGCAAGTTCGCTGAGCAACAAAACCGGTTCCCGGTCAAGCTCAAAATGGAGACTCGTTCCTTCAAAACTCTGAATCAATGGCCGCGGATAATCGGTCGGCAAATTCAATAAGGGAAGTTCGCCTTCCAACATCGTCATCCAATAATGCTCTTGCCTTTTTATGTTTTCTTTTTCCTCTTTACTGTTTTGCCATTCGGAGAAATCTTTGTATTGTAACTTCAAGGGCGGTAATTGCTCTCCGTTATAAAGAAGCAAAATCTCTTCTTTAAATAGATTGTTCGAGATTCCATCGGATATAATATGATGAATATCCAGCATGATGAGGTATTTTTCATCTTGAATTTTTAAAATGTCTATTCGAAAAAGAGGCGCCTTTTCCAATTGGAACGGCCGTAGAAAAGTCTTTAAATATCCATTAACCGCCTCTTCCTTTATTTCATGGTATCCTAACTCAAACGCTATACGTTTATGAATTCTTTGAACGGGGTCCCCATTTATCATCTCAAATGACGTTCTTAAACTATCGTGCCGTTCGATGATGGTTCGAACTGCCCTTTCGAATTGACCCAAATCGTATGTCCCGCTCAATACCAATAATTGGGGTTGATTATAATTGAAACTCTCCCTTTCCATCGAATATAAAAAGAACAGTCTCTTTTGAGCCGCGGATAAAGGGTAGTATTCTTTTTCTTCGCCGGGATTGATCCCAATAACATGTGTTTGCTTGACATGCCTGGTATCGTCAATGTAATGCCCCATTTGTTCGACCGTGGGGTTTTTAAAAAATACGGCGAGAGGGATCTGAATTTTTAATTTCTTATTAATGTGAGCGATAACAGTCATGGCCTTCAATGAATCGCCACCCAATTCGAAAAAATCATCATAAATGCCCACATCTTCAATTCCCAATAACCCTTCCCATATACCAACCACGATGCGCTCGACATCCGTTGCCGGAGCGGCATAAGGTGTTGAAAGTTCAGGCCTTTTTGCCGATCTTTTCTTACTGGCAGCAGCACTCGCCGTTTCAACCTCCGTTGCCAAATTTTCCCCAACTGCGTTTGCCAGCATCTTTTTTTCTTGTCTTTCTATACTCGCCAATAAATCAAACGAGAATACCGTTACCCGATTCAATTGGGATTCCATGACTCGCATAAAGACCTCGATTCCCTCGGAAGGCAATAGTGCATCCGGCCGCTGAGCATCCACGTCGATTTCCCCATGCTGTCTTTTTAACGCTTTTACCGACATCCCGACTTGCTTCCAATCACACCAGTTTATAGCGGTCACAAAGGAATCATGCCGGGAAGAGTAATAATTGGCATACGCTTCCAAAAATTCATTTGACGCATTGTAACTAACCTGGCCGAACTTCCAAGAATAGAGGACATTTCCAATAGATGAAAAAAGGACCAAAAAATCCAATCGAATATCCTTTAAAAGTTGATCGATAATTAATGTGCCTTTTAATTTACAAGCCATGTATCGATCGGTAATTTCGTGCGTCCGTTTCTGAATGGCTCCGCCATAATCCGCCTCACCGGCGGCGTGAATGACGCCATTGATGTGATTAAATTCCCGATTAACCTGTACCATGACCGCTTGCATCTGTTCCGGATTCGAGACATCCGCACAAAACGTGAAAATAATTGCACCTGCGGCTTCCCATTCCCGAATTTTCTTTATTCTTTTAACATTCTCGTCCTGATCCTCATGCGTTTTAACCCATTGCTCCCATTGCTCCCGAGGGGGAAAGAACGAACGCCCGATCAGGATGAGTCGGGCGTTAAAAGCCTTGGCAAGATATTCCGCGATCGAAAACCCCATACCGCCAAATCCGCCGGTGATCAGATATACCCCCTTTTCTTTAAACCGCGTTATCCGATTGCTTTGTTCTAATTTAAAGGGCCGAAAAACTTCGACCCACCGTTGTTTACCCCGATATGCGATGTATTTTTCATCGGCATCGGAGGCAAGTTCCGCCATCAACCGGTTTAAGACCGTGTATTCCTGAGGACTTTGACAGGCCGGAAGGGTCATATCGACACAACGACATTTAATATTCGGGTACTCAAGGGGGATAACCTTAATAGCCCCCACAACAAGGGCTTTTTCAGGAAACAACGCCTCCTCCCCCGTGACTTTCATCATATTATCCGTAAGCACATGAATAATAATCTGGTCTGTAATATGAGCTCTTCCGATCGCCTGGGCAATATTCAGAAGGCTGAAAAAACCTTTATCCAAAAAGGCATCGAGCTCTTTAAGTTCTGGCCTTGAGGTATCGGGGCCGGTGACATTCCACATATGGATTATTTTTTGAGGGATCCGATTGAGGGCAATCAAATCTTGAAACAGCGAATCGTAATCGTCCGTTTGCTTAGGGTTAACCGTGTACCGTCCATGAGTTCCATCGTCATTGTCCCCTGTCGAGGTGAATCGATCGCCAATTTCAACTCGAATCACCTGCTGCTGATTCCGGATTAAACCGTCGATTAGGGCGGTGTCAAAAGGCTTGTCTTCCATAAACACAAGCCAGGTAGCGGTTTCCATGGGTTCAAGGGGTTTTGAAATACTCTGCTGCCACACCGGAACATAAAACCAATCCCCCATATCCGCTTTCCTGACATTGGCGGATATTTGCTTCAATCGATCAACCCCCGCTTTGATGGAATCCACCCCAAACCAAAACCTCTCCCCATTAAATGGGTATGTGGGCAACGAAAGACGATAGCGTTTTTCTCCCTCATAAAATTTTCCCCAATCCATACTCTTGCCATAAAGCCAAAGGTTACCGACTGCGTTCAACAGATAATCCTCGTCGGAAATGGTCTCCCGGGGGTGCCTCACCAAACTCACACACGGACTTTCTTTACCTTCATTGATTTGTTTAACCAGGTTAATTAATGTCTTCCCCGGACCGACTTCAATAAAGATCCATTTTCCCTTACCTAAAATTTCCGCTATGCCATCGGCAAACCGAACCGTGTTTCGGATATGGCGGCTCCAATACCGGGGATCGGTTGCCGCCTGAGGCGTGATCCATTTTCCCGTCACATTTGATAGATAAGGTAATTGGGGAGCATTCAATGAAACGCCCTTCACACAGGCCTCGAATCTCTCGAGCATCGGTTCCATCATCACGGAGTGGAAAGCATGAGACGTATGAAGCCTGGAAAAACCGTATCCCTCTCGAACCAAATGCTGTTCGAAAAGTTCAATGGTTTCAAAGGGTCCGGCAACGACACAATTCGACGGGCTATTTACTGCGGCCAATGAAATATCACGGTAACCTGCCAGAAGCGGCATTAATTCTTCCTCGCCGATTGAAACACTTACCATCGCCCCTTTCGGCATCTCTTGCATCCATTTTCCCCGATTTACAACCAGTCGTAACGCATCCTCCAACGAAAATACCCCGGCTAGGCAAGCAGCCGCAAATTCGCCAATACTATGCCCAATCATTCCATTCGGAATAATCCCCCATTTGGCGAGAAGTTTGGCTAATGAATATTCAAACGCAAAAAGGAAGGGTTGCGCAATTTCCGTATGATTAATTTCTTCCGGGTGGCCGATTTCCCTTCGACCATCCGAAGGGGGATATAAAATGTCTTCGATCGGATAGGGCATCAGGGATTTTAATATTTCGAAGCATCGATCCATCTCCTGACGAAAGGTCGATTCTTTTTCATACAATTGCCTCCCCATATTCACGTATTGGGAGCCCTGTCCCGGGAACATGAATATAATTTGCTTTTCCTTATCGTCGGTTAAGGAAACAGTTTTCATCCTTGAAAGGTCCGAATTTGAGAACACCGCAATGGCATCCGCCACATTGGGGCAAACGACCATTCGCCGGTGAAGAAACGCCTTTCTCCCGACCTGTAACGTGTATGCCATATCACCCGGGTTAATATCGGGTTTTTTCTTTAAAAATTCCCCCAATTGAACGGTCGCTTGATCCAAAGCGCCCAAATCCTTTGCCGAAAGTATCAACAATTTGCTTTTATAAGAGGGCGCTCGATTGCCCTCTGGAGGAAGCACTGAGGGGGCTTCTTCGAGAACCACATGGCAATTGGTGCCGCCAATCCCGAAGGAGCTGACCCCTGCCCGAAGCGGGTAATGGGGATTTTCCCATTTTTTTGCCGTCACATTGACGTAAAACGGACTATTTTCAAAATCGATCTTCGGATTCGGTTTTTCAAAATGAAGGGATGGGGGAATTAATTTATGCTTCAGACTCAACACCGTTTTAATGAAACCAGCAACTCCTGAGGCGGTATCCAGATGCCCGAAATTCGTTTTAACGGACCCGATACCGCAAAAATTTCTTCTCTGAGTATTAAACGCCAACTTTAATGCTTCAATCTCAACCGGATCGCCCAGAGACGTTCCGGTTCCATGCGTTTCGACATAGGTGATACTTTCGGATTCCATGCGCGCCATGCGTTGGGCCGTCCGGATCACTTCCGCTTCCCCTTCAATACTGGGGGCCGTATATCCGACTTTCCGCCGCCCATCGTTATTGATGGCGGTTCCTTTTATAATCGCGTCAATCCGGTCGCCATCATCCAACGCTGGTTTGAGGCGCTTGAGCACCACCACCCCTGCCCCTTCTCCCACGACCGTTCCGGTGGCCCGGGAATCAAATGCTCGGCAGTGACCATCTGCCGAAAATATCATGCCCTCCTGGTAAAAATAACCATTGCGATAATTGGAGGACACCGAACTCCCACCGGCTAAAACAATATCGCTTTCCCCTGTTAACAATGCCCGACAAGCCGTGTGAATCGCCACCAATGAAGTCGAACAGGCGCTATGCACATGAGAACATGCCCCTTTGAGATTCAGATTATATGAAATCTTCGAACACAAAAAATCTTTATCGATCAATTGCAGGGAGGCAAATGAACCAAATTCTTCGCTTTTTCCCGTCAAAGTCGATAGCGCTTGCCAGCCGAAGCTATTGGATGCACCGGCATAAAGTCCGATTTTCCCTTCATAGGTATCGGGATTATAGCCGGCATCTTCCAATGCTTCCCATACGCACTCATGAAAAATACGAACTTGGGGATCCATCAACTCCGCTTCTTTGGGGGAATAACCAAAAAACGCTGCATCAAAGACGTCTTTATCTTTTAGATGCCCGTAAGCTTTGATATAATTCGGCTTTTTTAATAATTCTTTATCCACCCCTGCTTCTTCCAGCTCCGAATCGGAAAAGAAGGTGATCGATTCCACGCCGTTTTTCAGATTTTGCCAGTATTCATCAATATTCCTGGCACCCGGAAATCTCCCGGCCATTCCGATCACCGCAATCTCCAAACCGGTTCTCGCGGTTGCTGCTGCGCCTTCCTTCTTATTCATATTCTTCTCCAAAGAAAAGTTTCGTCGTGTCTTCCATTACGTCAATGGAGCGGTCTATTTTTTCATTTGAAATGAAATCCTGATTGTCGACATTATCAATGTTATCGATATAATGGGCCAGAGTATAAATGGTCGGATATCGAAAGATCGTCATAAACGATATATCCTTCCGAAAGAGCGTTCGCAATTTTCCCGTTACCCGAATCAAAAGCAACGAATGCCCACCCACATCAAAAAAGTTAGCATGTATCCCGACCTTTTCAAGTTCAAGCACCTCACACCAAACGCTTGCGATTAATTCTTCGGTATTACTTTGAGGGGCATCGTATTGAACCTCGGTATCCAATTTTTGACTTAAGGCATTTAGGGCTCTCTTATCTAATTTTCCCGATTGGGTCCGCGGTATCTGTTCCACCCTAAAAAAGTAAGAAGGGATCATATAATAGGGAAGCGTTTTCGATAGGTATTCTCTCAATTCAACAACGGTGAATTCCTTCCGGGAAACAACGTATACCCCCAATTCCGTCTCTCCCTTTCCCCCAACCGAATTATCCATCAGCGTGACTGCGGCTTCCCGGACCTCCGGATGCCTCAGGAGTGCACTCTCGATTTCCCCGATTTCAATTCGGAATCCCCTGATCTTTACCTGAGAGTCCATTCTCCCCAGGTACTCGATATTTCCATCCGGGAGCCACCGCCCCAAATCCCCGGTTTTATAGAGGGGGACTCTTTTCTCATGGTTATGGGGTCGATTAAGGCAACCGGCAACCGGCAACCGATAACCGATAAACTTTTCCGCGGTCAGCTCGACCCGATTCAAATATCCGCGGGCCAAACCTTCCCCGAGAATACCGATTTGCCCCGTTGCCCAAACCGGCTGCAACCGATGATCTTTATCGATTATCAATAATTGGATGTTATCGATGGGTTTCCCGATCGGGACATTCGAATAATGAATCGCTGCACTGCAATGATGATAAGACACATCGATCGTGGCCTCTGTGGGGCCATACAAATTAGAAAGTATGGGAGTCCGTCGGCTGCCGAATAATTCATAAAAGCCGGTCACATGAACGGGTAATAACGCCTCCCCGCTGCAAATCAAATGCTTTAAACTCAACAACCCGGGTACCGGATTTTTAGTTCTTAACCAATTTAAAAATACTCCCAACATGGAAGGAACAAAGTGAATGGTCGTTATTTTGGCCCTTTCAATGGTTTGCGTCATGAGTTCCGGATCTTTTTCCCAATCCGGTGGAAGAAGATACAATTTCGCTCCCACGCCGGACCACCAGAAAATTTCCCAAACGGAGACATCGAATGTATAAGTGGTTTTTTGAAGTACCGTATCGTGTTCCTCCAATGCAAAGAAGCGTTGCATCCAATGGAGCCGGTTTACCAGAGACCGGTGATCGATTAACGTTCCCTTGGGGGTTCCGGTTGTACCCGACGTGTAGATGACATAAGCCAAATGACTCCCATGGGGAAGTGGTGCGGGATAGGTCTTGACGTCTTCTCCTCTTACCGTCCTGGGTGATTCCCAATCATTGCGGGTAATCAAAATTTTCGCCCCGCTATCGTTTAATATAAAATCAATACGGTCCTTGGGGTAGTTCGGATCAATGGGCAAATAAGCTCCCCCTGCCTTTAGGATTCCATAAATACCCGTCATCATGTCGATCGATCTTGGCATCAGGAGTCCGACAATGGTGTCCGACCCGACGCCTTTTTCCCTCAGTATCCCGGCCAATCGATTGGATTCCGCTTCGAATTCCCGGTAGGAAAGTTGAATGGATTCGGATATTAAGGCAATATTATCAGGGGTCCTAATTGTTTGTTCTTCGAATAATTGATGGATGGTTTTATTTTTAGGAAATTCCGCCTCGGTATTGTTAAAATCAACTAACAATTGCATTTTTTCCGGCTCGGAAAGAATCTCAATATCCTGAACCGGAATTTCAAAATTTTCGACGACTTGATCAATAATTCTAACCAAATGAGCTTCAATTCTGCCGACCGTATGTTCACTATAGGAAAACGCATTATATTTTAATTGTATCCCTAATTCACTCCCCATGGTGACAATAACATTCAAATTATAGTTTGTTTGTTCAAATACCTCAACTCCCTTAACCGAAAACGAAGTGGCTCTATCTTGGCTTACGTTTTTTATTTCACGATCTACCGGGTAATTCTCAACGATAAATAAATGATTCAAAAGTTCCCTTTTTAATGGGCTATTTGCTTGAATCACCGCCAAAGGAACATACTCATAGGCGCGACTTTTAATCACTTCGGTCTGGAGTTTCTTCGAAAGGTCCCCAAACGTTTCTCCAGGCTCATTTTTTACTCGAACGGGAACAGCATTAATAAACAATCCGACAATCGCCTCAACGTTTTCGAGGCTCGGGGGCCTCCCCGATACAATCGCACCGAAAACCGCATCGCTGCAATTGTTGTATTTTTGAAGCAAAATTCCCCATAACCCTTGAAGGACGATATTCAGGGTTACATTACTTTCATTGGAAAATCGCTCCAATTTTTTCATATTTATCCCATTCAATGCCAATTGATGCGATTTCAATTCATACGCATGGGTTGTTTCCTCATTTTCCCGGGGGATCACGGTATTGGTTTCATAATCCTCAAGATATAATTTCCAAAAATTTATTCCGGCTTCTTTATCTTGCTTTTCCAACCATTTGATATAATTTTTATAAGGGGTTTCCGGGAGCCAATCAATCTTTTTCCCTTGTTCAGCGGAATAATAAATGGAAAGAATATCTTTGATTAGAATCGAGATGCACCACCCATCCATGAGGATATGATGGTAACTCCATACGATTTCATAGATGTTATGTCCGATTCTTAAAATGGCAAGGCGGATAAGAACGTCTTTTCCTAAATTAAATCCTCGAGTTTTATCTCTTAACTTGAATTCTCTGATCCATCGATCTTGTTCATCTTCCGCCAAATGCGAAATATCCTCGTAAAAAATCGCGGTTTCCCTTTGCTTTAAAACCACTTGAAGGGGACGCTGGACGCGTTCATGAATGAAGATCGTCCGAAGGATATCGTATCGTTCGATTAATTGATTGAATGATCGTTCGAATAATCGGCAATCCAGTTCTCCCTTGACCCGATAAGAGATTTGCTCGAAGTATGCCGGCAACCCTTTATCCATTAAATAATGGTACAACATTCCTTCTTGCATGGGAGATAAAAAGTATATGTCTTTTACATTTAGTTTATGGAGTTCTATATTATTTAAAATCTCGAACACGGATTCAGCGTCCGTTTCAGGGATACGAACACTGTAATCGCTTAATGTGAACTCGGTCTCCGTTTGGCAACTGCAATGGTCGATTATTTTTCGAAGATAACGTTCATATCCTTCCAAAAATAGCCTAATCTCACTCTCTTTGAAATTAGCCGTATCATAACCGACCGATAATCGCAATTCTCCCTTGAATACACTCCCTTTGACATCGAGAGAATGAATCCTTTCCATATTTAAACTGGTGGAATTCCCGGATGAAATGTCTGATAATCGGATGGATACATCCTTGATATCTTCATCGAATTGTCCGAGATAATTGAAACTGATTTCCGGGTTTAATCCCAATTTAACCCCTTTCTTATTTTCTTCATTCGTTAGGTATTTTAAAATACCATATCCGATTCCTTTATTGGGAATGTCCCTCAACATCTCCTTTGTATCTTTTACTACCGACGCGATATCGTCCTTGTGTTTGACATTTAAAACCACCGGAAATACGGACGTAAACCAACCGACGGTCCGTGTCACATCGGCTCCCGGGATGATGTCTTCCCTTCCATGTCCTTCGAGAATTAAGGGCATGACTTCGGCTCCGGTCCAATCGCTTAATGCCAATCCTAATGCGGCAAGTACAATATCATTAATCTCGGTATTATATGCGCGGTTGACTTGCTTTAACAATTTCTCCGTGTATTGTTCATCCAACTGAAAAGCGATTTCTTTGTTATCTTTGTTTTTGCCCTTGAGTTCTCCTTTATTTTTAAAATAGGCGACCGGCTCAATATTATCTATTTTTTGCCAATACTTTAACTCTTCGATTAATTCGTCGCCATTTGAATATTCAACCAATTTCTCCGACCACTCTTTATAAGAGGTCGATTTATAAGGCATTTCCAGTTTTTCTTTTTCAATCCCGTTTTCAATTTGACGGTAAAGGGACGAGAAATCTTCCGATAATATTCTCCAAGATACCGTATCCATGATGAGGTGATGCACGGCGATCAGCAGATAATCGCCATCCATGGAATGGAATAAGCCAAGTTTTAACAGCGGGCCCTTCTCCAAATCGATACTGCCCTGTATCCGGTCGGATTGTTCGGCAATGATCTTTTTATAATCCGCTTCATTTTTTAAATCCATGACTCTCAGTTCGAGGCAATTATTCTCCAAACCCAAATTAATTTGCTTTATTTTTCCGTTTTCTCTTTTAAATACCATTCGCAAGGCGTCATGATGTTCCGTCAATTTAGTAAAAACGTTCTTTGTAATTTCGGGATCAAAGCCTTCCTTCCGGAACAGCATGACCGATAGATTGAAATGATGATCATCGACAAAGTTGCGTTCAAAAAACCATTTCTGGATAGGGGTTAATTGCACGTCCCCCTGGATAATTTCCTGGGAGGGTAATTCCTTCACAGGCTTAATATAATCGACCAATTCTTTTAGGGTGGCATGCTGGAATAAATCCCTCATTTCCAATTTCCAATTCTCTTTATGAAGCCGGGCAGTAATTTGAATAGCTTTAATGGAATCGCCCCCCAATTCAAAGAAGTTGTCGTTCAGGCCGATGCGATGGGCCGGTACCCCCAACACCTCGCCCCATACTCTGGCCAATGATTCCTGCACGGGCGTTTCGGGTTTCACGAAATCCCGGCTTCCGCTCATGCGCGGACCGGGCGCCGGAAGCTTCTTCTTATCGACTTTCCCGTTGGAGGTCAGGGGAAACTCGGTTAACGGGACAAAATACGACGGAATCATGTAAGGGGGAACTTTACCCGATAAATAGGTTCGAATGTCGGAGGCTTCCACCTCTTTTTCCGAAACATAGTAGGCAACCAGATGCTTCTCATCCCGACGCGCCAGTTCTT
>JBLMYT010000019.1:0-65489 GCA_050258455.1 Candidatus Omnitrophota bacterium | reverse complement strand
CCTGAACTTCGACGTGAAGAATCAAACCGATATACGCTATTTTCTCATCTTTAAGAAGATGAACTTTCGCCAGGATATCGGCGACGCGATCGCTCTGGCTGCTGTGCGGGGAAATTTCTTTCAATTCTTTATCCAGAAAAACAACTTTCTTTTTAAAATCAATGGCATCATGAATATCGGGAAAGAAAAATTCGAGGCAATCCTTGAAGAGTTTTTTAAGGACTTCTTTCCAGGCGGAATCGTATTTATTCCTTATTGGCTTCTTGCCTTTTCTTTCCTTCTTTTTATCGGGCATTTTACGCTTCCTTAATATTAAATGATATCAAAAAAATGTAATTATTTCAAGTAAGGCATTTCAAATACTCGATAGTTATATGCCTTTTAAAAGTAGTCAGTTATTTCCCCTCTGGGAATTTCAACGACATATCATGTTGTAATTTCTGTAAAAGCGGTTTTATCGGAGGTAATTCTTCGGTACATACAGCCCAAACTATTTCCAAATCAACCCCAAAGTATTCATGGATCAGTTTATTTCTCATTCCAACCATTTTTTTCCATGGAATATCCGGATAGTTATCCCTGATTTCGCATGGTATTTTGGACGCAGCTTCCCCCAATACCTCAAGACTTCGAATTGTTGCATTGATGCTTTTTTTGTCATAACAAAAAATATCAAAATTCGTATCGCCGGTAAACTCTTCTATATCATTGATGGAATTTAATATATCTTCAACATAATCCGTATAATCCCGGATCATAACATAACCGCTTCTTTCAAAATCTGCTGGCCGATTCTCGGTTTCAATGCTTTCTTGGAAACAAGATCTACTTTTAGATGAAGTAACTCTTCGAGATACTCTTCCAATTCAAGGAACTTGAAAAATCCTACCCTCTCTCCAAATTCAACCAAGACATCCAGATCGCTGTTTTCATGTTGCTCCCCCCGTACGTAAGACCCAAAGACACCAATATCTTTGACTTTGAACTTTTCCTTTATAAAGGGTTTGTTCTTTCTGATTGCTTCTTCTATTTCGTTTAAGCTTACTTGTCTATCCATGATTATATTTTACATATTTTTAATATCATTGTCCACTGGTCATCGATTTTTCACGATTTTTTGAGTATCCCTATCCGCAATCGCTTGCTTTGACCACTTTATGTTTGTAGCCATTCATCAACTATTTTATCTGCCTGGGCATTGGTTAAACCATTGGCCAACTCTTTTTTGGCATTCTCGATTCGGCGGAGCTGCTCTTCGGATAACCCAGAGAAACAGTTTAAAATTACCCTTAATAATTCAATTCCCTCTTCCACCATATCTTGCACTCTTTAAGAACCTGTCACCTACAGTACAATTCCTCTTATGGCAGCAATTCTTCTTTTGAATTCTTTTCATCGCTGGATACATTTGTTATAATGCAACAGCCTGTCGGTGGGTCATTTAAGTTTTTTCGTCTCTTTTATCCCGATAGTTCTCCATATTTAACAATATTGAAGAAATTTTTCAAAAGAAGACATATGCCTCTGAGGTTCCCCGGTCCCGGACTCCAATTGTAACCGGGTACCTCCTGCATGCCCACCGTAATGGAAAATGGCGATGCGCTCCCGATAGCGATTGAATGAATCAAAGAGATCTTCGACCGAGGTATTCTCTTCTTTATGGACCTGGATATAACCGTTGTCGTGATGCGTTTGCAGTGCTTTAAAAATACTTTTACGTTCTCTGTTGAGCATCGGCAGGTAATCATCGTTATCATTGGCGAATGCCAAAAGAACTATAGGTTTCATGCCTTTATTCTAATAAAGAAAGGCAATAAAATCAAGACCCTATGGTAAATTATAAAAATTTCAGATGGAAAATCAAAAAGTGCTTGACAAATCAACAGGGTATTGATATGCTATTATCTAGATTTAATTAAGGGGAATGAAGTTTTGTTCATTAAGAGTTCAATCAACCTTGATCTTAACTTTCTCTCTCTTTTATTTAATCAAAAATTTTAAATTCTACTGGGAGGTAGATTAACATGAAAAACGGTACAGTAAAATGGTTTAATGCACAGAAGGGTTATGGTTTTATTTCGATGGAAGGCGGAAGCGATATTTTCGTCCATCACAGTGAAATTAAAGACTCATCCCGCGGTTTTAAATCCCTGGATGAAGGTCAAGCCGTGAGATTTGAAGTGCGTCAAGGCGATAAAGGCCAGCACGCCGCCAATGTCGTAAAAATATAATAAAAAAGCTTGACAATTTGTTAGAGTATGGTATTATTTAACTTAAGATTTAAATAAGGGGATGAAGTTTTGTTCGCTAATCAATTTAATCGGTTTCAACAGTTTCTACCTCTTTTTAATCAAATTTAAAAATTCTACTAGGAGGTAGATTAACATGAATAACGGTACAGTGAAATGGTTTAATGCCCAGAAGGGTTATGGTTTTATTGCAATGGAAAGCGGAAACGATATTTTCGTTCATCACAGCGAAATTAAAGATTCATTCCACGGTTTTAAATCCCTGGATGAAGGTCAAGCCGTGAGATTTGAAGTGCGTCAAGGCGATAAAGGCCAACACGCCGCCAATGTCGTAAAATTATAATTTTATTCCATTACTAATTCTCAGTGAAGGGGTACCGAATTTAAATGAGGAGGCCCCTTCCTCGCTCAGATTGGATTTTACGTTAAACGAAACGGAAGATCAAAGGCTATATCCGAGAAAGATACGAAAGCACATCCTTCAACGCCAGGGATTCTTTAAATAAAATGGCATTGTCAGGCAGGACGTCGATTTTCTCGTTCAAGGATTCGGCAATTGCAACCAGCGGACGATAGTTTCCGAACAACTGCAATACGTCCCTTTTCGCCTTTAAATATTCAGGCGTCCAAAAACCGACAATTTCAAGGTAAACCTTGCGCCCATCTTCATGTTGAAACAGAAAATCAGGGATAAACACTTTCTGTCCCTGGTGAAGAATTCCCCCTTCCCGGATTAACGTCCACCCGTCCCTGGGCTTGTCTCCCCATTTCTCCGCAAATGCCTGTTCAAAGCTGGAGTCGAACTCTTCGGGTGCCGGCAGATGGCTTTTTAATCTGTCATTCACCGAAATCCGAAGGACGTTACGGTTCGAGAAACGCGCTTCCATCTCCCAATCGCTGCACGCCAATAACGCGGGTATAAATTTCGCCATACATACCCCGTACCGAGTCGTGTGACGCAGAATGGACGCCGGCCCATCAAACTTAATGGTGTATTTGCCATCCCGGGATAATTCGATGGAATGTAGTAACCGCGCCAATTTGGCGTACGTTAAAATGGTTTTGAAGTCTTTCCCGATGTGAATTTCCATTCTTACGGCCCGAAATAACGCGGCCTGAACCTGAGCCACATTGTATTTTGAAAGCAACGCTTCAGGGCCCGAATACCCTCGAAACTCTTTGAGGCGATGAAATTCAATAATATCAGCAAACATCTCCGATTCGATCTCGTCCCAGGTCATCTTAAAATCTTCTGCAATCCGGCGCTTAACGTCTTCTTCGCCGTGTTCGAAAAGCCGGTCCACGCGCTGAACCAGCGGATGAAATAAGGCGGCTTTCTTAAAAATCTTGATCCGTAAATCCGGCGCTTTCTTCCCCCTTTCAAGATCATAAACACCGGCTTCGTCCAGCAGTTTACAAAAAGCATCGATTCGCCGGGGCGGACAATCGGGTTCATTCTCAAAAATTTTTCGAATGTGCGCATGAAGCTCTTTTCGCATCTTTCCTGCTCCCGACCGATACACGTCGAGCATCTGTTGAGCAAATGCGAGATAATGGCCGTGGATTTTCTGAGATAACCGGTCGGGGTAAACCTTTCCATTCTTATATTGAACGATGGAGTGCTCTTTTGTAAGCATCGCTTCTCCTTCTGTTTTGGGAACGGGCCACTTCAGTGGTTTCTTCGCAAACCACTTCGTAAAGAATACCGCGTTTGTTCTCTTTTTTCCTTAAAATACGCCCCAGGCGCTGTTTGGCCTGCCGGGACGACGCGCCGCCCCCAACGATCACCGCGATGCGGGCTTCCGGAATATCGACCCCTTCATCCAGAACTTTGTTGGCAACAAGCACGGGATACACGTTGTTTTTAAAACCGTCGAGGATTTCCATTCGTTCGCGTTTGCCGCAGTGATTGAGTAAGCAGGGAACCAGAAACCGGGCAGAAATCTCTCGCGCCATGACATTCGAACCGCAGAATACCAGCACGCGTTCCCCTGCATGAATCCGGAAAATGTCTTCCAGAACTCGAAATTTTTCTTCAGCCCGATCTTGAATCGACTGCTTGATGTACCAGGCTTTTTGTGCGGCGCGGGCTTCAGGATCTTTGCCGATTTCGGCCATGGCATCCAGCCAGTCAAACGACTGATCTTCTCGTTTTCTCTTGACGAAATAATCGCGAATGCATCGAGACGCTTCATTGTAACGGGTTTGCTCTTCCTCGGATAAGTGAATGGGAATCCGAACAATATCATAATCGGCAATGGTTTCCCCGCGCACGGACGCAATGGGTAAATCATAAACGATCGGTCCGATTAACAAACCGAGGTCTGTATGTCGGCCATCGGCGCGTTCCGGTGTCGCGGTAAGTCCGAGCCTCAGGGGCGCGGCACTCATCAGAGCGGCTTCGCGTCTCTGTTTTCCGGGTAAATGGTGGCACTCGTCAAAAATGATGAATTGGAACGTATCGCCCAGTGTTTCCATATGAATATACGCGCTGTCATACGTGGTTACGGATACGGGCTGAATATTGAATATATTATCCCCGATGATTCCGGCATCATACCCCAGTTCATCGAGGATTCGACGATGCCATTGGTACATCAGATCCCGGACGGGTGAAACCACGAGCGTTGAGACGCCCAATTCCTTCATAATGGAAAGGGCCACATTGGTTTTACCGGTTCCGGTGGGCATCACAATGACGCCCTGTTTGGTTGTCATCCAGGCGTCGAGGGCTTCGATTTGTTCCTTTCGAAGAGGAGGAAGTGTCGGATGATCCCATCGCACCCGACGCTCTTGAAAGACGTTATCTTCCACCCGATCTCCCATTTCTTTTACCAGATGGCGGATGAGGGAATAGTGCATGGCATCGCAGCGCCATACGCCGACGCGAGCATCGTATTTTAATTGGATTTTCTTTTTCAGAGTCCCTAAAAAATGATCGTTCATTTTTGGGATGCCCAGTTCCAGGGTGCCGCGGACGTAATTCACTTTAACCAATCGATCCGAAACAAAACTCAAATTCAAAGAATTATCCAAACCGTCCAAGTTATCTCCATGTACAGAAGCAACGAAAGATTGTTAACAATAACCATAGGAAATGATATCAAAAATGTGTACATATTTCAACTGGGAAATTTGGGATATAGGATTAATTAGTTGAAACCGCATCCGATCATCAAGAACGGCATATTCGGGAGGCGGCCATAGCCGCGGGCAACGGCATTGAGGTTGCAATGAATTTATCATCAAGAAACAAACTAAAAGACAATTCAGCCAACAATCAATTGGTGTATTAAAAAAAATAGGCCCCGTTTTTAGGCCGCATTTCGCCTTCCGCCCTACTTTATTCCAACTAATCGAATGCCCAGCATTAACCTAAACGGCAGGATTCGCACAATGGCTTTTCTAAGCCTGTATGGGAGTTTGTCCAATACTGTCTCGTACCAGGCAAAAAGAAAATTGGGAAGATTAATATATATCCCTTGGGTTCCGACGTAAGACTTGACCTTCGAAAATCCAATCTTTCGGAATAGACTACTCAATTCCGATATAGTGTATTCTTTCAAATGAAAGCCAGTTGCCACTTCGTCAAAGTGTTTTGAAATATCATGAGGACCATCCAATCGATTCGGTGTAATACAGATATATATCCCACCAGGAATCAGAGCATTGTAAACGTTTTTTAGTTGTTCTAATGCGTCGTCAGGGTGTAAGTGTTCCATCAGTTGGTTGCTGTACACGACATCTACACTTTGGGGTACGGGAACGCTCGTACCGTCTGAAAGAACGAGATGGAAGTTCGATGGACATACTAAACCTTTAACGATTTCATTTGAGACATCAACGGCATAGACCTGCTTCGCGAATTTGGCGGCTTCGATTGATAGTGAACAATCGCCAGGGCCAATTTCCAGAAATGTAATGTTCTTTTTATTAAAGAAACGCCTAAGGAATTTCATTTGTGAATTAACAACCTGCGTTGTTTTCAAAGAGGATGATTTCTTAGTAAGCTGCGGGTGAAGTGGAACACGCAAATATAGCTCATCATACAGAGAAGAGTACAGATAACGCCTTTCTTCTTTGGATGCGCATCGCAGTTTGTTTGCCAATTCCTTTTCTATCTCATAATGGTTCCTTACTTGTTCCATCGACCTGTGAGTCATCGTTTACTCCTTTGCTGAAGCGGTGTGTTGTCTCGGTTGCGGTTCCTCTGAAATTACAGCACGCACTGTATCTGCAAATGCGCTGAGTACTGTCTTGAGATATTTTTTATCCATACTATCTTACCCTCCTTATTGCATAACTATACGTAATTCGTGTTTATTACTTATTGCCATATTACTATAGAATAGTGAATTTTGCAACTTTTTTCCAAAATAAAAAACTCAACGATAGTCACATTTTAGATGCCATTTTTCTTCCAACCGTTAATTTTATCAAAATCAAACGATAAGGCAACTTAGGATGGTTTAATTACCGGTGATCTTCTCCATTAGTTTCTGAAATTCCCCCATGTCTTTGGCGTGAATCGTGATATCGATCCCCCTCTTTTCAAAAAACGGGTAATGCGTGACATTGACATTCGACGGCAATCGCATCCGATCGATTTCCGCCTGCCACGTCTCCTCCGCTTCCATGTACACCGGATACCGATATTTAAAAAGTCTGTCGATAATCTCCTTCTGCGGTTTTTCCATCTCCCACTCACCGGGATTGATCTGCAATTTTTCCCATATCTCCGCCAATGTGCATTTATCCCGAAACAAAATCTCTTCCACCATTTCCACAATCTTCTGCTGCTGACTGGCCGTAAACGACACCTTCCGGAATAACTCGATCAATAACGTCCTGTCTTCGGGGTTAAAATTACATAACGCCAACGCATACTTTAACATCACGCCCCCATCGATCAGGAGCTCTTTAAACGCTTCCCCCAACAGCATGTCCAACCTTTCGGTTAATTCCCGGTTAATACCGATATCCAGGTCCGTTTTCCGGTAAATCGCTGCCGGCTCTGCCAACGGCAGGATTTTTTGGATGAACACCAGCTTCTCATAAAGATTGAGCCCCGTCAATTTCCCCTTCATGTTGTAATTCAAGATTAACGCGTCTTTATCGGAAAAGTCCGCCTGAATCACATCCACCTGTGTTTCACCATCACTACGTTGCCGTTTCAAAAAATCATAATCATCCAATCCGAATACGATTTCATTTTCATGATTGACAATAATAAGCGGCAATGGAGCCAGCTTTCCTTTCAATTGATCGTATAACTCCCCTTTCAAGGGAAACGAAAGCCGGAATTTTTCAACGGGTTTTAATTCATCGAGGGAAACTTTTTTTATTTGCATGATCGAGCGGAAGAATCACCGCGTTATCTTTTACGGTTTCCCCTTTTAAATAAACCAAAGGTCCGATACGGCAATTGCTTCCAATCACCGTTCCCGAAGCAATATATGTCGAGGGATAAATGATCGTGTCGTTCCCGATTTCAACATCGTACTCCACGGTGACGGTCTGCGGTTGAAAAATCGTTACCCCGTTTTCCATCGACAGTTTTTTCAACCGATCCTGGTTAAATTTCTGTTCGGCTTCCTGCAATTCCCAGCGGTTATTGATACCGATGGAAATAAAATAATCATCCGCCGGTATGGCTTCGATCCGGTGCTCTCTCTCTTTTAAAAGCTGGATAATATCCGTTAAATAATACTCGCCTTTGGCATTATCGTTCTTAATAAGGGAAAGCAAGGGGTAAACAATGGGATTAGCAAATAGATAAATGGACGAATTGACCTCCCGGATACTCTGCTGTTCCGGTGTGGCATCGACCTCTTCGACGATTCCCATGACCACGCCGTCATGATCCCGGATGATGCGTCCATAAGGCGGAGGAGGAAACGGAAAAATAGCGGAAATAAATGAACACGCGGCACCGGAGGCTTCGTGCCGGGCAGCCAGTTTTTTTAATTCATCCGCGGTAATATACGGATTATCACCGGCTGTTACGAGTAAATCGCCGGTGAAATCCTTAAAAAATTCTCGGGCGGATAACAGGGCATCGGCGGTTCCCAGTTGCTTATGCTGAACCGCATACACCACATCGCGTTTGACCACCGCTTTCACGTCTTTGAGGTTTTCCCCGCATATCACGCAGATATTGCTTTCCTCAAAACCGGCGTCAACCAAACTGTCCAATAAGAAATTAATGATTTCTTTTCCCAGAATGGTATGGACAATCTTTGAAAAATTGGACTTCATGCGTTTGGACTTTCCCGCAGCAAGAATAACAGCTTTTTTTTCTTTTTTCATGGTTTTAATTTTATGGTGATTTACGCTCAATGTCAAGGATTTATTATGTACAAGCATTTATAGCGAAAAAAACTCAAATGTGGTAAGATGAATGATTGTCAAAAAAACTGGAGGAATAAAATGAAACAACGAATCGTAATATTATTACTTTTGTTTGCAGTAATGGGGGGCGGTTTTTTTTCTACAACCGGATGCGCCAAGGCAAAAACCAAAGACGCGCTTTCCCTCATGCCCGAAGAAGCGTCGGGCGTCGTGGTGTTCAACTTTAACCGATTTGCCCAAATGCCGACATTCGATAAGATGATCAAAAACTCGGATTTGAAGAAAAAAGAAACGGAAAATCCGGGCCTCTTTAAAGATTACCAGGATTTTGTAAACAAAACCGGCATTGATCCCAAGAGAGACATCAATACCGTACTCATCGGACTCATGGGGAATGTGTCGGTGCAGGATAAGGATGCCAATATTGTCATGATTCTCAATTTGAAATATGACAAAAACAAAATCCTCGCTCTTGTCAAAGATAAAGCCAATGAAATCACGGAAGAAAGCCACAATGGTATCACCATTTATAAATACAAAGACAGCGACGGTAAAATCATGGGTGGGGCATTTATCGATGAATCGTACATTGCCAATGGAAATGTCGATAGTATTAAGAAAGTCATCGATCTCTCCAAAGGAAAAGGGAAAAATGTAAGGGAAAGCCTTATCCTGAAGCCTTATCTCAACCAGATGAAAGCGGACGCTATTTTGTCTTTTGTTTTTGGAATTCCCCAGGAATCGAGGAAAATATCCGACTCCGGTATGTTTAAATTCGATTTGAGGAAAGCCGAAGCCATTATCGGTTATGTCGATTATGCCAACAGGACCTGGAGCGGTTTGATCCAATTGCTTTGCAAAGACGAGCAGGCAAACCAGCAAATGGCGTCGGCATTAAATATGTTCAAAACCATGGGTGCGCTCTTGGGTAACGAAGGCGTGGAATTCGTCAGCAAAATCAATATTACCGCCACAAAAGACAGCGTCAAAATCGACGGAGCGATTTCCGAAGATCTGCTGGAACGGATCCAGAAAAAATTGAAGGAAAAACAGCAAGAACAAAATGCGCCCAAAACGTTACCGTCGAGTACGACCGCTCCGCAGGCGAATAATTAGAAGAATATAGAAGAATATTTGAAAATTTTCTCGTAATATGGTATAAATGAGGATTGAAAGAAAACAAAAAAGGAGTAACCCTATGAAGATTGAGAAACGTAAAAAAGGCGATGTATTTATTCTGGATCTAAAAGGAAAGATATTGATGGGCGAAGGCATTGATGTGTTACGAGAAGCCATTAATAATGCCGTTAAGGAAAAAGAGACCAAAATCCTGCTCAATTTTGCAGAAGTCCCCTATCTGGATTCGACCGGTTTGGGTGAAGTGGTTAGATCCTATACTTCAATTAAGAAAGAAGGCGGCACCATTAAAATCGTAAACTTAACCAATAAAGTCAAAGATTTGCTGTCCGTAACCAAATTGCTGACGGTCTTCGATACGTTTGAAGATGAGGAAAAAGCGATTACCAGCTTCTAATATTAAAAACTGATTTTTTCCTTGGTTTTTTTCCCGGAAAGACAGACAGGTATTACATACCTGTCTTTTCCCGGGTGCAATCAATGTGCGGTATTTGCGGTTTTTACCAATATAAACAAAGGGCGGACCTCAACATTTTAAAGGCGATGAATGGTCGTCTCATTCATCGCGGACCGGATGATGAGGGCTATTACATGGAAGGACCGGTCGGGCTTGCCGCCCGCAGGTTGAGTATCATCGATCTCGAAACAGGCCATCAACCTCTCCCCTCTCAATCACAAAACAATTGGATCACGTATAACGGCGAAGTCTATAATTTTCAGGAGTTAAAATCCGATTTACAGTCCCGAGGGTTCGTTTTCAAAACCAAAACCGATACGGAAGTGTTGGTGAATCTGTATGAAGCGTATGGAATCGATTTTGTGAAACAACTCCGCGGTATGTTTGCGGCCGGGATTTATGATCAGAAACATGATCGTCTTGTTTTAATTCGAGATCATACGGGTGTGAAACCACTTTACTATTACCTGGACCCGGAAACCCGAAATCTGGTTTTCGGATCCGAGATCAAAGCCATTCTGGAATACCCGGAAGTTCCCCGTGACATCGATTCCAATGCCCTGGACCTGTTTTTGACCCTGGAATACATTCCGGCCCCTTACTCCCTATTTAAACACATTCGCAAATTACCGGCCGGGCATTGGTTGACGTATGAAAAGGGGAAGCTTCGGATTGAAAAATATTGGGACATCTATCCGTTTTCCCCGGATGAGCGGAATAACAGGGAGAAGGAAACAACCGTCAATGCCTTGATCGAGGAATTCCGATCGCTATTAAACGAATCGGTCAAGATGCGAATGATTGCCGATGTGCCGCTGGGCGCGTTTCTTTCCGGCGGGCTGGATTCCAGTTCGATTACGGCAGCGATGGCGTCGCATTCGAACCGCCAGATCAAGACCTTTTCGATTGGGTTTGAAGAAAAATCCTACAGCGAATTGGCGTATTCGGAAATCGTTTCCCAAAGGTTTCACACCGAGCATCATACCAAGGTGCTGTCTCCGGATATTACCGATTTGGTATTGAATCTTGCTGATTTTTGGGATGAACCGTTGGGAGATTTCTCCAATTTCCCGACGTATCTGGTATCGAAAACCGCGAGAGAACATGTCACGGTGGCTCTTTCCGGTGATGGGGGCGATGAACTCTTTGGGGGATATGAACATTATCTGGCGCAAAAAATTGCGCGATGGATCGATTGTCCGGCGGTTCGTCCGTTTCATTCATGGATCACGCATGCCAGTCGTTTTTTCGCGCCGCCCGAATCCAAAAAAGGGGTGGTGAACCGAATCAAACGGTTCGGTGAAGGGCTTCAGCATTCATATGTCAACCGTCATTTCCGATGGATGATGATGCTCTCGGGTATTCAAAAACGCAAATTGTATTCTCCGAATTTTTTAAGTGAAACTTATTTAAAACCATTGACCGAGCGGGATCCCTTTGATGTTTATTTCCAAAACAGCAGACGGTTTGACGATATCAATCAGGACATGTATCTGGATGTGCATACGTATATGGTGGATGATATTCTGGTTAAAGTGGACCGGATGAGTATGGCGGCATCGTTGGAAGCGCGGACACCGTTGTTGGATGTCAAAATGGTGGAATTTGCGTTTTCGCTTCCTTCCCGGTTCAAGGTCAACGGGAAAACCGGGAAATGGTTCTTCAAGAAAGCCATGGAAGGGATTTTACCGGATGAAATTATTTATCGTCGGAAAGAAGGGTTTTCGATTCCCATTAACGCGTGGTTGAAAACCCGGTTGAAAGATTTTATGCTTGAATACCTTTCGGAGAAGCGGATCAGGGAAAGCGGTTATTTTCATTACCCTTATATTAAAACAATGATCGATGAGCATTTAATGAGTAAGCACGATCATTCGCACCGGTTATGGCCGTTGATTTTATTTCAACTTTGGCGGGATAGGTTTTAGCTGTCTTCGACGACCAGGGGACCTTTTTATAAAAAGGTCCCCTGGACCCTCCCAAAATTTTTCATCAGAAATTGACAATTATTAAATTACATTTTATCATTAAGCCATGACGGAAATAAAAACAAGAAGAAGAAAATTTAATACAGCCGGTTTGTGTTTTCCGGAAAAGCATTATATGTTGGATCCTTTAAAGCGTTTAAAGGATGTTGAAACATTGATCGAGGACGAACTCTATTTCACCCTTCACGCACCCCGACAAACCGGAAAAACCACCTATTTGTATGCGTTGGCCCGAAAACTCAACGCCGAAGAAAAATATATCGCTCTGGTAGTTTCTTTCGAAGAAGCTGGATATAGCAGTATTACCGTCAAAGAAGCCAATGAAGCTCTCATCGATTGCGTTTATACTGCCGCATCCGAACAATTACTTCCCCCAATGCGCCCTGCTAAACCTGCTAAAAATCTCCCTCGTAATTTAAAAAATTACTTGAAACAATGGACCAATAACCAACAAAAACCGATCGTTCTTTTTATCGATGAAATAGATTCTCTGTCGGACGATGTCCTGGTCTCAATTCTCAGACAATTCCGGGACGGATATTCATCCCGACCGAAGCATTTTCCCTCATCCATTGTCTTAGTGGGACTCAGAGATATCAGAGATTATAAAATTAAAATTCGCGATGAGTGCCAGTCCATGGGCAAAGGCTCTCCGTTTAATATCAAATCCGAATCCCTTTTGATGCCCAATTTCAAAAAAGAAGACGTTTTTGAACTCCTGGAACAACACACAGAAGACACCGGACAGGTGTTCCCCGATGAGGTCAAAAACGAAGTCTTCCGGCTCTCCAACGGTCAACCCTGGTTGGTCAATGCATTGGCCCGACAAATGGTGGAAAAGATTCTCGAACATGATTATTCCAAACCCATTACCATGGAGACATTACTACAGGCCAAACATGAATTGATTCAACGTCGCGATACTCATCTGGATAGCCTGATCGACAAATTAAAAGAAGAACGAGTCAAAAAAATTGTTCAAGCAATTATTAATGGGGAAAACCTTCCATTCGATATCTTAAATGACGATATCTTATACGCAAGGGACCTGGGGATCGTGTCCCAAACATCACCATTGGAATTTGCAAACCCGGTATATGCCGAGATCATCCTCAGAATCATGATTTCCCCGATAGAGGAATCGATACCCGAAGAAATTCAAACATCCTGGTTTGTCAAAACAAACGGCGAATTGGATATGGATAAATTGCTGAGAGAATTTCAGAAATTCTATCGACGAAATAGCGAGGCATGGCTGGGCCGGTTTGAATATAAAGAATCCGCACAGCATTTATTATTGATGGCGTTCTTGCAACGGGTGATTAATTCCGGCGGCGAAATTATTCGCGAAATGGCTCTCGGTAACGGACGAATCGATATGCTGGTTCAATTCAGGGGACAGGAGTTTGCCCTGGAACTCAAAATCAAACGCGATAACTACACGCTCGAAGACGGTAAAGAACAATTGGATCGGTATTTGGACCGCCTGGGTTTGAAAAAGGGATATCTGGTGATATTTGATCCGTCGGATATCGAATGGGAGAAGAAAATTTATATGAATGAAATATCATATAATGACAAAAACATTATTCTTGTCGGCCTTTAATAACGAACGTTATAAAAAAAATTATAAAAATTATCAAGTCCGAGAAGCTAAACCCAAAAAACTATATTGAGGAATTAATCGATAATCCCTTAAAAATCGAAAACTTTCACCCTTTTTCCAGACAAGAGATTTATGAACGATAATTTGTCTATCGATTGAAAAACTGGGGACAAAAACTTTTTTATTTTTGACAACGGGAGCATTTTATTCTATTATATTGTTCAATATTTAAGGAGGTCAAAGATGAATCGAGATCAATTTACGTTAAAAGCAAACGAGTCGGTCGAACGAAGCGTGAAAGTCGCAGAAGAATACGGGAACCAGGAACTATCCCCCCTGCACCTCGCTCACGGGATTATTTCGGAACCGGAAAATATCGTACCCGAAGTGATTAAGAAAATCGGCATCGATACCGGAACCGTTCTTTCCAAACTCACAGACGAGATCAATAAATTACCGAAAATCCAGGGCATGGTCGACCGCTACCCGGGAAGTGACTATAAAAAAGTTCTAAATAAATCCACTGAAATAATGGGCCAATTCAAAGACGATTACGTGTCCACGGAACACCTGTTTCTTGCCATCCTCGACATTGGAGATAAAGCAACCAAAACATTGAACAGCGCCGGAATTACCAAAGAAAAATTTTTGAGGGTTCTCATGGAACTTCGCGGAACCATGAAAGTGACGGATCAAAACCCGGAAGAAAAAACACAAGCATTGAAGCGGTACGGCCGCGATCTGATCCAACTGGCGCGCGACGGTAAACTGGACCCGGTCATCGGCAGAGACGATGAAATCCGCCGCATCATGCAAGTCCTGGTGAGACGAACGAAAAATAATCCGGTACTCATCGGCGACGCCGGTGTGGGTAAAACCGCTGTGGTCGAAGGCCTCGCCCTCCGAATCGTCCAGGGCGACGTGCCGGAATTACTTAAAGATAAACGGATCGTTGCCCTCGATATCGGCAGTCTCCTGGCCGGCGCAAAATATCGCGGCGAATTCGAAGACCGCTTAAAAGCGGTGATCAAAGAAGTGATGGATTCCAACGGTGAAATTATTTTATTTATCGATGAACTTCATACGATCGTGGGTGCCGGTGCCGCCGAAGGCGCAGTCGATGCGTCCAATATGCTAAAACCCGCCCTTGCCCGCGGAGAACTACGCTCGATTGGCGCAACAACATTGAATGAATATAAAAAATATATCGAAAAAGACCCGGCACTGGAACGCCGATTCCAACCGGTGTTTATTAAGGAACCGTCGGTCGAAGAAACGATTTCGATTCTGCGCGGTTTAAAAGAAAAATACGAAATCCACCACGGGATCAAAATCACGGACGCCGCCTTAATCGCAGCCGCAACTCTCTCCAATCGGTATATCACGGACCGGTTTTTACCGGATAAAGCCATTGACCTGATGGACGAAGCCTCGGCACGTCTTCGCATCGAAATGACGTCCCAGCCACAAGAACTGGATGAACTGGAACGCAAAATTATGCAACTGGAAATTGAACGGCAAGCCCTTCGAAAAGAAGATAGCCCTGATGCAAAAGAAAAATTAAAGGTCCTGGTGGATGAACTGAACCAATTTAAATTGGAAAGAGATAAAATCCGTGCGCATTGGGAACGCGAAAAATCGTTAATCCAGAAACTGCGGGACCTGAAAGAAGAGATCGACCGGTTGAAAAACCTTCAACAGGAAGCGGAACGCAAAAACGACTATGAAATGGCGTCCCAAATCCAATATGGCCGTATCCCCGAAACCAATAAAAAAATTGAAGCCATTCAAACCCAATTGGCGGATTTACAAAAGATCAAAAAAATATTGACCGAGGAAATCACCGAAGAAGATATCGCCCAGGTGGTTTCCCGATGGACCGGCATCCCGGTCTCCAAACTCATGAGCGGCGAAAGAGATAAACTGCTGCACATGGAAGATATTCTTAAACAACGCGTCGTGGGACAGAATGAAGCAGTGGCCGCGGTTTCCAATGTAATCCGCCGATCCAAAGCAGGTCTGCATGCCCCGGGAAGACCGATCGGTTCGTTTATGTTTCTGGGCCCCACCGGCGTTGGGAAAACCGAGCTGGCCAAGGCACTCAGCGAATTTATGTTTAACAGCGAAAAAGCCATGGTTCGGATCGATATGTCCGAATACATGGAAAAACATTCCGTTGCCAAACTAATCGGTGCGCCTCCGGGATACGTGGGATATGAAGAAGGCGGTCAATTAACCGAAGCAGTCAAGAGACGCCCCTATTCGCTGATTCTACTGGACGAAATCGAAAAAGCCCATCCGGATGTGTTCAATATCCTGCTTCAATTACTGGACGACGGACGCTTAACCGACGCCAAAGGAAAAACGGTCAATTTTGCCAATACGATTATTATCATGACCTCCAACCTGGGCTCCGAACTGATCCAGGGTCAAACCAATTATGCCGATATGAAACGGCAAGTGGAACAATTGTTGTACCAACACTTTAAACCGGAATTCCTGAACCGAATCGATGAAATCATCACGTTTATACGCCTGACAGCAGAGATGATCCGGGAAATCACGCGAATCGAAATCACAAAACTGGAACGCTTGCTTCGTGAAGAGAAAATTTATATCGATGTTTCCGATGGTGCACTGGATGAATTGGCAGCGATGGGCTTTGATCCGATACTGGGCGCGCGCCCGTTACGGCGGGTCATCCAACGTGAAATCCAGGATCCCTTGTCCATGATGATCCTGGAAGGAAAACTGTTACCGGAAAGTAGAATCCTGATTCGCTATCAGGATAATCATTTTACATTTGATAAATAAAAAATTTATGCCTCCGGCGGGTCAGGACCTTTTTGAAAAAAGGTCCCGACACCCCCAAAAACTTTTTATTTTAATTCAAAATCAGTGAATCGAATCCTTTGGCTTTCAATCGTTTGCTTAGTGAATCGGCTTCCATGAACCCCATTTCTTTTGAAATGATCTTATAAAAACCTTTTTGGGATTCGACTTTAAATAGCGAGGCGGTATCCGGCAGTGCGTCTTTTATTTGTCTTAAGACGCGTTCCGCATTTTTTTTGCTGCCGAACGCCCCGGCCTGTAAATAAACCGTGGTCGCAGTATTGGGTTGGGGAACCCATTTTTTCCCGGGCCCCGGTAATTTAATGGCCCAGAGTCGAACCAATGCGGTTCCAATATCAAAGATACCGATGCGTTTGGCCGCTTCTCTGGAAAGATCGATAATCCGGTTTTTCACAAATGGTCCCCGGTCATTGATACGTACAATCGTCTTCTTTTTATTTTCGACATTTTCAACCATTAAAAGGGAGTGAAACGGAAGAGTTTGATGCGCGGCCGTTAGTTTATCCATGTCGTAGATTTCACCATCGGATGTGCGTTTTCCATGAAAGTCATCCCCATACCAGGAAGCCACACCGGTTTCGATCAGTTGTCCGGGACTATACCATTGGCTTTCCGTAGTCTCTTCTTCGTCGGGCTCCACGACAACGTCGCGTTTGTGCACGGAACAGGACGTGGATATCACAAGAGGTAACAGAAAAAGAATAATTAAACCAACTTTCGTTTTTCTATCCATGAACGATCCTTATAGCAGTTTCATTTGGCACTCGATCTATTGTAGGGGCGGTTCGCGAACCGCCCTTAATTCACGTTATAAATATGGGACGACAATATGGGGCGATTCGCGAATCGCCCCTACGAAAATTATCTGACAAACGGTTTGACAATAGCGGAAAGGACGACCGATAAGAGCAGCAATCGCATGTAAAGCAACAAATGTTTTTTCGAAAACTTTTCTCCGATTTTCAATCCGATCCATGAGCCGACAAGAACCAGAGGCGTCAGGAGTGACGCTTTGACAAATGGGCTCCACATCCGAGAACCGAACGCAATGGCCATGAATACAAATTGCATCGGCGTAAAAACAATGGCGAACGCCAATGGTGTGGCCCGCATTTTTTCGTTGGACCAGCGATGGGCCAGGATCCACAATACCAGCGGCGGTCCCCCGATATTGGCCAATCCATCCAAAAAACCGGAGAAAAAACCGGCCGTGTATCCCCAAAACCGGGAAACCGTCTCCTGTATTTTAATGATATCCCACCATTGAAGGAGCAGCAATAAAAAAATAACAACCCCAATCATCTGCTCAATCGATGATTTACTGAAAAACGAGATCCGGTACATGGAATAGACGCCCAGCGGAATAGATAAAAAACCGATTGCCATAAATGAGGCATGTCCTTTCCAGTCGATGGATTTCCATAAATAGGAAACAGCCGTGATTTTTTGAAATGCGGACGCCACCATAATAGTCATAACGGCTTCGGGCAGTCCGAGGCCCATAAACAGCAGGAAGGGGAGCGATACCAGACTAAAGCCAAAACCGGAGGAGCTCTGAACAATGCTTCCCAGTATCAGTACAGCACCTATTTTGAGTAACTCAATGATTGCCATTTAAATCAGCGGATGGAGGATGAGTTTCTAAAGAGCACTAATCTTCAAAATAATAGCCGGCAGATAAAAAGTCGACCCAATGTTTTAACGAAAAAGGCGCCGTTATCCCGCAACCCGGTTTTTTGAGCGGAAGCACCCCGTCGCTGTAAGTATCCGAAAATTTAAGGATTTGTCCCGTAATGGGCGTGTTGATTTCCAGTTGTTTCAAAACCTGCATTACGGTCAGTAAACCGAAAGGAATCGAATATTTTCCACACCAGTAGGAATCTTTAAAATCTTTGTAGGTTTTTCCCCACAATTCCCCGGTCAATCCCTTGACTTTATCCGGCGACATGGCTCCTGCCAGATACGTATCCGCAATCTTCTTATCCCGATCAATGGCAGTCTGGTGCGCTTTCTCATCGTCACCGTAGACCGTATTATTAAAATCCGGTCCGTAATGGTTGGCATCGGCAGAAATCAGGAAGAAGATATCTTTCCCGAGTGCCAGGTTCTTTTCTTTCATATGGGAAACAATACAAAACGCCAATTGCGACGCAAGGTCAGCCATATTATCGTAATCCATTCCCGTGATCATAATGGGGATAATTTCGACTTTCGGGTTAAAATATTGCAAAAACGGAATCAGGGCTTCGATCGAGTGTTCCATGTCATGGGCCTCGTTATCGATCAGTTGGATGTCGGGGTGCAGGCTATCGATTGAAAAATCTCTTAACTCCGAAACCTCGACCGGTTTAAAGGGGCCTCGCCAGGCCGGGTAATTATCGAAGATCAATTTTCCCTGAGGATCCCCGATCTTTTCTCTCGCGGGTTTATGGGTAACGCCGAAGATCACGACCTCTTTCAAATTTTTCAAATGCTTAAATAACTGGTAGTAAACCGGGCCCGCGTACAAATAATCGTCATGCGGCGATATGCCGGCAATCAGGGTAGGAAACGAATCGGTATCTTTTCCCGCTTCCGGATCCGTGGATTTCAAATATTCCATGATCCGGTTAAAATTATCTTTATCCCAACAAAAACCGATATCATCCCGGACTTGCCGAACATTCATGCCGGACACGCTCACACTCATCATCAAAAATCCCAGGATCCAAATTGAAACGATTAAGGTCTTCATCGCTGACGCTCCATTCATATTTGACTATTTCAAAATCGCACCCAACGGTGTTTCGTCGGGGATAATGGGAATAAACGGGCGGCCGTCCGGTCCGGATGCAGCCAAAATCATCCCCTGTGACATAATGCCTCTCAGTTTGACCGGTTGAAGGTTTTTGACAATCATAATCTTTCGTCCCACCATGTCTTCGGGTGCGTAGTATAACGCGATTCCCGCAACCAGCGTTCGGGTATCCGTACCGGTATCAACCGTCAATTTCAATAATTTATCCGCTTTTTCGACTTTAACTGCTTCCAGCACTCGCGCCACCACCATTTGCACTTTTTTGAATTCGTCAAACGTGATCAGGCCCGTTTCGGCGGAAGGTTGAGACGGTGTCTCGTCCTTCTTTTCGTTCACTTCCTTTGCTTCGTCTTTTACTTTCGGTTCTTCCTTTTTATCTTCCATTTTCGTTGCTTCCTTTTTAATTTCACCTTCACCGAAGAAATCTTTGACATCGACTCGGGGGAACAACTGTTCCACGGTACCGATTTGAAACACTTCGCCGGGATCTTTCCATCCCAGGCCTTCGGCGTTATAATTAAAAATTGTTTTAACCTTTTCGGCCGTATCGGGAATCACCGGTGCCAGCAACGCGTTCACGCTTAATATGGCGCGGATAACGGTTTTCAACACACCGGCCAGGAGCGGTTTCTTACTCTCATCTTTGGCCAGGTTCCAGGGTTCGGATTCCACGATGTAGCGGTTTAAGCTGCCGATGAAATCAAACGCCTTTTCCAGCCCTTTATTGAATTGGTAATTTTCATAGAAATCGATCACCTCATGTTCCAGTGCCAGGTACCGGTCTTTAATCGCCTGTTCTCGTTCCGTGTAGACCGCTTCGGAATCAAAGGCCTGGTTAAAATATTTCTGAGTCATTCCACCGACTCTGGACACCAGGTTTCCCCAATCGTTGGCCAGGTCCGTATTAACGCGGGTGATAAAACCCTCGTGGGAAAAATTGCCGTCCGAACCGATCGAGGCTTCGCGCATCAGGAAATATTTCAGTGCATCGGCGTTAAAATGTTTGAGTAAAATATAAGGATCGAGAACGTTTCCCACGGATTTGGACATTTTCTTATCGTCCATGAGCCACCAGCCGTGGATCAGTTCTTTTTTCGGAAGTGGGAGGTCGGCTGCCATTAAAAACGCCGGCCAGTAGACCGCATGAAATTTTAAAATGTCTTTGGCCATGATGTGCAAATCTGCGGGCCAGTATTTATGGAAGGTGTCATCTTCGGTGTTGTAATGAATCGCCGTGATATAGTTGCTCAGGGCATCGAACCAGACATAGATCGTCTGGTTTTCGTCCGTGGGCATGGGGATGCCCCATTTGACTGTGGAGCGCGTGACGCAAAGGTCTCGTAGTCCCATACTCACAAAAGAGACCACTTCGTTCATGCGGGATTTGGGAAGAATGAAATCCGGGTTCTCTTCATAGAATTTCATCAATTTGTCCTGGTAAGCGGATAAGCGGAAGAAGTAGCAGGTATCTTTAATGCGTTTGGTCACTTTGCCGCAATCGGGACAGATTTTGTTTCCATCTTCGGTATCCTGGGCCGATTCGGAGACGAAACTTTCATCCGAAACGCAGTAATGGCCTTCATAGGTTCCCAGGTAAATATCCCCTTTTTCCATTACTTTTCGAAAGATTTTCTTAACGCCTTCTTCGTGGATGGCATCGGTCGTTCGAATGAAGCCATTATAATCGACATGTAAGTCTTCCCAGAGTTTTTTGAAATGGGCCATCATTTTATCCGCGAGGGCCTGGGGAGTCAGGCCTTGTTTGGCCGCGCTTTGTTCTATTTTTTGGCCGTGTTCATCGGTGCCGGTCAGAAAAAACACATCGTAACCCATTGCGGATTTGAACCGTTTGATAACGTCTGCCATGACTGTGGTATAGGCGTGTCCGATATGGGGAACATCGTTGACATAGTATATGGGGGTTGTGATATAAAATTTCTTTTTATCTTGCATCATGATCGTCCTCCGGTGCCGTCCGGGTTGGAAATCGAGCGGCGTTGATATCATAGGATATTGAAGGTAGAATTATATCATATTTTGGAAGGAATTTGTTGGTTTTGGATTAGCGAGGCTTATTTAATATCCACGACATGAAGTTCCCATTCTTCGATCTCGTCATTATCGACGATATAATAATATTTATCATTATCGACCGTAAAATCGGAACCAAATTTATTTCTCGTGCGGGGAACATATGATTTCTTTAAAATTTTCCCTTTTAAATCGGTAATAACAATTTCCTGTAAATCACCTTTTCTATTGTAGGTGAAAAAATAGATTTTATTGTTATTAACTTCAAACTTAAAAAAGGGAGGGTAATATTCCTGAAAATAGGCATTAACTCTTTTTTTATAAGTTTCCCATTGAGCTTTATCAGGCCAACGTTCATCCATCCAATGTTTTTTAAATTCCTCACTGACTTTTTTTTTCTCGAAGTTCACATTAATCCGGTTAAGCTCATTTCCATTACTATCAAAAATAGTCACAAACATTCCTCGGTATGGGTCACTCACAAAAACTTTGTCATTATATACAATAAAATCAACAGAACATGGTAACATCGGATAATCTTCCAATTGACCGGGTTTGGTAATTGGACTATTCTCTGCATAATAAACCAATTTTTTGTATTTTAAATCCTTATCTCGAGTATAAATTGATATATCGGTTGAGTACCTTCCCGTCTTTTCGTTAATTCCCCACCCATAACCGACAAAATTTTTTCCCACGGGGAAAACATACCGAAGTGATAGCCTTTTTATTCTGAATTCTTCCTTGTAATCCAGCTTCTTTGAGATACTCATTATTTTACCTATGCTAAATAACGAAAGACAATCCGGGTAAATAGTACAATACGGGGCACTTCTACATTCTCCCGGACCTTCACCCTTCTTCAATAGCGATGTCACATATTTGAAACTCTTCAATGAATACAAATATATCTTGATTCGTTCATCGATAACATACAATCGATCCTTATCCACTTTTAGGTTGACTGGTTTTGTGACTTCGGATAAGTTTCCAAGTTTTTTTGCAAAAATAAAAAATGGAAGTAAACTTAAACTGATTAATATTATTGCAATACGTTTCATATGATTCCCTGATCATACCTTACTTTCAAAGGAATGTCAACCTATTTCTATTTTTAAAGGCCTTTTAAATAAAAAAAATATTATAAGCTAAGTCACTGAGTTTAAAGGGCAGGCCTGCGGCCTGCCCTACTCCTATAAGCTATTGTATCGTACTTTTATAGCTCTTTTTATAATCTAATTATAATCTGACAATATGAGTTAAGAACCGGACGCTGCGATCCAGAAAAAAGTCGGTCACCGCACCGATCGTCAAACCGCTTTCAGTGGGTTTCCCACTGATGGTCCGAATCAGCATAAACGCCTCACCGGCATCCGTACCAAAGATTTCCCTTCCGCTAAATAAGCACCGGTACCCATCGCCTCCCACAAAGAGGAAGAAATCCTCCGGCCCGCATCCGGGAAAATTTTTCTTTAAAAACGACGCCAAATGGTAGCCGGAAGCAGTATCCAGTTGATCCGACCGGATCCCTCGTCCATGACCGGTTCGAAACCAATGGGAAAACGTGATGTCCGGAATGCCCTGATAAACCGCGGGCTTCGCGACACCTTTTTCGATACATTGAATGTCCGGCAAGTTCTTGCAATCGGCGTGATGATTCACTTTCGGGAGGAGTTCATCGGGGGTAGCGGGGAGGATAAAGGTCATACGCACGACATTATCCAGATAACGCGAGGTATCGCGCTCGCGCGGGCACACCAGGCGCAAGCCGGTGAGTCCCTCTTTGTATTTATTCTTCGTGTATTTCTCGGGTTCTTTGGACGGATTCAGCGGTTCACGGACATAGGCAAGAGTAACCGGAAAATCATCCCGGGTCATCCATAGTTCCCCATAGCTGAAACGCGCGGTCTGTCCGCTCGCTGATGTAAAGACCACGATCATGTCCAGGGGCCTGAAAAAGCTATCTTTTTTAGTCTTTTGCGCCACAACCCCTTCCATGAAATGGAGGACCGGAACCCCGGTGTAGATATAAGCCCCCATCATCTCGCCGCCGGGCGTGATTTCAAAGGTTCGGATCCGGGTCTTGGCCATCAACCGAAATGTCTGACTGGTGAAACGATACGTCTGTTTGACCTCGCCATCAACGGTAAAGGCGAGGCCTTCCGGAACCGCTTTTTCCAATACCAGCGACGTGGCGCCGGAGAGAGGGTCTTTCTCCTCCGGTTTAAGCGTTTCTGCCCGGATTTGAAGAAATCCGACCAGCGTTAATGCGACTAAAATCGTTAAAACAATCCATCTTCTTATTTTCATGGTGCCCTCTTACAAAATTCCGATTTGAATGCCGCCGCTGATGACGCGACCTTCCATGGGATACCCTTCCGTTTCATAATAATTCACATCGAACACGTTTCGGGCCCAAAGAAACACCGACAGCCATTCGCCGAAACCCTTGGAAATTTTCATATCCACGCGGGTATAAGACTTTAATGTCTGCTGGACATTTTTGCTATCGTAGTAAACTTGCGAAGAGACATAACCGGTATCGATATTGAAATTGAATTGATCGGGCAACGCCACAAACAGCGAGGCATCGATCTTATGTTTGGGTCGGTATTGAATATAAACCTGATTTTTCGTGGTTTTATCTTCGGCCTGGAGGCGGGTATAGGAGAGCGATAAACGGGAATTGGTAAGGAATTGCCAATCCACAGCGGTTTCGATTCCCTTAAAAACGGCTTTATCGATATTAATGTATTGCGTATCTTTGGAGACCCGGTTGATGAGGTCTCTGACATCATTATAGAACCCAACGACCGAAAGCGAAAGGCGAGGGGTCGGGAAGTATTCGATACCTGCTTCAAAGATATTGGATTTCATGGCATCCAATTCCCGGTTTCCGGAAGTAGACGAGAACAATTCTTTGAGAGTGGGAAAGCGGGTTTTGTGTGCCGCCGAAGCCCGAAAAGACAACGTGTCCGTAAAATGAATGATTCCCGCAACCTGGGGATTCAGGGACGTGGCCGTCCGGGTGTTTCCCTGTTGGGTATCCAGAAACATCAGATCGACCGAGGTCCCATACGTAACCGTGAACAGGCGTGATGGCCGCCATTCGCCTTCCAGGGGAATGGACAAGGTATTCATGTGTTCTTGTTCCCAGGGGCTTCCGATATTGCTTTGTTCCCGGTGCGTATCCTGTCGATAGCGTAACGCCGCTTTGAAGAGGTGGCTATTTCCTGCATTGAGTCGGAAGAACGCATCGCCGCCATAGGAATGATCCCGGTAGGTATCGGTAAACGCGTTTTTGGTTTTCTGGGTCGTATAGGTGTGGTCGTCGTAGCTGTTCAGAATATTATTAAAATATTGGTAATAGAATTTGGTTTTGTATGAAAAGGCCTCCATGGTTTTGTGGTATTCAAAATCCACGATTCCGTCTTGCCAATCCGTAAAGCGCCAGTATTTGGCTTTGGTATCGCTTTCGTGATGGGGAATGCCTTTCACCTGATCGAGGTGGCTGAAACTCACGGTCGCTTGTCCATTTTGTCCCATATCCCAGCCCAGGGTAATTTTTCCGGATTTAAATGTGCGATCGCTATTTTCGCGTTCGCCGGTTCCCTGGTTTCGCAAGGCCGTGTAATCGTGGGAAAGCGGAAAATAATTGCGATTATAGTAGCCTCCGGTTACCAGATAGCGAAGTTTACCGAGCGTTCCCTGTAATGACGCCTTGACTTCACCGGATTTTCCCGATCCGTATTGGCTATAGAGTCGGACATGATTGGATCCGTCGCTTTTTTTCGTGATAATATTCACGACGCCGCCCATGGCATTGGCGCCGTATAGGAGTGACGAAGCACCTTTGACCACATCGATGCGTTCGATCGATTCCAGCGGAAAACTGGAGAGGTCGATTTGCCCGTCATAGGGGGAAGACAGCGGGATACCGTCGATCAGCACCGAGACCTCGTGTTGGGTGAAGCCGCGAATATAGATGTAGGCTTCCCCTTTACCGCCGGTTTGGACATAGGCGCCGGGGATGAGTTGAAGCGCTTCGGCTACGGTTTTGACCCCTTTTTCCTGGATTTGTTTCCAGTCGATCTGTTGGATGGTGGCCGTGTCTCGGACGGCTTCGCCCTGGACGACAATTTCATCCACAAATGAAGGGTGGGTAAATACGGACTCTTTGGTTTCCTCTTTTTCGGGTTCGGTTCCCTGGAGGTGGAAAAAGCTAACCACAACGAGCACGATGACCAATAAAACAAAACGGTGTCTGTGTAAAAACAATCTATTATTCATGTTATCTCCTTTGCAAACGTGGCAGGCCGAGCGGTTTCCCGCATTGCCCTATCGGTCGAAGCGCATGGCTTATCGGCTTTAGCGCTTTTGACTCGGAGAAAACGGCATTATACATTAGTTATCTTGTTTTGTAAAGATAAATGAAACGGGTATCCCGCAGTAGTTCTCGATCGGACTCCCTATTTGTTTTCATCGTTTGGCTCCTTTTGTTCAAGGGTTGGTCTCCTTCTGCCCGAAGTTAGTCTCCTTGTTCCAAAAGTTCGTTTCCTTTTATGTTTTTATTTTTGCCCGATATATACTATTTTAAGGGATTGACAAAAAAAATTGAACTTGTTAAAATCCATTAACTTTAAAATCAGAAGATATCTAAAAAAGGAGGAAGTTTAAAAAATGAAAAAAATAATTTTCATGATGTTTATTCTTGTTTTCGTTTTTGCGTTAAATGTGGCAGCCCAAGAAGTGACCACCGAAAACATTGGTGTTGTGTTAAACAATAACACAAACTGCATTCAGTTGATCAACCCCACGACTCAGGAAATATCCGAGCCCTTATTAAAAGGGGAACTGGGCTCTTATGGCGGTGGATTATATGATGTGGACATCACACCGGATGGAAAAACCGCAATCCTTTCCAATTTCGGCGATTCGTCTTTAATATTCGTCGATATCTCCGGTGGATTTTCGGCAACGCCTACCCTGTTGGGTGCAGTTTCAGTCGGCTTTTTCGCTGAAGATATCGCCATTACCCCCGATGGGAAATACGCATTGGTCACGGACGGTGGATTTAGTCCGATAATTGCGGTGGTGGATATTGCCACTCGCACCCTGGTGCGTACCCGGACCTTGCCCGATGAATGCCAGGCCGTCTCAATCTCTCCGGATGGTCAAACCGTGGTAACCGTGGGATATTTCAGCCAAACCGTTTCCTCTTACGCATTTTCGGAGGGCGCATTTTCCCTGACGAAAACCGAGTTCGTTGCTCCCCTTCGTCCGGTGAATGTCGCCATCTCCCCGGATGGAAAGACCGCGATGGCCGTAGGCTCAAACGGCTATTATTTCGCCGCTTTTTACATCGACAAGGGCGTCTTGTATTACGTCGGCCCTGTTAAGGGATTAGCCAAAGGTGCCCAAACCTGTGTTTTTTCCAAAGACGGAACCAAGGCCTACATATTAAACAATTTTGGAATTAATCCAGGTCTTGGTAAAGGTCGGTTGAGCAGGCTTGAGGAGAATGGTACCAAAGTCCAGGTTTTGGATGTCACCGGGCCCGGCCAGATTACGCCTTCCGACGTCATTCATTTGTCCATTCCCAGGGGATCGTCCCAATTATTTGGCGTCGATACCATGGCGATTGACCCCTCCGGCCAATATCTGTATGTGACCAACCCAACGGTTTCCGACGGTGTTGTGGAAATTACAGTCATTGATTTAACCACCAATACCGAAGTCAATCAGATCAAAGCCAACGGTATACCCACGGGTATTGCGTTTGGGACGATGGACCATCCCCCGGTGCTAGATTAACAACTTCCAAAAGTTTTTTTATTTTTGCCCGATATATACTATTTAAGGTCTTGACAAAAAAATTTGAACTTGTTAAAATCCATTAACTTAAAAAAAAAAACATTATCAATAGAAGATTCTAAAAGGAGGCAGTTTATAATGAAACGAATAGTTTGCATGATGTTTATTTTTGCTTTGGTTTTTACTTTAAATGTGGCGGCCCAGGAAGCCACCACTGAACACATTGGTGTTTTTGTCAATAACAACACCAACAGTATTCAGTTGATTAACCCCACCACCCAGGAAGTAACCGATTCCCTGTTGAAAGGAGAACTGGGTACTTATGGCGGCGGATTATTTGATGTGGCCATCACTCCGGATGGAAAAACCGCAATCCTTTCCAATTTTGGCGATGCGTCTTTAATATTCGTCGATATTTCCGGTGGATTTTCTGGAACCCCCACCGTGTTGGGTATCGTCCCGGTCGGTTTTTTTGCTGAAGATGTTGCCATTACCCCTGATGGGAAATACGCATTTGTCACCGACGGTGGATTTAGTTCGGTCATTGCGCTCGTGGATATTGCCAGCCGCAGTCTTATTTCCATCAAGACACTACCCGAGCAAGCCCAGGCCGTTTCCATCACCCCGGATGGCCAGACTCTGGTAACAGTCGGATATTTCAATAATACCATTACTTCCTATACCTTATCTTCCGAAGGCGGATTGACCCTGAATGGTACGGAGTATTTAGCGCCCTGTCATCCGGTGAATGTTGCCATCTCCCCGGATGGAAAGACCGTCATTGCCGTAAGCGCCGATCGCTATCATGTGGTGGCTCTTGCGTTGGAAAACGGCATTTTGTATTACAACGGGCCCGTTTCCGGATTAGTCAAAGGTGGCCAATCCTGTGTTTTTTCCAACGATGGAACCAAGGCCTACATCTTTCATAATCCGATCATCGATGGTGCAAAAATCCAGGTTCTGGATGTTACCGGTCCCGGTCAGGTTACTCCTTCCGGAACGATTGCGTTATCCATCCCCCGTGGCACCTCTCAAGTATTCGGTGTCGAGACCATGGCGATCGATCCTACCGGCCAGTATCTCTATGTGACCAACCCCACCGTCTCCGGCGGCGTGTCTGAAATTGCAGTCATTGATTTAGCCACCAATACCGAAGTCAATCAGATTAAGGGCAACGGCGTTCCGTTGGGTATTGCTTTTGGGACGATGGAACATCCCGCTGTGATCGAGTAGTAGATAATCATTAGCACTTCTGAAAATACCGCTGTCCGGATCGGACAGCGGTATTTTTTTATTATCATATATTTTTATCATCTCTGTTTCAATTCCAATCAAGAGAGAAAGGACTTTGGACTATTTTTCTTTAATGAAATACGCGCGAATGCCGTTATGGTAACTCTTCCCTTGCGGATAAAATTTCGCTTGTGTGGGATCAAAATATAGAATATTTTGACGTACCATATCTCTCAATAAATCCCCATCTTCAGGATTGGTTTCTTCTTGAAGCAATTCCTCATTCTCGATAAACCGCTCCAGTAATTTCTCGATCGCTTTTCTTTCCGGTTTGGCTGCATAGGATACAATCATGCTCCGGATTCGTTTGATATATTCGGTAAGGACCTGGTCAATCGGATCGGTAAACAGTTTGAATAAGATATCCTGGATTTCCCACATGCTGCCGCCCACCGTATTCCATATTTTTTCCACATCGTCTTCCGTGAGTGTGTAGGCCTTTATTTTTGAGTATTTTTCCAAATTTAACAGCCAATCCGTCACGTCTTTTTTGGACAGGTAATCGACTTTATAAAAGGTGGACGTTTTTTTCAATCTCGAGTCATTGTAAACGGTGTTCAAAAAATACCCATCGGAGGACGCAATGATAATGTGTGCCAGATGGCTCTCCTTGGTCATGGCAACAAAGAAGTTGAAAAGAGCAATAACCAACATGCGTTCTTTTTCATCATCGATGTAAATCTTATCCAACGCTTGAAGTTCATCGATGACAATGACAGGCTTGATTCCCTTTTGATCCAACTTTATGAACTCGGTATTCATGACCTCGAAGGGATCCAGTTCCCCGGCGTCCAAACCTTTTAGTACTTCCACCGAAAGCTTAAAGAGATTGAATAACCCGTATTCGCGTTTTTCCTTTACATCGCCCCTTGATTTGGAATAATCGACGCCGAAAAATATCCGGATAAAGTCTTTATAATTGGAGATTAATTTCTTTCTCAGATTCAGGAATTTCACGTCCAGTTCCTGTTTTTTTTCCATCCGTTCGAGGAATTTATACAGCAGTGTTGTTTTCCCCGAAGATTTCGGACCGTGAAGAAAGACAATGGATTCAGGTCTTTCGTTGATATACAATTCTAAGAACTGCATTTCCTTTTCACGGTTGAGAAATGCGGTATCCTTAATTATTTCCATTTTATCGGTTTTCATTGTTTTATTATAATACGTTGTCCATTATTTTTCAATAGAATCGGTTGAAGATACAGTATTCACATGTTGATAATTTTGCATATTTTTTAGGCACAAGTTGTAGGGGCGATTCGCGAATCGCCCCATAATGATATGTTGTCAATATGTGTTATTTAGCAAGAAAATATCTCATTTTACAGGAATTGTATTATTTTTCAGGACATTTTTAAGAAAATAGATTTAACACCTGGTGCTGCGTCACGTTTAAATTGTCGGATAAGGCATCTTGAATCTATGTCTTGCCTGATTTTTTTGGGAGACGTTGCACGCAATGTCTCCTTTGATGAAATAACTTAATCCGACATTCAGCGCGTGATGCCGCCCAAATTACCGGTACGGCTCGTTTTTTGGCATGTGGCATGAAATTTGCTTATAGGATAACGAGTGATTTTAAAATTAGCGATTAAGGGAGGTAAATATGCTTGAAGCAATCATAATTATCCTGTTTGTTGCCTGGCTTTTAGGTTATGTGGCATTTCACGCGACCGGTTACCTGATTCATGCGCTCCTGGTCCTGGCGATTGTAATTTTGATTATACGTATCATCAGGGGACGGCGGGTGCTTTAGCTTCCGGCCTTGCCAATAAACAATTATTCAATTATAATGATAATAGAAGAAAAAAAAGGAGATTAAAAACAACATGGAAAATCAGAAATTTTATGTATTACCCGAACTTAAGTTCCCTTACAATGCATTTGAGCCGTACATATCGGAAGAACAGTTGAGGCTGCACCATGATAAACATCATGCGGCTTATGTCAAAAACGCCAATGCGATTCTCGAACGAATGGACCGAGCGCGAGAGGAAGAGACCGATTTTGATACAACGGCGATGTTCAAAGAGCTCTCCTTCCACATCGGGGGCCATGTGCTGCATTCGTTGTTCTGGGAAGGCATGGCGCCGGAAGGCGAGGGCGGCGGCGGCGAACCTCAAGGCGAACTCAAAAAAGTCATCGATCACGAGTATGGTTCCTTTGATCGATTCAAGAACCTGTTCAATCAAACCGCATTACGGGTCGAAGGCAGCGGATGGGCCGCACTCACCTACTGCCAACATACCCGGAGACCCATCATCATGCAGATCGAAAAACATAACGTGAATGTATATCCCATGTTTAAAATCATCATGCTCCTGGATGTCTGGGAACACGGGTATTACGTCGATTACAAAAATGAAAGGGCCAAATACATCGATGCCTTCTGGAAAATCATCAACTGGGAAAAAGCCGACATGATGCTGGAAAAAATCCTAAAAAAATAGCTTAAACTAACTTTCATAGGACTTAACAATAATCATGAATATAAATGGGGTCTCGCCGGGATGATCCGAGGTCGATTCCCAATGTACTCGATCGGAAATGAGATTGATTTGAGTATTCGCGGTTAGATGCTCCGGATTCAATTTCAGGATGATCCGGCGAGATCCTGGGCCCCATATCCTAGTTTTCAAATAAAATTGTTGAAATTCCGTTTCATTTCCTTTACAATATTTTCATGGGAAGAAATGGCAAGGGGTTTCTCTCTTTCATTACCGTACTTATTCTGGGTTTGTGTATTCCCGCATTTTCTCAAAATACCCGGGATCTCGGGATACCCTTTATCCGTAATTTTACAGCCGAGGATTGCCAGGCTGATTTTGAAAACTGGGGGATTGTCCGGGACCAACGGGGCGTCATGTACTTTGCCAATGGTGCGGGCGTTCTGGAATTTGACGGGATCTATTGGAACCTGATTAAACTAGCCAATAATTCCGATGCCCGCTCGATTGCCATCGATCAGAACGGCACGATTTTCGTGGGGGGAGTCGGTGAAATCGGTTACCTGGCCAGCAATGCCAAGGGGAAACTGACCTATGTCTCGTTACTGGATAAAGTCCCAAAAGAGGATCGCGGATTTCCCGACGTCTGGAGCACCTTTACCACCCGGACTCAGGGGACGTATTTTATCACTCCCAGAAAAATATTTCACTGGCATAACGGGATAATCCGAGTTCTACCGATTGGCATGGGACCGATGGACGGGGCGTTCATCGGCGATGACTTGTTTATCACCACCGAAGATCAGGGCATCTGCGTTTTACGGGGAGATACGGTCATCCCCCTGCCCCGGTGTGAAAAACTTTTCCCGCTTAAATACGGCAGCATCTCCATTCTCCCCTACCCCCACGATCAGTTACTCATTGTGACCGGCATCGGGAAATTTTTCCTCTATGACCTCAAAAAACTTCGCGACCCGGTATCCCAAACACTCGCGTTATCAAAGAAAGAGGTTCCCGAATCCATATTAAAACCCTTTGCCAGTGAAATCTCCGAATATGTGACGTGGCGACACCATATCCTTCACCGGGGGAGAGCCTTAACCGGGAATCGGTACGCCTTGACCACCGTCACCGGGGGAATGGCGATCATGGGGACAGATGGCCGATTGATCGGAATCATCAATAAAGCCAGCGGGTTAATCGACAATGCGATCTGGGATGTCTATGAGGACGACAACCGAAATCTTTGGGTCGCCACCAACAATGGGATCGCCTACGTTGAAACCGGATGCCCCATTACCCGTTTCGACGATGCCGCGGGTCTCACCGGGTATGCCCAGACCATCACCCGCTTTGGCGGCAAATTGTTTGCCTTTACCTATGGGGGCATCCTTTATTTACCCGAATATAAATTCAAATTGGAAAACGATAACCATGCCTTCGTATCCCTGTCACCCATGAAGGGTGAATGCAATGCCTTTTTTCAATTCAAAAACCATCTCCTCACCGTCGTTGAAGATAACCTTCTCCAGGTTGATGGTCACCTTCGCTTCAAAACATATCCGGCGTTTTATACCATATGTTTCGGTTGGACGAAAAAATTCCCCGATATTGTGTTTATGGGGTTGGCCCGCGGGCATGGTCTGGGCTGGATCCGAATCCTGGACTCAGATACCGGGAAAAACAATGAAATCCGCCTGATTTACAATGGAAAATTCAAAGGGGTCGATGCGTCCATCTGCAAAATCGTGAGCGATGCCAACGGCGACCTGTGGTTAACGAGCGATTTTGAGGGGATCTTTCACCTTCAATTCGAGGGAAACGATATGGGGAAATACCGCGTGACCCATTACACCACGGCCCAGGGTCTGCCGGCCAACAATTGGAATTATGTGCATTTTTTTAAGAATCGCCTGTTGGTCGCCACCACCCGGGGGGTGTACGAAGGCGTGCAAAAACCCGGTCAAACCGGTTACCGGTTTGAGCCTGAAAAAACCTTTGGACGAGTGATTCCCCCCAAATACCGGGAATTGGTCAATCTGGTGACCGATGAACACGGAACGATCTGGATCAATTCCCGTTCGGGAATCGGTACCCTCCATCCGAGAGCGGACGGTTCCTACCAATGGAACCGCATTCCGTTTAAAAAGATACCGGGGGGCGGCGAAACCCTGTTTTTGGATCAGCAGGGAATTGTCTGGGCCACGGCCACCCGGGGTATCTTTCGTTTCGATTCGCATATGCCGAAGAATTATCGCGTCCCATTTAATGCCTTGATCCGGAAAGTAGCCAAGGCCAAGAATGCCGTTATTTTCGGCGGAACCTATGTGGAGACGCATTCACGGGCGGGTGAATCCGTCACGGTGTCCTCCCTCCGCCAACCCCCAACCTTAATCCCCGCGCTTGACTATAAAGACAATTCAATGGTTTTCGAGTTTTCGGCAACCTGTTATGAGCACGCCCAGGAAAACCGGTTCAAATACATTCTGGAAGGGTTCGACAAAGGGTGGAGCGACTGGACGCCTCAGCCCCAAAAGGAATACACCAACCTGCCGGAAGGACACTACCGATTCCGGGTGATAGCCCGAAATATTTACGATCATCTCAGTCGGGAAGCCGCCTTCGCCTTCACCATTTATCCCCCGTGGTACCGAACCATTCCCGCTTACCTGGCCTGGGCCGTATTGATCGGCAGCTTCATCTGCGGATTTGTCAAACTCTACCTGCTGCGCCGAGAATCCGAACGCAATTTACGCGAAAGCGAAGAGAAATTCCGGGTTTTGGCCGAACAATCGGTCGTCGGTATTTGCATTCTCCAGGAGAGAGTCATCCAATACGCCAATCCGAGGCTTCATGAAATCTTTCAATGCGCGCCGGGCACCATGGTTGGAAAAAACTTACTGGATTGGGCCAAAGAAGAGGAAGACCGTGACCTGGTGGCATTGAATTTGGACATCCAAACCATCGACCCGTCCAAATCCGACGCGTTTGAGTTCGGTGGCATCACCGGTTCAGGGAATGCGATTCACCTGGAAGGTCGAGGCACCCAAACCCAATACCGGCGAAAGCCCGCGCTCCTGGAAACCATCATCGATGTGTCGGAGCGGAAAAAAGCGGAAGAAGAATTAATGCAAAGCCGAAAGATCGAGACCGTGGGGATTTTATCCGGAGGCATTGCGCATGACTTCAATAATCTCCTTTCCATTATTCTGGGTAATCTGTCGTTCATCAAAGACGAAAGCACCCGACCCGTTAGCGAGCTTAAAAAAAATGTAAACGCCATGGAAACCGCGTCCCTTCAGGCCGCCGAATTGGTCAAAAATTTTCTCACACTCTCCAGGGGCTATTGGGGCGATTTCAAGAAACTATCGCTGGCCGATCTCTTAAAAAGCATCGAAAATATGCAGCCGCAGGACATCCCGTTTGAGGCTTCAATTCCCGATGATTTAAAACCGATTTATGGCGACGAACGCGAAATCCGCCAGGTCATGACCAACCTCCTGGCCAATGCCTACGAGGCTCAGAATAAGACCGGATCGATTCGGATCCGTACTCAAAACATCAGCATCAATAAAACCAATCCCTGGAATTTGAAAGCCGGCGATTACGTGAACATTTCGGTAATCGATTCGGGAAAGGGAATTTTACCCCATCACATGGATAAAGTCTTTGATCCTTATTTCTCGACCAAACCGCGGGGGGTCCAAAAGGGAATGGGCATGGGACTGGCCATTTGTCACGCCATCGTCAAAAAACACAAGGGCCACATTGCCATTTCCTCGGAATTGGGCAGAGGAACCGTGGTCGATGTGTTTCTTCCTTCATGGGAGCTTTGGCAAAAGACAGAGGAAAAGAAAAAAGACATCAATTAAACACAAGGGGAGGAAAGAAAATGGGTAAGGAATTTTGGTTCTTTATTGTAGCGATGATTCTGACCGTATCCCTCCGGGGATCGGCTCAAAATACTCGGGATCTGGGGATTCCGTTTATCCGTAATTTCACATCCGGGGATTACAAGGCGGGTTGGCAAAATTGGGGCATTGCCCAGGACCAACGGGGCGTGATGTATTTTGGCAATCAGGAAGGCGTATTGGAATACGATGGGGTGAGTTGGAACCTGATCCGCCTTCCCAATCATTCGGATGCCCTTTATCTGGCCGCCGACACCAAAGGAACCATTTATGTCACAGCCACGAGTGAATTCGGTTACCTGGCCAGCGACGCCACGGGCAAGCGCACCTATGTCTCCCTGGTGAATAAAATAAAGAAAGACGATAGACGCTTTTATGAAGTCTGGGATGTCTGTATGAACACTCAGGGGGTTTATTTTATCACCTCCACGAAAATATTTCGCTGGTATCAAAATCAGATCCGGACAATTCCCGTCCAGGCCGAAGCCTTCCGGTGCTTAAGTGCTTATAATGAAATATTTGTCACACTCATAGACAGCGATTTATCCGTGCTCCGGGGAAACCGGGTTATACCGCTTCCCCGTTGTCGAACAATTTGCACCAAAAAATATGGTGTGATTTTGGCCTTGCCTTACCCCGACGAGCAACTGATCCTTTTAACGAAAAAAGGTGATTTTTTTCTTTATGACCTGAACATGCTTCGTGACCCGGTTTCAGCATCGTTCGATTTTTCAAAGACGCATGTACCGGAATCGATTTTAAAGCCGTTTCCCACGGAGATTACCGGATATATTGACCACAACGGGTGTACCGGATTTCGGGCACTCGCCGGAAACCGTTATGCCATCATCACCCGAAGTGGCGGGATCGTGATTATGGACAGGAACGGCCGGCTGGTTCAAGTCATCAATAAAGCCCGGGGTTTAAAGGACAACTGTATCTGGGATATATATGAAGACGCGAATCGTAACCTCTGGGCGGCCACCAATACGGGGGTTTCCTATATTGAAACCGGTTCGCCCGTCACCCGTTTCGACGATGCCGCGGGGCTGAATGGGTATGTCACGGCAGTGACCCGCTTTAATGGAAAATTGGTGGCCGCTACGTTTGAAGGTATTTCTTATTTACCCGAATATCGATTGAAAGTCGAAAACGACAATCATTCATTCGTGCCTTTAAAAAACGCCCGGGGGGATTGTTGGAACTTTTTCCAGGTAAAGAACAACCTTTTGGCCGTCATAGAAGATAATTTATTACAAATCGACGAGGCGTTCCATATTCAAACCCATCCCGTTGCGTTTACCTATTGTTTCGGCCAGACCCGGAAGTTTCCCGGCACTATTTTCCTGGGGATGGATGGGGAAAAAGGACTGTGTTCTTATCGGATGGCAGACCGAAACCAAGGGGGAAAAAATGACATCGAATTTATTTACAATGGAAAATTCAAGGGCATCGGCGCTACAATCCGGCAAATAAGCACCGACGCCAACGGCGACCTCTGGTTAACCACCAGCTACAACGGGATTTTTCATATTCGATTCGATGGGGATCACATTGACCAATACCGGGTCACGCAGTATACCACCGCCCATGGTCTGCCCGGGAACGCCTGGAATATTGTACGCCCGTTTCATAACCGCCTGCTGGTTGCCACGCAAAAAGGGGTGTATGAAGGAATCTTATCCCCCGGGAAAAGCGATTACCGGTTTGAACCTGAACAGACATTCGGACAAGTCATTCCCGGTCATTACCGGGACTTGAGTAATTTAATCATCGATCCAAAGGGGACCATCTGGGTGATTTCCGGTTCGGGCATCGGTACCATCGCTAAAGACGCAGGCGGGGCCTACCGGTGGAACCCTATTCCGTTCAGAGTATTTCCGATAGAAACGGAGAATATTTTCCCGGATCGGGAGGGAATCGTCTGGGTGACCTCGGAAAGCGGTTTATTCCGATTCGATTCCACCCTGCCGAAAAATTACCATATGCCCTTTCATGCGCTGATTCGCAAAGTGACCCGGGGAAAAAACACCGTCATTTTCAATGGAACTTATTTCGATGACCGTTCACGGGCGGGCAACTTATTTCCCGTTTCCGCACTCACCCAGCCCCGGGCCCTCATTCCCACCCTAGAATATAAAGACAATTCACTAACCTTCGCGTTTTCCGCCACGTTCTATGAACATGGACCAGAAAACCGGTTTAAATATATCCTGGAAGGATTCGATACGAATTGGAGCGATTGGACGAGCCAGACCCAAAAAGAATATACCAACCTGCCGGAAGGACACTACCGGTTCCGGGTCATTGCCCGAAATGTTTATGACCATCTCAGCCGCGAAGCGGTATTTCGGTTTACCGTTTCTCCTCCCTGGTTCCGAACGCTTCCCGCTTACCTCACCGGGATCGTCTTGATTGGCGGTTTTCTGGGGGGATTTGCCAAGCTATACCTTTTACGGAGACAATCCGAAAAAGACCTGCGGGAAAGCGAAGAGAAGTTACGGGTCATGGGGGAAAAAATCGAAACCGTCAGTATCTTGTCCGGGGGCATCGCCCACGATTTTAATAATCTCCTGTCCATTGTTATCTGGAATCTGTCGTTTGCCAACGATGAGGCGGATCAACCCACGGGGGATTTAAAAAAATACCTCAATGCCATGGAAATCGCGACAGCCCAGGCCACCGAACTCGTCAAACAGTTCATCACCCTGTCCAAAGCCTATGGGCTCAACTTTCAAAAATTATCCCTCTCCGATGTGTTGAAACATATCGGGGATGGCCTCCCGCCGGCGCTGTCTGTTCGGGTATCGATCCCGGCCGATCTAAAACCGCTATATGGGGATGAACGCCAAATCCGGCAGGTCCTCACCAACCTGTTACTCAATGCCTACGAGGCCCAGTCTCAACCCGCCGTCATCCGGATTCATGCCCAAAACATCCACGTGGAGAAAATGAACCCCTGGAACTTGACCCAAGGCGACTACGTGAACATGTCGGTAATCGATTCGGGAAAGGGCATTTCACCGCAAGACATGGATAAAATATTTGACCCTTATTTCTCGACCAAACCCCGAGGGGCTCAAAAGGGAATGGGCATGGGTCTGGCGATTTGTTACGCAATCATCAAAAAACACAACGGCCATATCGCCATTTCCTCGGAATTGGACAGGGGAACCGTGGTCGATGTGTTTCTCCCTTCGTGGGAGCTTTGGCAACAGACAGAGGAAAAGAAAAGAGCGATCAAGTAAAATCAAGGGGAGGAAAGAATGGGTAAGGAATTTTGGTTTTTTATTGTAGCGATGATCCTGGTCGTATCCCTCCGAGGATCGGCCCCAAATATGCGGGATCAGGGGATTCCGTTTATCCGCAATTATTCATCCGACGAATATCAAGCCGGCTGGCAAAATTGGGATATTGTCCAGGACCACCGCGGCGTTATCTATTTTGCCAATCAATTCGGCGTCCTGGAGTACGATGGCACCTATTGGAACTTGATCGAACTTCCGAATCATTCCCGGGTCCGTTCCCTGGCTGTGGACGTCAGGGGAACCGTTTATGTTTGTGCTTCCGGTGAATTTGGTTACCTGGCCAGCGACGCCAAAGGCAAACTCACCTATGTCTCGTTGGTCAACCGGATCCCCAAGGGAGAGGAGAAGTTTTACGATGTGTGGGATGCCTGCATCAACTCGCAAGGGGTCTACTTTATCACTCCCACGAAAATATTTCGTTGGTATGACCACAGGCTTCGAGTCATTCCGCTCCGGGGCGTCAAGACCGTCCGGGGAACGGTCGCTTACGATCGGGTCTTTGTCACCCTAAGAGACAGCGCGTTATGTGTCATCCATGAAAACCGGATGGTCCCGCTTCCGCGGTGCGAAAAAATTTGCACCAAAGAATACGGGAGTATCTGCGTGTTACCCTACCCCGACGGCCATCTGATTCTGTTAACCAAAAAGGGTGATTTTTTTCTTTATGACCTGAACATCCTTCGTGACCCGGTTTCAAATTCCTTTGATTTCACCCGAACGGATGTCCCGGAATCGATTTTAAAACCCTTTCCCACCGAGATTAGCGCCTATATCACCCCGGACCACAACGAGCGTTTCAAATTTCGGGCGTTAACCGGAAACCGCTATGCCGTGACCACTCAAACAGGGGGAGTCATTATGATGGACCGTTACGGCCGGCTGGTTCAGGTCATCAATAAAGCCCGGGGTCTCAAAGACGACTGTATCTGGGATGTTTACGAGGATCAAACCCATAATCTGTGGATGGCCGCCAATACCGGCGTATCGTATGTGGAAACCGGTTCCCCCGTGACCCGATTCGATGATAGCGCGGGGTTGAATGGGTATGTGCTTGCCTTAACCCGACTCAATGGAACGTTAATCGCCTCCACTTTCGCCGGCATTTTTTATTTACCCGAATACCGGCTGAAGCTCAAAGACGACCATCACAAATTCATCCCTCTGGAAAACGTAACCGGGGATTGTTGGAGCTTCTTCCGATTCAAGGATCGTCTTTGGGCCGGAGTACAAGGCGATTTGCTCGAAATCGATAGCACCTTTCATATTCGACGACACGCCGCTGCAAGCAATTACTCGTTGGGTTCGACCGAAAAATTTCCGGATTTTATTTTTCTGGGATTGACAGGGGGGCGAGGGTTGAGTGCCTATCGGGTCCCAGCGGCAAACCCGAAAAAAACACCCGACCTCCTCTTGAAAACCAAATTCAAAGGCATCGATGGGTCGATCCGCGCCATCACCACTGCGCCGGACGGCGATCTCTGGTTAACCAGCAGTTTGAACGGAATCTTTCATGTTCATTTCACCGGCAACAATATTGACGATTACCGGGTCACCCATTACACGACCCGCGAGGGCTTACCCGGAAATGATTGGAATTTCATTTATTTTTTTAATCGCCGGTTGATTCTGGCAACCCCCCATGGCATCTACGAAGGGATCTTATCCGGCACAGGCGATTACCATTTTATCCCCGAACAAACCTTCGGACAGGCGATTCCGCCCCGATACCGGAAGGTTTCGGTATTGGCGACCAATGAGCAGGGAACCATCTGGGTGTGTTCCCAGACAGGAATCGGGATGCTCCATAAACATCCGGACGGGTCCTACCGGTGGAACGCCATTCCCTTTAAACCCATCCCGGAAGGGGCAGAAGATTTTTTCCCGGATCAAGACGGGCTATTTTGGGTCACGTCTGCCAAAGGGCTGTTTCGCTTCGATTCCCGGATGCCGAAAGATTACCGGACCCCCTACAATGCGTTGATCCGCAAAGTGACTGTCGGACGCCATACCGTCCTGTTCCATGGGACGTATTTTGAGGACCATTCCCGGGAAGGGGGCACGTTTACCGTTCCCTCCCTTCATCAGCCGCACTTGCTCATTCCCACCATTGCGTACGCCGACAATTCGCTGTTTTTCGAATTCTCATCGACCTTTTACGAACATGCCCGGGAAAACCGATTTAAATACATCCTGGAAGGATTCGACAAGGAGTGGAGCACCTGGACCCAGACTCCCCAAAAAGAATACACCAATTTACCCGAAGGCCGCTACCGGTTTCGCCTGATTGCCCGAAATATCTATGACCATCAAAGCCGCGAAGCGGTATTCCGGTTTACCGTTTCTCCCCCCTGGTTTCGAACCCTCCCCGCTTACCTCACCGGGATCGTCTTGATTGGCGGTTTTCTGGGAGGTTTTGCCAAGCTATACTTATTACGGAGAAAATCCGAAAAAAACCTGCGGGAAAGCGAAGAGAAGTTACGGGTCATGGGTGAAAAAATCGAAACCGTCAGTATCTTGTCCGGGGGCATCGCCCACGATTTTAATAATCTCCTATCCATTATTATCGGAAATCTGTCGTTGGTCAGCGACGAGGCGGATCATCCCACCGGGGATTTAAAAAAATACGTGAATGCCATGGAAATCGCGACAGCCCAGGCCACCGAACTCGTCAAACAGTTCATCACCCTGTCCAAAGCCTATGGGCTCAACTTTCAAAAATTATCCCTAACCGATGTGTTGAAACAGATCGGGGATGGCCTCCCACCGGCGCTGTCTGTTCGGGTATCGATCCCGGCGGATTTAAAACCGCTATATGGGGATGAACGCCAAATCCGGCAGGTCATCGCCAACCTGTTACTCAATGCCTACGAGGCCCAGTCTCAACCCGCCGTCATCCGGATTCATGCCCAAAACATCACCGTGGAGAAAATGAACCCCTGGAACTTGACCCAAGGCGACTACGTGAACATGTCGGTGATCGATTCGGGAAAGGGCATTTCGCCGCAAGACATGGATAAAGTCTTTGACCCTTATTTTTCGACCAAACCCCGAGGGGCTCAAAAGGGAATGGGCATGGGGCTGGCGATTTGTTACGCAATCATCAAAAAACACAACGGCCACATCGCCATTTCCTCGGAACCGGACAGGGGAACCATGGTCGACCTCTATCTCCCGGTTTGGGGCCCCCATTCGGAAGAGCCATCCCCCATTCCTGAGCGAAAGGACAATCGATTTATGGGATAGGAGATATTATATCTTCTTGTATTTTCCGATCCTGTACAAATTAGTAAAGTTCTGGTAAAATAGCAATAAACTGGTTATCGTACTTTGATAAGGCAATAAGGAGGAACCGTGAAAATAAAAATAACAGCCCTGGCCGTTGTATTGATTGCAGCACTTGTCTTATTCGCCAGCAACTTTCACCTGGGAATCGCTTACAACAAGGAAAAGGTCATCACACAACTGGTGTATACCGGACTCCAAAAATGGCATTATACCGAAAAAAAACTCGACAATAATTTTTCAGATAAAGTATTTAATGAATTTATTGAAACCCTTGATCCCGGTAAACGCTTTTTTCTGAAAAGCGATATCGATGAACTACGGAAATATAAAGATAAAATTGCCCAGCAACTCCCCGAAGGAAAAAACGATATCATTGCCCCCACCATGGAGATCCTGGACAAACGCGTCCATGAGGTCATGGATTTTTATGGTTCGCTGCTGGCCAAACCCCTGGATTTCTCCAAACCGGAAACCGTTGAATTCGACCCCAAGAAATTAAACTTTTGTTCCAATATCAATGCGTTAAAGGAATATTGGCGAAAGACGCTTAAGTATTATACCCTGCTTCGCTATATCGATAAATTGGAAGATAAAACCAAAGACGCCAAAAAAAACTCCGCGGAATTGGAAGACGAATCGCGCAAAGCGGTTTTAAAGAATTTCAAATTCATCTTTAGCCGGCTCCTCCAGGGAAATAAAAATGATGCGCTATCCCGTTATATCAATTCGGTTCTCCAGGTTTATGATCCGCATTCCCTTTACTTTCCCCCCGTGGACAAGGAATCCTTCGACATGGAGATGTCCGGGAGTTTCGAAGGAATCGGCGCCACGCTGCAAAATGAGGATGAATATGTGAAAATCGTCCAGATTGTTCCGGGCGGCCCGGCGTGGCGTCAAAAACAAATCCAGACCGGCGATTTGATCATCAAAGTTGCCCAGGACAACGACGAACCGGTCGATATTATCGGCATGCGGACCCAGGAAGCGGTCAAATTCATCCGCGGCAAAAAAGGGACCCTGGTCCGCTTGTGGGTCAAAAAACCCGATGGCCGAATTATCATTGTTCCCATTATCCGCGATGTGGTGGTCCTGGAAGAGACCTTTGCCAAATCCGCCATACTGACCGACGGAAATTCGAATCAGCGGATCGGCTACATCGAGCTGCCGGGTTTTTACGATGATTTCAAGGGGGATGAGGGCCGAAACTCCACCCACGATATCCAAAAGGAACTGGAAAAACTCAAAGCCCAAAAGGTCAGCGGGATTATCCTGGATTTACGGAACAACACCGGCGGCGCCTTGCAGGATGCCGTGGATATGGCCGGATTGTTTATTTCCAAAGGCCCGATTGTCCAGGTTAAAGACCGAAAAAATAAGATCCTGGTTCTCGAGGATAAAGACCCCTCCATTACCTATCCGGGACCGCTGATTGTGCTGGTCAATCATCTCAGCGCATCGGCCTCCGAAATTTTATCGGCCGCCCTTCAGGATTATAACCGGGCACTGATCGTGGGCACCAATACCTATGGGAAAGGAACGGTTCAAGCCATGCTCAACCTGGACCGTCTGGTTTATGATATTCCCGGCAATGACCGTGAACTCGGCGCGCTAACCCTCACGATTCAACAATTTTACCGAGTCAATGGTTCAGCCATTCAAATCAAAGGTGTGACCCCGGATATCCCGTTACCCGACCGCCTGGATTCGATCACCATCGGCGAAAAATATCTGGCCAATGCATTGAAATGGAATGCGATCCCCGCTGCGGTTTACCCCAAATGGCAGGCCTCCTCGCTTGCCTCTCAATCGTTGATCGATCAGAGTCATTCCCGGACCCAGGCCTCTCCCGAATTTGCCCTTCTTAAACAATATATTGCCAAAATAAAGAGTGCACGCGAAACCACGGTCCAAAATCTCCAGTTGAGTGAGGTGTTAAAACAACGGGATCAAAACCGGAAGGAAAATGAAACGATCGAGAAAGCCGAAAAGGAATCCACGCGTATCACGGTCACACCATCCGCCGAACCCGAAAAAAAAGGGTCCGCCGGCCTGGAGAAAATCGCTCGCGAGACGCGCGATGAATGGTTTAAAGAAATTCGGCGTGACCTGTCGCTGGGCGAAACGGTGGCCATCATGAATGACCTGATCGCATTGCAAAAGAAAAAGTAGTCCGATGTTTGAGTATCTGAAAAATAACCGTTTTTTTGCCCAAACCCAACGCCGAGTCGAACCCGTTGCCCGCGAGGAACTGGAAGAATTGGGTGCGAGAAACTGCACCGAAGCCTATTGCGGCGTCTATTTCGAAGCCCCGCCCGGAATCCTGTATAAACTCAATTATTGCGCACGCACCATTATTCGCATACTCGCCCCTCTCCACTATTTCTCCTGCCCTTCGGAAAACGATCTGTACAAGGAAGCGTACCGTGTCCCCTGGGCCGACCTCTTTTCCCCGGATCAAACCTTTGCCATTGATTCCAATGTCTCCAACAGCTACATCACCCATTCGAAGTATGCGGCGCTGCGATTAAAAGACGCCATCGCGGATTATTTCAATCAGAAATACGGGAAGCGGCCGGATGTGGATACGCACCATCCGGCGATCCGTTTGAATTTGAATATCGACAAAAACCGGGCGACCATTAGCCTGGATACGTCCGGCGACTCCTTGCATCGGCGCGGATACCGGGTGGAATCCATGGCGGCCCCGATGCAGGAAACCCTGGCAGCCGCCGTCATCCGACTCTCCGGCTGGAATGGCGATAAACCGTTCATGGATCCCATGTGCGGTTCGGGAACACTGCTGGCCGAAGCGTTGATGACATTTTGTCGCATACCGGCCGGATTCAAACGCAAAACCTTCGGTTTTTTTCATATGCCGGACTTTGATAAACGCACCTGGATCCGGATCAAGAACGACTGCGACCGACAAATCCGTCCATGTCCCGAAACCCTGATTACCGGTTTTGACATCGATAAACGGGCCGTTCAGGCCGCCCGGCAAAACCTCAACGAGCTCCCCGACGGACGAAACGTCCGGATCCATCACCGCGATTTTCGAGACATTCCCGGGGCCGAAAATCACGTCATTGTCACCAACCCGCCGTACGGGATTCGCCTGAAGGATAACCACAGCGAAGACGAATTGCACGCGCTGTACAAGGCATTCGGGGATTTCCTCAAACAAAAATGCAGCGGCTCTACGGCCTATATTCTCTGCGGCGAAAAGGAACTGCTTAAGCATATCGGATTAAAGATATCCCGACGCATTCCGCTTTATAATGGCCCCCTGGATGCCCGTCTGGTCACGATTCCGATCCATCCCCATGTGCTTTCGCTTTAAAAGATACCTTGATTTATAGTGGATTCTCTTATATAATAATGGTCTTCAAATCCGAATGCGAGGATTTTCAATCAAATAAATGAAAAACAAGTAATGAAAATGAAATTTAACGCTTATATCGTCGAACTAAAACACCGCGAGACTACGCTTAGCGCCAATCTCCTCACTCCCAACGGTCATGTGATACCCGTCAACTTTTTAAAAATCGGAAAAGATTTATTTACCGCCAATTTTAAAACCCAAATCGAGTTTACATTTCTCGAACAAGCTACCCTGAAAGGAAAGAACAAGGACATCCTTGTCCTCTTGCCCCTACTCTCCAAATACAACCAACGCAAGCTGGGCAAAATTGCCAAATTCCTTGAGGTCGAAGAGGAAAGGGAAAAATATAATATCCTCTTGAATCTTCTGACCGTAGACCGGTTCCTGAAAGTCGAAGAATTGGTTGAGTTTTTCGCCTTTGATCGCGAATCCCTCATCGATTTTCTGGTGGAAAAAGAAATCCATAAACAACTTAAAATCATCAATGTGGCCAATTTGTTTGTCACACCCTATGAGAATTTCCAGGGTTACCTCGATCAATTAAATGCCATTTTTACCGACTGCTATACCGGCCGCATCAAATCCCTTAAGCTCTCGGAGATCGAAGAAAAATTAAAAATCCCGGTGGTTTCTCTCTTCTTTAAGTACCTGGTTCAACGCATGAGTCAGCATTATTCCTTTAAAGTGCTGAAAGACAAGATCGTATTCCAGAAAGTCGCCATGTCCGAAGTGGAAAAGGGATCCTTGGAAAAGGTCGAAGACGTCCTCAAGAAGAACAAACTGTTTATATTTACCATCGAGAACATCCTGAGTGCCAGCGACCTCTTGCATAAGGATGTCAATGATTCCTTGTGGTTCTGGATGGAAAGTGGAAAGGTGCTTCAATTAAACGAGAAATATTTTATGTTTACCGAGGATATGAATAAAATTCTCAATAAAATCAAAAAGTTCAAACGCAATCAGGGGGAGATGATCGATATTCAAGTATTCAGGGAATTGACGCAATTATCCCGAAAATACATCATTATCATATTTGAATATTTTGATGCTCAAAAGATTACGGAAAGGGTTGAAAATAAACGAAAAATTCTTCTCACCGCTTAACTGTGACGCACGCGTCCTGAATCGGGCGGAATTAAAAAATCGGGAATAAATAAAAAATGCGCGTTCTGCGTTTCCGCAAAACGCGCATTTTCTTGTATCTTAATCTTAATTCCAGTTAAGTCTTAACTTCTTAGTTGTTTCCTTAGTTGTTTCCGCCACCCAGCCGTGCCTTGGCCGCTTCGATCATCTGTTTGAATCCTTCTTCTTTTTCTTCGGCGGATTTATCCTTGGCAATTCCCAGGAAGTAAACCTGTTCCAGGTATTTGTACGCATCGGTCTGTTTATCTTCGTGGTTCATCACATAGGCATCGGCGAAAAATCGGGCGCCTTTTTCAGGGTTGGTCTTATGGAGCAATTGGCCGAGTTTCATGGCCAATTCGGACTGAGGTTTTGCCTTGTACGCCAATTCATAGTAATGAATCGCTTTATCTTTATCCTTCATCTTTATGTACAGGGACGCCAGTAAATTGGCCTCATTGGCTTTGGGATGGTCTTTGTTGACAATCTGTTCGAGGATGCCGATCGCATCGTTGAACTGATTCTTCTGGTAAAGATTCCCGGCCAATGAAAAAGCGCGATTGGCTGTGGATTCGGATTTATCGATTTCATAGGCCTTCAGGGTCTTTTCGGCTGCGCGTTTGATTAACTCCACATTGTCTTTATCCTTGGCGAATAAAATCATGGCTTCCAGGTTGTAAGTCGGTGCAATAAAACTGCTCTTGTAAACCCCAACCATTTGCTCGACTTTTGCTTTATCCTGATTGGAGGTTTCCATCTGCTTGATAAATTTATCGGTTAATTCAAGTATCTTTTCAGCATAAGTATACGCTTTATCGAGATCTTTCTTGGTGATATAATAGGAATTACTCAACGAAAATAACAAATTCAATCTCGAGGTTTGATCGATATCTTCATAGCCCACTGCAATTTCGGCATACTTAATCGCATCATCGTAATTTTTGAGTCTATAACACGTATCCGCAAGGCTTTGATAAATGAATCGTAAAAATTTATCATCATTTTGCCCGTATTTTTCTACGTATTCCTTCAACAATCCCAGTTTGACGGTCATATCTTTTTCAGTTGCGGCTTTAAGGTACAGATCTTCTTTTTCTTTGTTGGTAGCCGCAAATGTAAAAAATGAAACCATCAGCATCAGGATCATCAAAAATGTAATTTTTTTAATCATAGATTTCCTCCGATTGTAACGTGTCTTTAAATTACATTATATTAAATATTTCTCATTTGTCAAGTTTTTCCATATTGATTTTATCAAGAAATTGTTTTATATTTTCATTTTAAAGGATGCACCAAAACGAGAATTTTTAAGTCGACTCTCATGCAATGCAACGTGATATAAAAAACGTGATATGACTCGTGATATAATTATAATATAATAATAAATGGAACACACAACGGATGAATTGGGTAACAACATCGATTAACGGTCAGGAAGTGAGTATCGCTTTCGATCAGAACAGCATTCACATTTATAATGCGTTTCCCATCAAGGACAATCTGAAATCCAGAGGTTACCGGTGGAATCCCATGGATAAAAGCTGGTTTATGAAACCCTGCAACGTGGATATGGAAATGGACGTCTTGACAAACAATCTCAAATCGTGTTCGGAACCTGTGTCCAAAACCATGTCCAAACCCATAAATTCTACCGAAAAAGCGGAAATAAAGGGACGGGCTCCATACCCGGATTCGTTGTCCGTCTCCGAGCTGCGCAACCGTCTGGATCAATTGATCCGTGAGGGGATTTGCGGTTACGTATGGGTCCGCGGGGTGATTGCCTCGGACGTGAAACACTACGACTGGGCCTCGTACCTGGATTTGAAAGATGAAGAGGAAAACCGAAATCTCTTTTTCCGGGCCGAGGTCAAGAAAGCGGCGCTGGAACGCATCGAAAAAAAATTAAGCGATCTGGGGGTCGCCCAGTGTCTGGAACGGGACCTTCCCGTGTTTTGCCAGGTGGAAATTACCTTACCGAATCGCAACGTCGTGGATATTCGCCTCTGCCTGGTGGATATTCTCCCCGAATACACCCAGGCCCGCATCCGGAATCTTCGCGACATCACCCTTGAAAAATTAAAAGAAGAAGGGATCATCGATAATCAAAAGCGGTTGACGGTTCCCCCGTTTATTTCAAACGTGGGACTGATCACCTCCGAACAGGGAACCCCGATTTTAGACATCAAAGCCGGTTTGCATCCCTATGAGACCAGGTACCGGTTTTACTTCATCGATTCGCGAATGGAAGGGGTGAATGCGGTGGATAACATCATTCGCGCCATAACGTACTTTGAAAATAATCCCGGTATTCCCATCGATGTGTTGATCATTGCCCGAGGCGGCGGCAGCGAACAGTCCCTGGCCGTATTCAACGATTTGACGTTGTGCCGCAAAGTCTGTTTGTGCAGGATTCCGATTATCACGGCCATTGGTCATGAGAAGGATGTTTCGGCCTTCGAACAATGTTCCTGGCTGACGCCGACGCCATCGACCCCGTCCGGGGTGGGGAAATACCTTCAACATCGCTATGTATCCCTTCAGGATCAGCTTTCCGTTTCGATTACCCGGCTCAATCACCTGTTCCTCACGATGCATCACCGAGAAATGGCCAAAATCAAATCGTTTTTAAAGATGATTCCGGCGCAGGTTTCCAATGCGATGCGATGGAAAGAGGAACGATTCATGGCCAGCACCCGGAAACTGGAGCAGGCCATCGGGTTTGGCGTCCGAGATCAGGAACGGCGTCTGGCGACCCTGACCGGACAAATTCTAAAGACCGCCACGGCCATTCATGTCAAACACACCCAGGGCATCCGGTCCATGTCCGATGGGATCCTTTCGCGCGCCCGGTTGCTCCGAAAACGGGAGTTCTCTCAGGTAAGGAAAACCATGTTGAAATTGGACTTCCGTCGCTTGCTTCGAAACACCCTCAAGCGCTGGGAAGATACCCGCAAAAATGCGTCGATTCTCAGGGATGGCGCGAAGAAAAAAATCGAGGATACCGGCAAAACCTTGAACCATTCCATCCAACTGGTTCAGGCCCATGACCCCATCACCATCCTCAAAAAGGGCTTTACCCTGACGATGAATACAGCGGATCATCGCATCATCAAATCCCTGGATGAATTCAATCAACACGACAAGGCGTTGCTTAGATTCTACGATGGGACGATCCCCATCCGAAAAACGAATCCCAAGGAGGAATTATCATGAGTCAACATGCCCAATCGAAAAATTATGAAGATAATTACGCGATACTGGAAAAAATCATCGAATCCTTGAATAAGGATGAAATCAGTGTCGATGATCTGGTCGAAAAAACCAAAGAGGCGCTCGATGCCGCCCGGACCTGTATGGATATTTTGAATTGCCAAAAGGGGGAATTCAAAAAACTTGAAATCGAATTCTCCAAAGTCTTGAATAGTTCGATGGACGATTCGCGGCCCGCAACCGGTGAGACGGAAAATCCGGACAGTCGCGCCGAAAATATCGGCCAGGATGACCCCTTTTGATATGAAAATTTGATATGAAAAAAACAAGTAAAAAGGCATTGCCGATAGCAATGGAGTTCGAGGGCATCCCGGTGGAAGTCTTTCACCGGCGGGTCAAGTATGCCCGGGTGGAATTCAAAACGAACAAATTGCATGTGATTGTGTCGCCATGGGTGAGCCCGATGGAAGTGCTGGAACGCAACCGCACGTCCATTCTCAAAAAGTTTCATAAGCACAAAAACGCCGTGGAAGAGGCCCGCAAAACCCCCATGGTGGACTGGACCGAGGATGAGTTTATCGCGATCATCCAACGGTACGTGGAGCAGTATTCCCGAAAATTAAAGGTGAAGACCACGGAAGTGAAATTGAGAAAAATGCGTCGCCGATGGGGCAGTTGTCGGCGAGACGGGATGATCACCCTCAATGCCTACCTGCAGTTTGTTCCCGAACACCTGATCGCCTACATCATTTTCCATGAACTCTCTCACCTTCTGGTTCGCTCGCACAACATGAAATTCAAATCCATTATTGTCTCGGAGTTTCCCAATTACCGGTTGATGGATAAGGAACTCTTAATTTATGGGATCAAGTTACTCTCCTAGGTCGTAGAGACGTTGCGTGCAACGTCTCTGATGATTATCGATCCCGGTTTCCCGAACTATATTCCTTGAGTTTTCGAATATCTTCCGGCCATTGGTCCGTTTCATTGGTTTCAATAATCATCGGTAGGTGATCCAGACGCGGATCTTCCATTAACCGTTGAAACGTCTCCCAACCGAGATGGCCTTTTCCCAAACTTTCGTGTCGGTCTTTGCGGCTGTTTAATTCCCCTTTGCTGTCGTTTAAATGGATTCCTTTTAAATAGTTGAGCCCCACAACCGCATCAAAATCCGCCATTGTTTTCTCATAGGCCTCGGGCGTTCGAAGATCGTAACCCGACGCAAAGGCATGACAGGTATCGACGCACACCCCCACCCGCTGTTTATGGTCGACGTTCTCGATAATGGCTGCCAGATGTTCGAATCGGTACCCGATATTTCCACCTGCATTGACTGTGTTTTCAATCACGGCCGTCACCCCGTTTACTTTATCCAGGGCCATGTTGATGCTTTCCGCAATCACGCGAATGCATGCGTCGTCCGACATCTTTTTCTTGTGGGAACCCGGATGAAAATTCAGAAACATCAACCCCAGTTGATGACATCGTTCGAATTCATCGATGAAAGCGTCCCTGGCCTTTTGCAAATCCGCTGGATCCGGAGCGCCCGGATTGATTAAATACGAATCATGGGGAAGAATCGAATCCGGCGAATAATTCGCTTCGCGGCAATGGGTCTTGAATTTATCGATCTCCGACTCGGTGAAAGGTTTGGCCTTCCACTGTCGCTGATTTTTGAGGAATAAGGCAAAACCGGTGGCCCCAATTTGTTTCGCATTTAACGGCGCATTCGAAACCCCGCCGCTCGCACTCACATGGGCTCCAATATATTTCATTGTTCACCTCTTGATCATCAGGTTTTTACTTGATTTCACCTGTTATTTTAACACAGCATGCAAAATCAAGCAAACGCCGGAAGAGCAGAGGGACCGGGGAGAATTTCCCGGAGGTAATAGTCCATTCCCCGCTGATAATTCCAGTCGCGGGGGTATCCCAGTGAGACCTCTTCGAATCGAACGCCGTCCACGTACCGGGTTCCGCGCATGTGCATGTGACCGTAGACCACGACCGAAACCGGGAAACGGAGGTGCCAGTCTTCGGTACGGGTCGTCCCGCACCAGACGGAAAAGCGGGGGAAGCGTCTTAAATCCGCCATTTCGCGTCGCAGGGGAAAGTGATTGACCAGAATCAACGGGATGTCGGGGGGCGCTGCCTTCAACCGTTCTTCGGTGAAGCGGATGCGTTCCTGGCACCAGGCGATGCGCGAGGCGTACGGGCTCGGATGCAGGAGTTCCTCATCCGTACACAGGACGCCCGATTCGGCGGCCCATTCCACGGCCCGGTCCTGCGAAATATCAGCCGGACGGAAACTGTAATCGTAGAGGAGAAACATCGGAACAATCCGGTACATTTTCCCACCGTCGTCCCATACGGGGTAAGGGTCCTCGGGTGTGAGGGCGCCGTACTCGTGACACACGGCAATCAACCGCCGGTACAGGGTTTCCCCTTTTAAATAACGCGAGTACGGTTGATTGGGCAGACTCCAGAGATCATGGTTTCCGGGGACCCAGATGATTTTTTTAAACCGGCTTTTGAGGACAATCAGAGCCATTCGGAGGTGGTCTTCCAGTTCGCCGGTATCTCCCGCCAAAATGATCCAATCGTCCGGATGAGGAGCCAGCGCGGTTAAGGCGTCAAAATTGGATCTATTGGCGAGATGCAAATCGCTTATGGCATATAATTTCATCGGATAAAATTAGTCCCTTTCCTCATTCCATCGATGGGAGTAAAATAAAAAAGAGTATAAGGGGAGGATACGAATTCCCCTTGGTACTCTTTATTTATATACTCACCGGGTGAGTCTATTGGAAACACGCGCCATTCGCGGATGGATGGGCGTGTAATAAATTTAAAAAACCAATTATAATTCGAATCCTTTGTTAAACTCGACTCTCCATTCCAACGGAGACAGCTTCTTTTCTTCGTTTAATCGGTATTGGAGCATCGGGTGTGTATCCAATTCTTTCCAGATTTCTTCTAATTTCGATTCGTCGGTAGGAGTGAAAAAGAAGATCGCCGCGGTCAGGCGGGTCAAGATATTTTCATAAGGGAGTGTCCATTCTTTAATTAAAGCTTTGTCTTTCAAATCATCCAGGTGTCTTTTTACTTCTTGAATTTCGGGTACATTCATTTTAAAAACCTCCATTTTTTACGTTTATATCTTTTAAAGGTATGAATACACAAACGTTACCTGACATTTACAAAAGCGTATTTTAATTCATTTCACGTAAAAAATCAAGGTATTTTCTTCCGAATTAATTCCGAATGAATTCCGGTTTAATTGGAACAAAACCCGTTAATTATCGATTGCATGTTGCAATTATTTTGGATTTCTTATATTATATTCACTGTTATATCGTAAATGTAAAAATGTTGGATATCTGTGATGAATTATCAAACCCGGATCGCCTGCCTCTCTCACGAATTCTCGTGGTCGAAGATACGTCTTCCAATCAAAATATTATCGAAGCCTTTCTGATGGATTTCCTCGTTCACCTCGATTTCGCTTCCAATGGCAGGGAGGCCCTGAATCAATTCAAAGAGACCACGTACGACCTGATATTAATGGATATCCAAATGCAGATCATGGACGGACTCACAGCAACCGGCGAAATTCGACAATGGGAAAAAATCCATCACCGCCCGCCCACGCCTATTATCGCCCTGACCGCCCACGCCCTGGACAGCGATAAAGACAAAAGCCTTGCGGTCGGGTGTACCGATCATCTTTCAAAGCCCATCAGAAAAAAAGAATTCCTCGATGTCATGCGTAAATACCTGGGACCTATTATCCGCGATGAATCCGACGACACCCTCTTCCCCCGATCCAAAACCGAGACGATCGCCCCCCTGTTTGCGGAAACCGATACAATAAAGGTTCGCGTCGACCCGATACTGAAACCCTACATCCCTGATTTTCTCGAAACCTTAAAAACCGATGAAACCCTTTCTCAGGAATACCTGGAGGAGGAAGATTATGAGAAAATTCGTGCAATTGCCCATAAGATGAAGGGCAACGGCGGGACGTTCGGTTTCTTCGATATCGAAACCATCGGCGATCAACTGGGAGAAGCCGCTCTCCGATTGGACCTTGCCCAAATCGGATTCCTGCTCCGACAACTGTCCCATTACCTTGAACGCGTGGAATTGGTCGATTAAATAGAGTGCTGCATGAATAACACCAAGAGGTGAAAATGAGAATATTAATTGTCGATGATTCGGAATCCTTTCTGAACGCGTTGATGGCCATCCTTAACGAAGGCGGTTATCCGGATGTGGTGAAAAAACAATCGGCATCCGAAGCCATCCAATACCTTCGGGACCATAATGAACATCCCGGTGAGTTCCCGATAGACCTGATCCTGATGGATATTATGATGCCCGAAATGGACGGAATCGCTGCGGTTCAGGCCATTAAATCCAATGAAAAACTCCGGGATTTACCGATCATGATGATCAGCATCCGCGACGAAGAAGATAAAATCCATCAAGCGTTCCAAGCCGGTGCGATCGATTACATCGAAAAACCGATCAAAAAACTGGAACTTCGCGCCCGAATCCGTTCCTTCCTCAGACTCAAGGAAGAAATCGACCAACGAAAAGCGCATGAACGTCAATTGGAAAAAACCGTTCAAAAACTTCAAAAAGCGGTTTCCGAGATCCACACATTGACCGGCCTTCTCCCCATTTGTTCCAATTGCAAAAAAATAAGAAACGATAAGGGTTATTGGGAACAGGTCGAGTCTTATGTATCGGAACGCACATCCGTCGAATTTACCCACGGGCTATGCCCGGATTGCATTAAATCCTTATACCCGGAAATCGCCCACCGTGTCATCACCCAGATGAAAGATCCGGACCCCAACCATTCTGTCCGTTAAACTCGGTTCAACCCCTGGATATATCGTCTTAAAGCAGGAAAGAATTTATGGTTTGCCCCGGGGAAGGGGTATGTTTCCAATTCCTCGATCGTCATCCACCGAAACGGCGTTTCTTCTCGGGGTCGAACATCGGGTTCTTTTGCTTTTAACCGGCAGATGAATACGGTCATTTCGATTTTGAAATGACTGTAGGCATGACGCACGGTTGCCAGACGCTCGATGATTTCCACTTCGGTTCGGAGTTCTTCCCGGCATTCCCGAACCAGTGTTTCCTCCGGCGTCTCGTCTCCCTGGGATTTTCCACCGGGAAACTCCCACATCCCCCCCAAAAGACCGTTCGGCGGTCGCTGCTGGATGTAAATCCGACCCTCGCGAAAAATCACGCCAATGGAGACTCGGTACTCCGGCACTTTGGCTCCCGGAGATTTAAATGGGTATCGGTCGATGGTTCCGGTCATATAAGCCGTGCAACCGGTTTGAAGCGGACAGCACGGACACGCCGGTGTTCGGGGGGTGCAAACCGTTGCGCCCAGCTCCATCATGGCCTGGTTAAAATCCCCGGGCGCTTCATGGGGGATGATCGTTTCCAATTCCCGGTAAATACGCTTGCGTAACGCGTTTTTCCGGATATCATCCGCGATTGCCCAAAACCGGGTGTAGACGCGAATGACATTGCCGTCCACCGTGGGAATGGGAACATGGCATGCAATACTCAAAACGGCTGCCGCAATGTAGGAGCCAACGCCGGGCAGGGATTCGAAATCCGTTAAGGTGGTGGGAATGCGTCCGCCGAATTGTTCCATGACCTGCCGGGCGGCGCGGTGAAAGTTTCGGACCCGCGAATAATATCCCAATCCTTCCCACAATTTTAAAACCTCCTGCTCCGAACCGTTGGCCAAATGTTCAATAGTCGGAAAGGTTTCCAAAAACCGGAGATAGTAGGGAATTGCCGAAACCACCTGGGTTTGCTGAAGCATGACTTCCGAAAGCCAGATGGCGTATATGTCGGTCGTATGCCGAAACGGAAGATCACGTTTATTTTGGGTATACCAATCGATTAATCTTGTGACGGGAAAACGCTGATTCATAATGTAAACAAATACCTCTATTTTAGTTATAATGTTTTCGATAAGGATTATTATCTTATTATCTTATTATCTTAATTCTTCCAATAATGCGGTCAAAAAATCCCATACGCGTTCGATGCTGGGAATGTGGATGCGCTCGTCGGGCGAATGCGGATCGTGAATCGTGGGTCCAAACGAGATCATGTCGATATCGGGAAACTTCTGTTTGATGACCCCGCATTCGAGACCGCCATGAGTGGTTTCCACGATCGGTTTGGTCTCGAAGAGTTTCTCATAAACCGCGGTGCATTCTTTCAATAATCCGGACTCTTTATCGGCGTTCCAGCCGGGATACCGGTCGGTGGTGACGGTCTCGCCACCGGCCAATGCCACAACCGAGGAAATCCGGCGGGTGATATCGTCCAGCCGGGATTCCACGGGGCTTCGCTGACTGGTGACCAAATGAAAACGTTTCCCTCTCAAGGCGGCACTGGCCAAATTATTCGACGTTTCAATAGCGTGTTCCAGCTCGGTGGACATGGCAAATATCCCATGGGGCAATCCGAGGAGAAGTCGGATGATACGTTGCGTGTCCTGAGAATCCACGGCTTCATGAAAAATATCTTTGCAGCTCCCCAATGCCCGCACGCTCATATCGGGATCCGTATTCTTAAATTCGGTTCGAAACAGTTTCTCCATGGTGGCGGTCCACCCGATGACATCGCGAAAGTATTTTTTATCGATAAAAATGACAGCGGTTGCTAGTCGGGGAATGGCATTGTCCGCGCTTCCGCCGACAAAATAGGCCAGGCGAATATCGATTTGGCTTTGAAGTCCATGGAGGGTTCGCGCCAGGATTTTTAAGGCATTGGCTTTCTCTTGCAAAATATCGGCCGAATGTCCGCCGCTCAAATCAGCGGCTTCGAGGGTCACGGCCACATAACCGGCAGGAATGGGTTCGACGTTGAGCGACAGGGTATGATCGCTACGTTCCCCACCGGCACTGCCAATGGTGAAAACCCCTTCTTTTTCCGAGTCGATATTGAGCAGTCGCTTCCCCTGAAGAAAACCCGGTTCCAGGGCGAACGCTCCGGTTAGTGCGGTTTCTTCATCCACGGTAAATAACAGTTCCAGCGGCGGTCGGTTTAATGTTTTATCCAGCGCGGCCGTCATACCCATGGCAATGGCAATGCCATTATCTGCCCCCAGAGACGTTTGATCGGCTTTCAACCACTCGCCGTCATAGACATGACGGATCGGATCCTTATCAAAGTCATGGTCCGAACCCGGGCGTTTCTCGCAGACCATGTCCAGATGTCCCTGGATAATAACGGGAGCGGCATGTTCAGAGCCGGGGGAACCGGGAACGCGGATGAGCACGTTTCCGGCCGGATCGCGGAGCGCCTCGAAATGTTCGTCGGCTGCCCACGCCAATAACCACTGACCGATTTGTTCTTCATTCTTCGAACCACGCGGAATTTTATTGATCTTTTCAAACCAGCTTAATATTTCAATCGTTTTTTGTTGTTGTTTTATCATCATTCCTTTCTCCACAGATGTTTCATCGTCTACGGGAATCCGGGGGAAGCGCTTCCGAAACGCACGGACAAACAGGCCGTTGCCCGTTGTCCGACCCTTACCCTGCGCATCGTGAATCACTGCGGTTCCAAGACCGCAGGATGGGGATTTACTCTTAAAAATAAAACCGGACAACCCCGATTTTTCCAGATCATCCAGACGTTTATCGGCCCATTCGAGCATGCGCTCCGTATAATCGATCCCTGTTTTTTGACAAATAAGGCGGGGATTTTCTTCGTCCGAGGTGATCACCAACCGCATGCAGGGGCGAGGGACCGGGAGCCCCATTTCCACTTCCGGGCATACGGGCACGACGTCCACATACCGGCTCAACGTCGTTGCCAGAAACGGATGCCGTTTGTGTTTACCATTGTAACGAACGTTTTTTCCCAATAGGCAGGCGCTGATACCCAATACCATTTTTTTCATATCGTGCACATTTATCGTATTATCGTAGAGACGTTGCGGGCAACGGCTCCGTTAATAAAAAAAGAGACGTAGCATGCTACGTCTCTACGGGTCAATATTCCACCATAACATTTACACAAATTATTATACACTCTCATTCTTTTTATCATTTTTATCGATTCAACAGCCAGGTTGAATAACTCAGATAGGTGGCGAAGGTCGCCCACAGGAAATAGGGAACAAGCAGGAAGGCGGCCAGGGGTCGAATGCGATAAAATTGCAGGATGGTTAATGCAATAAAAAAAAGCAAAACAAGAATTTCAATGAAGCCGTATTGAGGGGATTTCAGGTAGAAGAAAAAGAAACTCCATGCGGCATTCAGCGATAACTGGATAGCAAAAAGCGCGATTGCGATGTGGGATGTTCCCGGCTTTACCCCGGCACTCCAGACCAGAAACAGGGATACCCCCATCAGCATATAGAGGAAGAGCCACACCGATCCGAATACCCAGGGCGGGGGAACAAACGCCGGTTTTTCAATGAGGTTGTACCATGTCCGGGCGGACTGGGTATTAAAAAGAGCACCGATTACGCCGGCGAATTGACAAATTGTCAGGGATAAAATTAATTTACCCGTATTGTTCATGATGTTAACTCCACTGGTCACTATTTTACTCTTTTAAGCGGATTTTTTCAATGGTTCAATTGGTTGATTGACGGATGTTGCGGAGTTGAAATCAAATCTCAGTGACACGATTGAGTTTCTTAGCGACAGTTGGTCCTTCTCTTCATGATGGTTGGTGATTACCGGCGAGAAGATTGAAATTTCATGTGTTTGGATGATGAATTGTTGATGAGACTTTCCGTAGGGGGCGCACCATGTGTGCGCCCTATTTATTGACTTTTAGAGAGCACATTGGGGCAGACCCGCGGTCTGCCCCTTGTTATTAGTTTCCTTTCTTTCGTATTAAGCCGCGCTTTGCAAATGCTGCTGCTTCAACTTAAATTCTTCAATCTTTTCGATTGGAATTCCGGAAGCTCTGGCAATCAAATCTACGGGTACTCCTTCGCGAAGCAAATTGGCCACCATTTCCCATTGTTTTTTTTCCATGCCTTTTTCCATGCCTTCTTTTAACCATTGTTCAGCGATTGTAGCCATAACTTCACCTCCTTTTGCCCGTATTTTCCTTTATCTTACTCGCCGGCAGAGTGTCATATTTTGTGGGAGTTAGGCAAGGATATCCTTGACGGTTTTGTGATTTAATTTATGCAATTTCATACCTCGGATTCGGAGTGGGATTATAAATCAAGTCGTCCTGATTTATAATAATTAATAATAGCATTAATAATAGCAGGAGGGTTTTATCTTTTCAATCAAGCGGTGGTCCGAACCAGCGGTTCGCATATCGTATTATAAAGAAAGAAGGCGTTTACCAGAAAAGTTTGAGCCGCCATGCCAAACGTTGGGCGTCCATATCGCTCGTTGGTGGTTTCAGACCACTCATTGTCGGTTTCAGGTGACATGGTTGGTGATTTCAGGTCACTCGTTGTCGGTTTCAGGTGACATGATTGGTGATTTCAAGCCACTCGTTTGCGGTTTCAGGTCACATGGTTGGTGATTTCAGGTCACTCGTTTGCGGTTTCAGGTGACATGATTGGTGATTTCAAGACGCTCGTTGTCGGTTTCAGGTCACATGGTTGGTGATTTCAGGTCACTCGTTTGCGGTTCAAGGTCACATGGTTGGTGATTTAAGGTCACTCGTTTGCGGTTCGGGAAATCGTGCTAAGTGCGTTACTGCCTTACCATTTGTCCAGGGCTTCATGAAGAAATTCAAAAGAAGAATTGCTGGACAGGTTTCTTTTTTTTATGAATTCTCCTCATCACAGTGTCTTGTTTATTGGTTTCCTTTCTTTCGTATTAAGCTGCGCTTTCCAAATGCTGCTGCTTCAACTTAAACTCTTCAATCTTTTCGATTGGAATTCCGGAAGCCCTTGCAATCAAATCTACGGGTACTCCTTCGCGAAGAAAATTGGCCACCATTTCCCATTTATTTTTTTCTATGCCTTTTTCCATGCCTTCTTTTAACCATTGTTCAGCGATTGTAGCCATAACTTCACCTCCTTCATTTAATACGTCAGATATCGATTCCTTGATTTCGTCAGGGGATAAATTACCGGCACTGCTAACCAGGTAATTTAACAACGCCATCAAATAATCTTGTGTGCTGACCTTATCGCTTAATTCTTTAAAGAACTTTATCTTGGATATATTCCAGGGAATCCATATCCAGGAGTTCCTTGATTTCTTTCGGTAAGTACTCGTTAAAGAAACTTTGGACCGTTTCTTTTTCCTGTAAGAATTTTTGGACGACTTTATCATGCGGATTGTTGATAACGATTTGGCCCGTCTTTCCTTTATCTTCATTTCTTTCGGTCATCGAACAAATTATAATTTCAATTTCCAAATTTGTCAATTATTATTTTCCGGTTTCAGGAATTCGCATTTTGTCCCCAACACGAAAAAAAACATCGAATACGCGGGCAGACACGCAGGTCTGCCCCTACAGCAATTAAACCCAATTATTGGCGTTATATCGCGCGGGATCGTTCGGAACTTTTCCGTAGGGGCGCCCCCATGTGAGAATGTGTGCACGGTGCGTTCAAAACGTTCGTCTGAACTTCTATAATTTTTTACTGGCAACCGATAACCGGCAACTGGCAGCCATAAGCTTGGAATATACTGAAAACTTTTTACTTTTTCCCTGTTTTCCGGTATAATCTCTTGTTATGAAACCACTTACAAGGATACCAATATATGCTTACCGGAGAACTGAGAGCGAAGATCGACCGCATCTGGGATGATTGCTGGTCCGGCGGAATTTCAAACCCACTCTCCGTCATTGAACAAATCACTTACCTGTTGTTTATCAAACGGCTGGATGAGATCCATACCAACAGGGAAGAAAGGGCCAATATCGAAAAGAAACCTTTCGACAATCCCGTCTTTCCCCATGAACACCAAAACCTGCGATGGTCCAAGTTCAAGGATATGGAAGCCGGTAAAATGTACGAAAATATGGTCGCCGACGTATTTCCTTTTATCAAGAATTTGAAGAGTGAGATCAACGGTTCCTATTCGCAGTACATGAAGGATGCCGTATTTATTATTCCCACGCCCCAATTGTTGGAGCGGGTTGTGACCAAATTGTCCGAGATTCCCATGGAGCGGAGGGACACCAAGGGTGATTTTTACGAGTATTTGCTTTCCCGGCTTTCCACCGCGGGTCAGAACGGTCAGTTTCGTACGCCGCGTCACATTATTTCCATGATGGTCAAGTTGGTGAAGCCCATGCCGCGGGATATTATTTGTGATCCCGCGTCCGGTACTTCCGGGTTTCTTGTGGGAGCTGCGGAGTATTTGCAGGAGAATGAGAAGGACCTTTTCCTCAATGATCGGTTGCTGGATCATTTTAATCACCGGATGTTTTACGGCAATGATTTTGATTTGACCATGCAGCGGATTGGGGCCATGAACCTGCTGCTGCACGGAGTCGAGAACCCCAACCTGACGGGTCTCGATGCGCTTTCCGAACGGAATTCCGGGAACCGGGAGAAGTATACGTTGGTTCTTGCCAATCCGCCGTTTAAGGGTTCGTTGGATTCCAGTTCGGTTTCAAAGGACCTGCTTCAGAGCGTAAAGACGAAGAAGACGGAACTGCTTTTCCTGTTGTTATTTATCAAGATGTTGAAGCCCGGGGGGCGGTGTGCCTGTATTGTGCCGGACGGGGTTTTGTTCGGTTCGTCGACCGCTCATAAGGATATCCGTAAAGCCATCATTGACGGGCAGAAATTGGAGGCGGTAATTTCGATGCCGTCGGGGGTTTTCAAGCCTTATGCCGGGGTGTCCACGGCGGTGATGGTTTTTACGCGGACCGATTCGGGGGGAACGGACAGGGTTTGGTTTTACGATATGCAGGCGGATGGTTTTTCGTTGGATGATAAGCGGACGGAGTTGGACCGGTCGCGGCATGAGAATGATAATATCCCGGATATAGTGGACCGGTGGAATGCGTTGGAAGCGGAAGCGAGAAGGGACCGGACGGAGCAGTCGTTTTTTGTGCCGGCTTCGGAGATACGGGAAAATGGGTATGATCTGTCGATCAACCGTTACAAGGAGTTGGTGCATGAGGAGGTGGATCATGTCCATCCGAAAGCCATTATTTCCGAGTTGAAGGAGATTGAAGCGGAAATACAGGAAGAACTTTTAGGGCTTGAAGGAATGCTGGCATGAAAACCCCCTCAAAGCATAATCAGTGGCAGATCTTTAAAATCAAAGATATTACTAATAACTTGGACAATCGACGGATTCCACTGAATGAAGAGGAAAGATGGAGAAAAAAGGAAAAGGCAGTTTATCCATATTATGGCGCGAACGGACAATTAGATTCTATAGATGAATATATTTATGATGAGAAAATATTATGTATTGCAGAAGACGGGGGTGATTGGAGATTAAATAAGAGTTGTGCTTACATTGTGAATGAGAAGTGTTGGGTTAATAATCATGCACACGTCCTCACAGCAAGACCAATTCTTCATTTAGAATATTTGATGTATTTTTTGAATTATTCTGATCTATCAAAATATGTAACTGGTACAACGAGGGGTAAGTTAACAAAGAGTGCACTTGATTCGATCCCAATCCCTCTTCCTCCGTTGTCGGTTCAGAAGCGGATCGCGGCGGTGTTGGACAAAGCGGACCGGCTGCGTCGACTGCGTAAAGCCGCCATTGAGAAACTGGACCAATTAACGCAATCCGTGTTCCTCGATATTTTCGGCGACCCCGTCACAAACCCAAAGGGATGGGAAACTGTAAAACTGGCTGACATTTCTAGTATTGTTTCGGGTGTCACAAAAGGTAAAAAGAATAACGGGAGAGAATTAATTAATTTGCCTTACATGAGAGTCGCAAATGTTCAAGATGGATATTTAGATTTGTCAGAAATAAAGACAATTGATGTAACAGCGATTGATGCCAATAAATATAAACTTGAATTTGGAGATATATTACTCACAGAGGGAGGGGATCCCGATAAACTGGGAAGGGGGGAAATATGGAGGGATGAAATTGACAATTGTATTTATCAAAATCATATATTTAGAGTTCGCGCTGATGGCAATTTAATATTACCGGAATATCTAAATTCCTTAATTGGAAGTTATTACGGGAAAAAATATTTTTTGAGAGAATCAAAACAAACCACTGGGATTGCCACGATCAATTCTCGACAATTAAAAGAGTTTCCTGTCTTATTACCTGGGATAGAATTGCAGAAAGAATTCAAACATATAGTGAATAACATCAGAATTCAGATGGGTAGATTTTCGAGGTCTTTAAATTGTTTCAATATACTTTTTAATTCATTATTACAGCGGGCGTTTAAGGGGGAACTGTCGTTTAACGACCACTACTTCCAACAACTGGAGAAAGAAACCGGAGACATCCAATGAACAGCAATTTCGATTTCCTTACCTCCGAATGGCCCCAATTCCGAGACGCCGCCCTCAATGCCGAAAAAAATACCTTCTCCGCCCCACGGACCTGCGCCTTCTACTGCCGCTATACCCTCGAAATCACGGTCAACTGGATGTACGAAAACGATACATCCCTCAAAAAACCCTTTCAAGATAAACTCGCTACCCTCATCCATGAACCCACGTTTCAACATAACCTCGGCACCGGCCTGTTCCAACGCATCCGATACCTCCAACAACTGGGAAACCACGCCGCCCACGACAGCCGCAAAATCAAAGCCGATGAATCCTTCTTAGCCCTCAAAACCCTCTTCGCCTTCCTCTCCTGGTTCTCCCGCACCTACAGTAAACAACCTCCCCCTCCACCCCTCTTCAAAGAATCCCTCATCCCCAAAACCGGCGAAGCCGACAAAAACACCAAACAACTCCAATCCCTCCAGGAACAACTCGCCCAAAATGACGAAACCCTCCGGGAAGAACGCCGGAAACACGCCGAATACAGCGAACAAATCAAAAAACTCCAGGAAGAAATCCTGGAACTCAAACAAAAGAACCGCGAAACCCTTATTCCCCAGGATTATACCGAAGAAGAAACCCGCGAACGCTTCATCGACCTCCTACTTCGCGAAGCCGGCTGGGACCTCGACAGCAATCACGTTTCAATCGAATATCAAATCAACGGCATGCCCAATAAAAGCGAGACCGGAGTCATCGATTACGTCCTGTGGGGCGCCAACCACCTCCCCCTTGCCCTGGTCGAAGCCAAAAGAACGAAAAAAGATCCCGGCGAAGGGCAACACCAGGCCAAACTCTATGCCGACTGCCTGGAACAAGAAACAGGCCAACGCCCGGTTATCTTCTATACCAACGGCTACGAAACATGGATATGGGACGACACCGACTACCCGCCGCGACTGATCCAGGGATTCTATACCGCAGACGAACTTCAACTCCTCATCAACCGCCGCACCAACCGAAAACCCCTCGAATCCATCCCCATCGATACGGCCATCGTTAGCCGCGAATACCACCACAAAGGTATTCGCCGAATCACCGAAGACTTTACCGCTAAACGACGCAAAGCCCTCGTGGTCATGGCCACAGGAACCGGCAAAACCCAATTTTCCATCGCCCTGGTCAAACTCCTCATGCAAGCCAACTGGACGCGCCGCGTCCTGTTCCTTGCCGACCGCATCTCCCTGGTCACCCAGGCCAAACGCCGTTTCAACGAACGCTACCCCAACGCCTCCACGGTCAACCTCCTGGAAGAAAAAGAACAGGACCAAAGCCGCATCGTCTTCTCCACCTACCCTACCATGATGAACTGCATCGACGAAACCCGGGGCAAAGGAATCAAACGCTTCGGCGTGGGCCACTTCGACCTCATCATCATCGACGAAGCCCACCGCTCCATCTACCTCAAATACAAAGCCATCTTCAACTACTTCGACGCCCTACTCGTCGGCCTCACCGCTACCCCCAAAGACGAAGTCGACCGAAATACCTTCAACCTCTTCGACCTCCAAACCCACGTCCCCACCTTCTACTACGAACTCGATACCGCAGTCAAAGAAAAATACCTCGTGCCACCCCGCGCCTTTGACGTCCCCCTCAAATTTACCCGCGAAGGCATCCGATACAACGATCTCAGCGAAGAAGAAAAAGAAGAATACGAAGCCCACTTCTACGACGAAGAAACAGACACCATGCCCGATAATATCCCCGCCTCCGCCCTCAACGAGTGGCTCTTTAATACAGATACCATCAACAAAGTCCTCGACCACCTCATGGAATACGGCCATAAAATCAAAGGAGGCGAAAAACTGGGGAAAACCATTATCTTCGCCCAAAACTACAACCACGCCCGAGAAATCGAAAAATGCTTCAACAAACGCTACCCCCACTTCAAAGGCGATTTCTTACAAATCATCTCCTATAAAACCGCCTATGCCCAAAACCTCATCGATACCTTCTCCCTTTCCCATAAAAACCCCTTCATTGCCGTGTCCGTGGATATGCTCGATACCGGCATCGATATTCACGAAATCCTTAACCTGGTTATTTTCAAAGCCGTCCACTCCAAAGTCAAATTCCACCAGATGATCGGCCGCGGTACCCGAACCTGCCCCGACCTCTTCGGCCCCGGCAAAGACAAAGAAAACTTCCTCGTCTTCGACTTCTGCAGCAATTTCGAGTTCTTCGAGTTCAACCCCAAAGGTATTTCCCCCGGAAGAGTCGAACCCCTCTCCCAAAGGATCTTCAAAAAACGCTTCCTCCTCTCCCACAGGCTTAAAGACCCCATTCACCGTTCCAACCCCGACGCCCAACACCTCCTGGCGCACCTACTGGACACCCTTCACCAGGACGTCAAAAACCTGGACACGAACCTCTTCTTCATTCGCCCCCACCGACAAAGCATCGAGACCTTCTCGGAACGCACCCGCTGGGACCGCCTCAATATTACCGACATTTCCGATATCAATGAAGAACTTTCCCCACTCATGGCCCCGGCCGACGATGACGAAATCGCCCGGCGCTTCGACCGACTCATCCTCGACCTCCAACTCAACTTCGCTGAAAACACCTGCCACTGGCCGTCCTATATGAAACAGCTCCGAAAGATTACCGGAGAACTCCAAAACCTGGGCAATATCCCCGCCGTCAATCAACACATGGAACGCATCCGCCGCACACTGACCGAAACCTTTGCCCAAAGTCCTTCGCTGTGGGAATTGGAACTGGTCCGAATCGATTTGCGGAACCTGGTCAAATTCATCGAT
>JBLMYT010000018.1:0-15247 GCA_050258455.1 Candidatus Omnitrophota bacterium | reverse complement strand
TACCCAGTAATATTATTTTTTTCTTATGATCCAAGTAAGGAACATAATATTTCCTTTCTTCGATTTGATTCAGGGCTGAAGTAGCGCTGCCCATTTTAAATTCGATGACATAAATATAACGATCGGTCAATAAGACAATATCGCTCCTTCCCATGGCGGATTGAATCTCACATTGAACATGGATCATGGATAGCCGTAATGCAATATAGATAAGCGAATGATAGTACGCTTCGCGGTTTTCGATTTGAATATTATAAGGGATCGATGAAAAAAGGATCTTCAAACATTGAATAAAATCATCGATTTTATTGTCATTCAGTGTCTGACGGATTTTTTTTGTAACCGGACTGATTGCCTCCTGGGGTTTGCCGCTATAACCTTCCAGTAAATAGCGAAGAAAAGACTCTCGGACCTCCCGGTTGGGGTAAGATAATATATATTCATCTTCGCTAATGGATTTTATTGTCAGGTAACCGGTTTGAAAGAGGAGTACGGAAATATCAAGGGATGAAATATCGAACTTTTCAAAGAAGCTGTCGGTTACGCTTAAACATTCGTATTGATCGATCGAGATATCCGTATTTTTTAATTTCTTCACCAGAAAAGTTGGTATACCAGTGGTAAACCAATAGTTTTTAAATTGAAACGTGTCGAAAAAATTAAGGATGGAAAAGGGATTGTAAACGAAGTTTTCCCCATCCCAGGAGTAACCGTCATAATAATCTTTAAGACTCTCAAATAAAACGTTCCGGTTTTGATTATGTTGCTTTTCCCATAATTCAATATAATCGGAAAAATAATGTTCAATTTCCTCTGTCGTATATCCCAACATTTTGGAATAGAGGGGATGGATGGTGATGTCTTTCAAATGATTTAGATCGCTAAAGATCGACACCCGGCTGAATTTGGATACGCCGGTAATCAGGAGAAAGCGAATATTGGGCACCTGGGATTTAAGAACCGAATAAAAATTCTTTAAAATATCGCGGTTTTTTTCGGCTTCGGGAACATCGTCGATATAGTCAATGACCGGTTTATCGTATTCATCGATCAGAATAACCACTTTTTTATCTTTGGATAATAGTCGAATCATTTCGCCGAATTTTTCTTTGATGGATTTTTTGGTTAGTTTGATATTCAATTGACTGGAGATATCTTCCAATTGGTGATCGATCGCCTCCTCCAATCCAAATTTTTTAAAATCGACGTCGATGAAATCAATATGAATGACCGTATACGTTTCCCAATCGATTTTATCGTAAATCCAGCAATTTTTGAATAATTCCCGGCTCCCGCTGAAAATCTCTTTCAATGTTGAAATCAACAGGGATTTTCCAAACCGACGGGGACGCGACAGAAAACAATTGGAATCCCTACTGATGAGTTCATAAATGTATTGGGTTTTGTCTACGTAGATGCAATTCCCTACTATTCGATCTTTAAAAGAATGGATACTGATTTCCAATTTAGGGACCGAACCCATTGGGGGAACCGCTGATGTATTTTGTTTGTCCATTGATTGTTCCATTATTTTTTAATTATACCCCAATTCCGAATGAATAGAAAGCACTAAAAAAGCCCTGGTCAGAAATTATAAGAAACCCAAATCCCCTGATTTTCTTGAGGATTTGAAATCCAAATAGTCCCCTTTATAAATAATCGTTGTTGTATTTTCAAGAAATATCGTCGAATCACCCGTGACTTTGATTCGTTCGTCCCACCTGTCGGTATCCTCTTTATCTCCTTTTTCCGAGTGGTTGGCCGGAATGACTAACGAACCATTCGTTAATGCCAACTGTCGCAACACGGCATAAACTGCGGCGCTTCCGGTCGAGGACGCCAGGGTCGGCCCGACACCCCGCTCATAAAAAAAGATGCGAAAGTTCTCTCCTTCGGCAAAGTCCACGGCCCGAATGTCCTGATTTGTCGTCGGAACCACAAACTCAATGTTGGCCCTGAAAGGAAAGATCTCGGCGCCCTCCAGCATCTTTCCCATGGCTTCCAATTCGTCATCCGAATAATTTTTATTCAATCGAACCACGGCATGAGGGTTTCCAACCGAAACCGGATAAAAGGCGATATCCCGGTATCGATACTCGCGCTCGCCCGGTTTTAAAAACGGAAAAAACCGGGTGTCTTGAAAATGCGGGTCACCGATTTCGATTCGTAATCGAAAAACATTATCCTTCCGGCGCAAGCATCGATGCGTTTTCACACCGGCTTTGGTATGGAGAACAATGGGCTCCTCCTCTTTCCATCGGTTGAGATAAAAGAGTAAAGCGCTCACGCCTGCCATTCCGTTTCCGGAGAGTTCGGCTTCGCCGCCATCGCGATTGTAAATTTCAAAATCCACCCACTCGGGATTGACGCGATAAAACACAACGCCGTCGGCTCCGGCCCCGGTCTGTCGTTCACAGAGCCGGAGGGCCAGAGCACTCTGGACATTTATCGCGTTACAACAGTTGAGTCCTACGTTTAGCTCATCCTTGTTGACGTGGATGAAGTCATTTCCTGCGGCAACGGTTTTGTAAAAGATCATTGGATCATCCGGGAATCCTGAATCGGATCATTCCTTCTTCGCCATCCCGGTTGATAAACACCATGGCCTGGGATCCGGGTTTTCGACTGGAAATGATTTTACGGAAGTCACTGACACTATTGACTTCTTTTCCATTCACCTCCAAGATCACATCGCCTTCGCGCAAACCGCTTTCAGCAGCAGCGCCACCCTGTTCCACCCGTCGAACCACCAATCCTCGCGTTGTTTTCAAATCATAGTCCCGGGCAACGGAGCGCGAATTTTCAACCAACACCATTCCCAAATCCACGCTTCCCTGGTCGGAACCCGAACGCATGTATTTTTCCGTATCCGGAGCTTCCACGATCCTGATCTTTGCCGTGTATTGCTTTTTCTCACGATAATAAGTCAATTCGATGGTATCGCCCGGATTGGACTCCACCATTTGAACCGATAAATCCGAACTTGTTCGGATGGGTCTCCCATTGATACTGGTAATCAAATCATACTTTTTCAAACCGGCTTTATCTGCGGGCGAATCTTTTTCCACTTTCAGGACAATGGCCCCACCCGACGGAAGATCGAAATCTTCCTTGGCTTCTTTCTCACCCAGTGTTTGAATGCTGACTCCCAGATATCCGCGGATGACCCGGCCTTTTCCTTTGATGTCTCCGATCACTTTACTGGCAAGATTGGAAGGGATCGCAAAACCAATACCGATGCTGCCGCCGCTGGTGGACAGGATCACCGAATTGATACCGATGACTTTACCGTCCATATTAATCAGCGGGCCGCCGGAATTTCCCTGGTTAATCGAGGCATCCGTTTGCAAAAAGTCCTCGTAATCCGCGACTCCCAATTGGCGCCCCTTGGCAGAGATGATGCCTGAGGTGACACTCAAATCCTGCTCCAACGGGTTACCGATTGCCAATACCCAATCCCCGATTTCGGCTTTTTGGGAATCCCCCAGTTGAAGAAAGGGCGTGTTAGTCGCATTGACTTTTACCAGCGCCAGATCCGTCTTGGGATCGGTCCCAATGATTTTCGCTGTATATTCTTTGCCATCGATCGTCTTGATCCTGACTTTTACCGCATCTTTGACCACATGGTTGTTGGTGATGAGATAACCGTCACCCGAAATAAAGAAACCGGATCCGACGCCTGCAACCCGTTCTCTTCGCGGTTGGGGATTAAAGAAGCGTTCGAAAAAATCATCGCCGAATCCAAACCCTCGTTGTTCCACGATCGATTCGGACATGACCTTGACAACCGCCGGCCTGACTTTACTCACCAAAGGTGCAAAACTAAGTCCCTTAAGATTGGGAAGGGAAATATCCGCACTGACTGAGGGAAATTGAAGCGACTCCTTTTCGGCTCGGTCCTTTTGAAAAAAACCGAATGTTAAAGCAAAAAATATCGCTCCAGCCAAAAAGCTGATGCCTACGATCAAACCAACTTTTCCTACTTTGTTCATTTTCATTTTTCACCTCCGATTAAAATTTTCATCTTCTCTTTCTTAAGTCTTTAGACACATTTTTTTCGAAAAAAGTTTCAAATTAAATAAAATTTTATAAAAAAAAAAGTTGAAAATCAATATGGAAAATCAACCAACTCTCGCGAGCAGCATCAATTCTCAATCTCCAGGAGTCAGACCCGCGTGCCTACCCTAAAGAGGGATAAAATACGAATTGCCGTTCCCAAACGTTGACAATTCAACCAAGATGTGTTAAAAATTTAACATGGCTACAATCGCAGAAATATTGGACGCAATTATCAGGGAATCTCCGTTCCTGGAAGAAGGGCTGGCAGAAGGAATTATCAACTTATCGGCCCTGTCGCGAAAGCTTTTGCCCCAGGTTCAAGCCGCATTGAACAAACCCGTGAGTGAGAGTGCTATCCTCATGGCTTTAAAACGGATGTCCCCCAAAATCACGCAACGGATGGAACTCAACACCCATTCCAATTACCCGGTGGGTGATATCACGGTACGCTCCGACTTGAGTGAATTCACGTTTCTGAGATCGAGCAACATTCTGGAAAAACAAAAAGAACTCCTCAACGCCATCAAGGATAAGATGAATCATTTCATCACCTTTACCCAGGGGGTTTTTGAAATTACCGCGATCATCGATTCAAACCTCGAATCCGCTGTGGAAAAAATTTTTGAGGGAGAAAAAATCATGTCCCGGCTCAAGGATCTGGCCGCCATTACGATCCGCCTTTACCCCCAAACCGTTCATACCACGGGTGTGTATTACTCCATTCTGAAACAATTGGCCTGGCATGATGTGAACGTGGTGGAAGTGGTGTCCACTTATACGGAGTTTACGATTATCCTTAAAAAAGAGAAAATCGATGCGTCGTTTTCCATCCTGATGAATTTTTTATCCCGGAAAAACGAAAGCCTTTCCCAATAACTCTCCGTTTAAAATAGGGCAGACACACCGGTCTGCCCCTACAGGATAAGAATTGCGGAACCCTTTTATGAATCTTTTATCAACGCCATCACAATACTTTGACCACGATGACCGTCATATCGTCGTGCTGGGGTGCGCCCTGGGTGAACCGTTTCACGTCGTCGATGATTTTCATCTTGATCTGTTTGGCGCTTAATTCGGAGACATCGAGGTGCTTGATGAGTTCCATCAGGGTATGGTACTCGTAAAACTCATTCAGGGTATTTTTACTTTCCGGGACGCCGTCGGTAAAGAGAACAATGACATCTCCGGATTTCAACTGGTGCGTGGTTTCCAGGTAATCCGTATCGGGTTTGAGTCCCAGCGGGAGTTTTTTTCCTCTGCCTTTGAGTTTGGATACCGAATGGCCCGATCTTAGGATCGGTTCGGTTAATCCGGCATTGGTAAACGTGATGACCCGGTTCTCGATATCCAGGGACGCCAGGCAAAGGGCGGTAAATACTTTTTTCCCTGTTTTGAAGTACAGCGGTTTATTGACACGCTTGAGGATTTCTTTCACTGATGTGGAGTCATCCGCACCGAGGTAGATCATCCCACTGGTCATGACCGCAGTCATGGCCGAATTCATGGCCTTGCCCGACACATCGCCGATGGCGATTCCGAATTTTGATTTTTCCTCATTGAGCCAGATATAATCGAAGAAATCTCCCCCGACTTCGTTGGCGGGCACACATATCCCGGAAACATCAAAGCCTTTGACATGGGGGTCTGCCTGGGGCATGATTGACATTTGCGCATCGTGGGCGGTTCGCAATTCCGCGATTATGCGAATATTATTCACTCGTTTTTTGTAACCGATAAAAAACAGACCCAGAACCAGAACCCCCAGCAGCAGGTAAAACCAATCTTTTTGATAAAACGGAGGTTTGATCGTCACCTGAATGGAAGCCCCGACTTCGTTCCATATTCCGTCGTTATTGGAACCTTTGACCCGGAACGTGTAGGTTCCGGGTTTCACTTTGGCGTAAGAGGCGAACCGGCGTTTGGCATCGGTATAAATCCAATTTTCATCGTAATTTTCGAGCATGTAGGCATACTGATTTTTCCCCGGTATGGTAAAATCCAGGGCTGTGAATCCGAACGAGAATACATTTTCCCGGAATGTTAAGGTGAGTTTATCCGTCCAGGAGATGGAATATTTGAGCGGTGAACCCGGCGAATGCGGGGTAACGGGAACCCGTCGATTCATTAAGGTAAATTCGGTAATCACAATCGGGGGTACATGGGGGTTATCGTTTAACCGGGAAGGATAAAAGGAATTGAGGCCTTTGAGACCGCCGAAAAACATTTCGCCCGAAACGCTTTTGAAATACGCGCCGCCATTGAACTCATTGCTCTGCAATCCGTCATTGGTATTGTAGTTTTTACATGTTCCGGTTTCGGGATCGAATCGAGATAATCCTTTATTGGTACTGAGCCATAAATGCCCTTTTTCATCTTCCAGTATCCCGTAAATGGCATTATTGGGAAGTCCGTTTCGCTCGGTAAAATGGGCAAATTTAAAGAAAACGCCTCCCTTGTCGGTCTTGCGAATCAACTTGTTCAATCCCCCGCCGAAGGTTCCGATCCAGAGGGTTCCCCGACGATCTTCGTAAATCGATTGAACGAGGTTACCGCTCAGTCCCTGTGGATCGTCCGGATCCGCAATAAATCGCGTGAATCTTTCCGTTTTGGAATCGAACCGATTAACGCCGTTATCACGGGTACCGATCCAGTAGATGCCGGGTTCGACCCGGGATTGGCATATGGCCGTGATACTGTTCTCCCCCAATGAAGTCGGCTGATTGGCCCGGTATTGATATAAGGTGTAATTTCCGTTTTCCAGGTTAAACCGGATGAGTCCCTTCCCATCGGTTCCGATCCATAACACGCGAGAAAAAAGATCTTCATAAATAACACGGATATTATGATCTTTAAAATATAAGGAAAAGGTTTGGGTTTTCGGGTTGAATTTGTTCAATCCGTTTGGAGTTCCGATCCAGATGTCGCCTCTGCTGTCTTCACAAATGGCCCGAACCATATTGTAGCTTAAGCTGTTGTTTCGGTAGGGATGTTTTTGAAAATAGGTCCATTTACCGGTTTGACCGTTCAGGAGATCGAGCCCGGTTGTGCCGTGACCGACCCAGAGGTCTCCCCGTCGATCTTTGCAAACAGAATAAACAAAATCCTCACTCATACTATTGGGGTTGGTCGGTTCGGAGCGGTAAAGATCAAATTTATCGCTTCGGTCATATTTGTTTAAGCCTTCGTTTTCGATTCCGATCCAGAGAATGTGGGAACTGTCTTGATAGATGACGTTAATGCCGTTGCTGCTTAAGCTAAAGGGATCATTTCGGTCGTTGAGGTAGCGGGTAAACGTTCGTGTTTCACTGTTAAACCGGTTCAGGCCGTATGCGGTGCCAATCCACATGACCCCGGCGTAATCTTCGCAAATGCTGGTGATATAATCCGAACTCAGGCTTCCGGGTTTACGGGCATCAAACCGGTACGTATCAAATTGGCCCGTTTCTTTATTCATCACATGCAAGCCCCGTTCCAAGGTCCCAATCCATAGTAAACCGAGATGATCCTCGGTTATACAGGTGATCGGATAGAAAGTCAAATCATGGGGTTTGGTTTGATGAAAGGCGTAGCGTTCGAAGTGATCCGTTTGTCGATTGTATCTCTGGAGGCCCTTTGCGGTTCCGATCCAGATTGTTCCCGTGTGATCGACATAAATCCTATTAATGAGGTTGCTGACGAGGCTGCGTTGATCGCCGGGATTTTTCGGATTCGACCGGTAATGAATAAAACGTTCCCTGTTTTTTTCTCGGATAATTTTGGTAATGCCGCCGCCAAAAGTGCCGATCCAGATATTTCCCTCTTTATCCTGGGTAATGGTTGTGATATTTCCGTTTTGCGTTCCCCGGGGATCATTGGGACTGAACCGGTAACGGTAGAAGCGCTCGGTTTTCGGATCAAATTTATTGACTCCCCGGTTGCTGGTTCCGATCCAGATAAGCCCCGTCTTATCTTCAAAAAGGGTTCTTGCTTCCCCTTCGCTTAAGCTGTTGGGAACATCCGGGTTCGGTTTGTAGACGGTGAAGTTATAACCGTCGTATTTATTCAAACCGTCCTGGGTGCCGAACCACATAAAGCCCTTGCTATCCTGCATTATGCAGAAGACAGTATTTTGAGATAAGCCCTCTTCCAGGGAAAGATGCTTAAAAATTATGGGTTTATTATCCGCAGCGAGAATACGTATTAATCCCATAATGAATAAAATAATTAATCCGATTTTTTTCATTTTTTAAATTATTTCCAAGTTATTTCTGATAAGTACTCCACTGGTATTTTATACGAAAGCGGAACGGATTTCAAGACATGATATAAATTCAAATTTTATTATCAATGATAGGCCGGGCCATATTCATCGCCAAGAAAATTATCTTGGGGACGATTCGCGAATTACCCTCTTTGATAAAATTGCCTTTCTCCTCTTTTATTACCTTCCCTTTCAAGATTCATGGCCGAATGGTTTAGCGTCGTAATTGGAGTTAAAAGAGTCATGATCGAAGCAAAAAGCTCTGAAATCGGAGCAAAAAGCTCCGTGATTGAAGCAAAAAGAGTCATGATCGGAGTTAAAAGAGTCATGATCGAAGCAAAAAGCTCCGTGATCGGAGCAAAAAGCTCCGTGATCGGAGCAAAAAGCTCCGCGATCGAAGCAAAAAGCTCTGAAATCGGAGCAAAAAGCTCCGCGATCGGAGCAAAAAGCTCTGAAATCGGAGCAAAAAGCTTCGAAATCGGAGCAAAAAGCTTCGAAATCGGAGCAAAAAGCTCCGTGATCGGAGCAAAAAGCTCTGAAATCGGAACAAAGGCGTTGAGTATATACCATTTGTATAAATGTTATAGGGTATTAGATCGTTATGTTCGTGGGAACCATTTCTAAGCCATCATTCCGAGTCTTTTATTTGTTATAATTATAGTCATTATTATATTATATTCAATTTTATCAAACAAATCAATCAATGCGAATTGCCTCCAGCGATTCGCATTCTGTCCCCAATACGAAAACCACATCGAACAACGGGCAGACACGCGGGTCTGCCCCTACAGAAAAAATAAATCCAATTATTGTCGTTATATCGAGCGTAGGGGCGCACCCGTGTGTGCGCCCGCATTCTGTTCATGTGAATTGGTGGACAGTTATGTCCTTGAATGGGAAGATTGAGGTTAATCAAAATATCAGTATCCCATTGATACTGAATAATTAAAAAATATTTCCTAAATTTTTTTCATTTCAAGTTTCCAATGTGCCCTCTTTCTTTCTATATTGATTTTTTATTAATTCCTGATATAATTACATTGATATGGACAGTGGATTAAAAGAGAAAAGAATTAAATACTGGATAGAAACGCTTAAATGGTTATCGACGATTCAATTTTAAATAAACTAACCGAATATTTAAGGAACTCATTTGAAATCACGGATATCTACCTTTTCGGTTCTGCTGCCAATGGGAATTTTACGTGGGAAAGCGACATTGATATTGCATTGTATTTAAAAGATTATAATCAGCACTCTTTAAAAGAATTTGCCAAAACCCTTTTTCATGTTCAAAACACAATCTCTTCAAGGGTGGAACTTCATTTCTTTCCCGATAAAACCGAACCCCTAACCTTCTCCGCTTATGTCAAAAACATGGGCCAAAAAATCGCTTGAAATCTGCTTTGCCGTCTGGCGTTCAGGAAAGCCGGTTAAAATTTTCGAATCAAACGTTTAAAATCGATGACCTGTTTTTTGGTAACCGGCGAACGCCCGTAACGAAGTTCAATAAACCTCACGGTAATACGATGAATCGCTTCCGCTTTCTTAGGAAAACGTTGACTTGCCCTCTGCCCAAAATGAAGGGGCCCTTCCCAACGCAAACGCTGAATCCCGGCTTTTTCCATTTTGCGACAAAAAACATGGTAATGCTTGAGTACCGGATCCGTACTCAGGTTCCGCCGCTTCAATATATAAGAAAGCAACACAAATAAAAAAGACACGATAATAATAACCGTAAAAAAGAGTTCCGATCCCTTGATGTTCTTGAACCCCAAATGCTTCAATATATCGATTTGCTGAAACCGGTCGTAACCGATAATCCATGCGTCCCATTTGTAATTGATGGTGTCCCAGTGAAGTCTAAAAAACCGGCCCACTTTTTTAAAGATATTCTCTTTGAGCGCTTCGCGCAACGCTTCTTCCGGACTCTGCCCCGAGAGTTTTCCCAACGCCAGAGACTCACTGACCTCCAAACCGTAAACGATTCGCTCCGGCGATACCCACGCCGTGGGATCCACTCGCTGCCACCCTTTTCCTTCCAACCATACTTCCGACCACGCATGCGCTTCACATTGACGAACCAATAAATAATTTCCCACGTTATTGTAGATACCGCCCTGGTATCCCACAACCAAACGCGCCGGAACCCCAGCGGCCCGCATCAACAGGGTAAAAGCTCCGGCAAAATGCTCGCAAAATCCTTTGCGTTTATTGAATAAAAAATCTTCAAAAGGTTCATCCGAGTCCATCAATCCGGGTTTGAGCGTATACACAAAACCGGAGTTCTTAAAATAGGCTTCAGCCATTTGAACAATTTCCGAATCACTCGACGCCTGATCGCGCCATTGACGGGCCAGTTCACCAATTCGCGCACACTGACCGTCCGGCAGCCGAAGCGCCCACTCTCGAACCTGATCAGCCAAAACATTGCCGTCTTCCGGATTTAACTGAGACCGAACCGTGTACCGATACAAGGCATTTACCGGCCAGAGCGATTGAAACACATGGCCGGGCAAGATACGACTTCCCGGTGGATAGACAAAGGGACGATCGAGACCAAATAACCACCGGTCATTATGAGGATAAAGGATAATGTTTTGCGTGATTCCTTCATTGGCCGCAGCACGGGGTCGGTAATAGATACTGGGCATGATTCCCTGGGTCCACATTTTGCCATTGGTAAACCACAACACGGCACCGCGAAAATACAAATTCTTCTGTTCCGGCATGTTGTTGTCCGGAAACTCGACCTGAAACGCCGGAAGCTTGGATTGGGCAAGCTCGGCTACCTGACCGGGAGCCAGCATGTCGCCAAAACCGGTTTGAAACCGTTGCAACGCATCCTGGGAGAAGTTCCACAGCGGCATGGCGCTTCGGGGAAAGAGAAAAAACAGGATCACGGTAAACGGGAGGGCATAGCAAAGAAGGCGAAGCGAGAATTTTACCAACGGAAAGACCGTCACACTTTTTGACTTTTTCAAATGGCGACTCGGAGTCGGCGTATAGTTTAACCGGAGAAGCGCTCCGGTAATCAGTACGGTGACGGTCAGGGTAAAGACAAGATCGATCAATGATTGATCGTATAAAAAATTTCCGAAAACCAGGAAATAGCATAAAAATACGGCGATCATAAAATCCCGGCGGGTCTTCAGTTCCAGCAGTTTCAGGGTAGAGAGTAACACCAGCGCGGTTATGCCCTGATCGCGGCCCATGAATGAATGAAAATGCGCCAAAACCCCGACCACGGTTCCGCCCACCAGGGCGATTCGCAATACCGGAGAGAGAAATGGTTTGTCCTTTAATATTAATAGGTAAGCGGCGCCGGTAATGAGGAATGCGGCAACAAATGCCCAGCTCGGAATATGGGGAATATGCCACCCAATGGCTGCGGCCAGCGATACGATGAGCCAGTTGATGGCGGATTTGGGAACCGGAAGGACAGCAGTGGGTGTGATGGGTTTAGTCATTTTGAACCGGCCATTGAAAAAGAGCGAGTGCTTCGAGACACGCGGTGGTGTGACTCGGACCGGCGCTCCATTCGATTTGAGTTGCGGGGATTCGTAAACCGAACGGCAATCCCTGAGCGTCGGCTTCCAGAACCCAGCGCGTGAGCTGAGAGAGGCGGCTTTCGGTTCCCATGTGACCGAGGTGATTCCAATCGAACCAGAGTTGGTCGGAACCGCCGCCGGTAAACTCCTTGACACTCATGGGGCGACCGCGGGCAACAGCTTTCCAATCCACATGGCGTTGGGATTCACCGATCCGGTACGGTTTCACCCCAACAAAATCATCGCCTCCCCGTGTGTAAAAATTCTCGGAGGTCTCACTCTCGCATGTTTCAGGACCCGGCCATGTTGCTGAACCGATGGGTTGCGGGTAGACAAGATAAACCTTATTGACCCGAACCCGACAGACAGACCGAAACAGTCCCAGGGGAAAAAGGGTAAATAATTCGATGTGGGGCAGCACGAATCTTCCGCGTTTGGGAACAGGAACCGTCACATGGGCCGTTGTTCGAGAAAAGGGTTCCACGGTAAAGGGACCGGCAAAATCGTTTAAGGTTTTCGGGTTATTCGAGTGATGAGAATCCGTCACAGCCGCGTAAATGGTTTCCCGTTTCCCGCTCGTGCGGTTATGCAATTCAAACGTCAATTGCAAGGCGTTTCCGGCAAATACCTGGTATGACTGCGCATTGATAATTTCCAATCCTTTGAGGTTATTTCGGGTATAAAGAAAGCCCACGAGCATCAGTCCGGTCAGTAAGAAGCAGAGAATATACGCCATGTTATTGGCGTAATTGATGGAACCGATAAGCATGGCAATCAGGATCGCCACAAGGATCCATCCGGGCTCGGTGGGTGCCGTGGCCAGGCGGTCCGGGTATTCATGAGGTCTGGATGTCATGATCCGATGGCGCGTTCTTTTTACCGATGAACGGCTGTGGTTTTAATCAGTTGTTCCGAAGCCGGGATACCTTTGTCTTTGATCTTGCTGCCTTCCGGATCGAGGCGGTGTTCGAGCACGTGAGGCGCAACGGCCTGGATATCTTCGGGAATCAGCATCTCGCGTCCTTCGCAAAGCGCCCATGCTTGAGCAGCACGAACCAGGGAAATTCCCGCGCGCGGTGAGAGTCCGAGATAATGGTGGGAGCCGCTGCGACTGAGAGCAATCAGGTCCTGCACATAATCCAATATGGCGTCGGATACATGGACATTGGGAACCTCTGCCTGCATGCTGAGAAGTTTACTGACCGGAATGACCGGTTGGAGGTTCTTGAGCATATCGATGCGACTTTCGCCCACCAGTAATTGGCGTTCGGATTTGTAATCCGGGTAACCGAGATGAATGCGCATGAGGAAGCGATCGAGTTGAGATTCGGGTAAGGGGAAAGTGCCCACGTGGTACCGTTGGTTTTGGGTGGCGATGACGAAAAAAGGAACCGGGAGTTGATGGGTAATGCCATCGACCGACACCTGGCGTTCTTCCATGGCTTCGAGCAGGGCGCTTTGGGTGCGGGGTGTGGCGCGGTTGAGTTCATCGGATAACACCATGTGATCGAAAATGGGACCGGGATGAAACCGAAATTCGCCGGTTTCTTTGTCATAAATCGATGTGCCCACGATATCCGCGGGTAAGAGGTCGCTGGTGAATTGAATGCGGCTGAAACTCAAACCCAGCGTTTTGGCCAGGGCCTGCGCCAGAGTGGTTTTACCCACACCGGGGATATCTTCGATCAGAAGATGGCCTTTGGCCAGGAGGCAGGTAAACACCATGCGGACTTCTTTTTCTTTTCCCAGAATGACCCGGCTGATTTGGCCGGTAATGTTATCGATTGTTTCTTTCATCGATTCACCTCATACCTGTGTAATAATATGCTGGAGAAAAATTTTGATGCCGATTCCGAAAAGGATAATTCCGCCGATAAATTCCATTCGGCTGCTGAATTTGGCACCGACGTATTTACCGATCATCCCGCTGACAAAAGAAAACGTAAATGTCGTTGCGCCGATAATCGTGATGACCGTCACAATCGGCAGCCTTAGAAAACCGAAACTCAGACCTGCGGCCAGGGCATCGATGCTGGTGGCAACGGATAATCCCAGGAGTGAGAGAATTTTCATGGGATCGATCGCCTCTTTCTCTTCCGGTTTTTTAAAGGATTCATAGATCATCTTTCCGCCGATGATACAAAGCAGGATAAACGCAATCCAGTGGTCGTATTTTTCGATGAGGTATCGAAAACGGCTTCCGGCAAACCATCCGATCAGCGGCATGGCGGCCTGGAATAAACCGAAACAAAACGCCATGATCAGCACGTCGCGAACTTTGACTTTCTCGATGACGATAAACGAGGAGAGGGAAACCGCAGAGGCATCCATGGAGAGTCCGATTGCAAGTAAGATGATTGAAATTAAATCCATATTAAAAAAATTCCTTTGTAGTCATTATCTTTTATTATACCATTAATTGGCCTTGAATTATATATTGAGGAAAGCCCACTTTTATCGGAGCAGACCCGCGTGTCATTCGGGGCTTCCCCTGCCGGGGGCCAAACTTTTGAAAAAGTTTGATCAAAACTTTTTATTTATTTGGTTGATGACTTCCGTATCAATCCCTCAATTCTTGACTTTGCCTGGGTTTTGATTTACTATACATTCATGATCGAAGAAAAACAACTAAAACCCATTCCGTACGGGGTATCCGATTTCAACGAATTTCGAAATTCAAATTACTATTTTGTGGATAAAACCCGGTATATCAGGATTATCGAAGAAAAGGGGCGCTATTTGTTCTGTATCCGTCCGCGACGGTTTGGAAAGTCCCTTTTTCTCGCCATGCTGGAAGCCTATTACGATATTACTAAAAAAGACGAATTCGATGCTTTATTTAAAGGCACCGATGTTTATCAAAATCCCACCAAAGAAAAAAACAGCTACATGGTCCTAACTCTGGACTTTTCAATGATCGGCCCTGACGTTTCAAAAGTAGAAGAATCATTTCTCAATTATATTAAGGAATCCGCTTCCGACTTTATAAGCAAATATGAGGAATTCCTGAATATCGATATTAAAGAAGTAAAATCAGAATTCAACGTCCAGGAAAGCGCCTCTGACGTCATGGTAACCCTGTTAACCCACTGCAAAAGAAAAAAACAAAAGCTCTATGTTATCATCGACGAATACGACAATTTCGCCAATACGATTTTGGCCAAAGCCGGTGAAGAGGCATTTCGGAATATCACGCACGGAGAAGGTTTTTTGCGGGCGTTTTTTAACGTACTCAAAGGTGGTGCGTCGAGATTGGATGCCCCGATTTCCCGTTTATTCATGACCGGTGTGTCTCCGATTACTCTGGACGATGTGACGTCCGGTTTTAATATTGCCACGAATATTTCATTGGAACCGGATTTGAACTGCATGTTGGGATTCACCAAAGAGGAAGTGA